>NZ_FYBS01000009.1:0-123957 GCF_900186185.1 Listeria sp. ILCC797
TAAGTATCAGTTAAGTGATAACAAAGCGGCGGCGGTTCTCGCACTGGACAAACAGGCGGATAAAGTGGTGGCCAATTTAGGCACATTGATCGCCCAACTAAAACGCGGGAGCATCGACGTATAGAAGGGGTAGCGAAGAACTCCTGAAAGAATTAAAGTTAACGATTGTACAAGAATATCTAGTTGGAAAAGGTGATGTGGATTATGTTGCCGATGAAACAACAAGACGAACCAGACAAATTGGTTGGCAAATTTTGCTAAAGGAAGCAATCTACCACATGAAAAAGTAGAGTGGGAAGAGCCACTCTACAGAAGTCTAACTTTTGGGAGTTGCAAGATGCCGCAACTCCTTTTTTTATTTCAATTTCAATTTCTGCCCAACATAAATCGTGTTGCTTGTTAGTTTGTTGAGGGACTTCAATTTGGTGACGGAAGTTTTGTTTTTTGAGGCAACACCCCATAACGTGTCACCTTTTTTTACGGTGTAGCTTGCTGTACTTGGTTTTGAACTAGACGGTGTGTTAGCGGATTTTGAAACGATGAGCTTTTGCCCAACTCGTATGGAGTCTGACGGTAGTTTATTCCAAGACTTAATATTTGCGACAGTCGTTTTGTTGGCTGTTGCGATTTTCCAAAGTGTGTCACCTTTTTTAACGGTGTACGTGGCAGTGGTTGAACTTCCGCTTCCGCCGGTATTTGTACTACCTGCGCTCACTTTTAAAACTTGTCCGACACGAATGGTATCGGATTTTAGGCCGTTCCAAGCTTTAAGATTGGCGGGTGTCGTTTTGTATTTTGTAGCAATTCGCCAAAGCGTGTCGCCAGAAACTACTTTGTATGTCGTGGCCGATGTATTGCTGCTACCACTAGGTGTGCCTTGTTTTATGACGAGTTTTTGCCCGATGTGAATGGTGTTGCTCTTTAAGTTGTTTAATGATTTTAAATTCGAGACAGACAATCCGTGGCGCGTAGCTATGCTCCACAAGGTGTCGCCTTTTTTCACAGTATAATAAGTACTGCCGACGATGTTTCCTGAACCTGTTCCGCTTCCGGGTGTGTCGTACTGAGTTAAGTTATAAGTTTTGATCAGGTTGTTTAGTTTGACGGAGTAGCTTGTGTCGGTTGCGTATGTTCCGGTCAGTGCTTGGGTGGCGCCGAGATAAGATGATGTGTTGCTTTTCCAAGCGCCGGCATAGTAGTTCGGGTTCCATGACGGACCGTTTCGGATGACGCGCGCATAGTCCTGCAAAGATTCGTGGTATGACGGATATTTGCGGAAATGAGCGTTAATAGGATAATAATTGCCATTGCCGTCATCTTCTAACGTTTGTTTTAAAACGGATTGTCCGTTGTATGTGCCTTTTATGCCGAATAAATTGTAATTTGGCGCTGAACCGAGGGCGCTTGTTCCGTAGGCGCTTTCTAGAATCGCTTGTGCAATCATGACGGAAGCATACAAGTCATTTGCAGTAGCAATTTGGGAAGCACTTAAACTAATCTGATTGATAAAACTTTGAACCGAAGCTGTGCTTTTTAGTGTCGTTTTTTGAAAGTTACTAAACGTTGCGCCTGAAGAATAACTTACGAGTGGTTTAACGGAAACCGTTTCTTTTCCTCCGGTAGCGGCACGCTGATTTTCTAATGTTTTCGCAGGTGTCTTATCGTTTTGACTGTTGTTTGCGACTTCATCTGCACTCACTACAGTTGAAAACGCAGGGACTAAAGCTGTACTTGCGATAGCTGTAAAGCTTGCAACTTTCGCTCCTGTTTGTAGAGCGCTTTTCTTTTTATTTAACTGTCCGTTTTTGCGGGCAGCTAAAATCCTCTCTTTTCTTGTTTTGTTCAAACATGGTCACTCCTTTTGAGGGAAATCTTCCCGGGCTAGGTACACTAATTTAGTTATCATTATCCCATTTTTCCCTTTCAGTTGCTATTTCAAACAGATTACAGTTCTGTGATTCTGCAGACTATTAGTCAAAAGAGGACACCTCTTGAACAACATTTCATCCTCTGCTATACTTTTGTTAAGTAAGTACTTGCTTTGTGTGCAAGGAAGGAGAAAACAAGTGATTACGAAAGAGTCAATTATGGAGGCAACGCTTAAAATGCTTGCTCAAAATGGCATTAAAGGTTCCACTACGCGCCAACTCGCTGAAGCGGCGGGAATTAATGAGGCGACCATTTTTAAAAAATTTAAAAGCAAAGAAAATTTGATTCATATGACTCTTGAATTCCAATTTGAGATGATGCAAGAGGAAATCAATCGCTTTTTTGAGCGCGATTTTGAAGACAGTCACAGCTTTTTAAAAGAGGCCAGTGAATTTATTCTCACTCTTTATGATAAATACCAAGCGTTTATGGTTATTTCGGTGAAAGAAATGGGCAGTAAGGACATGGAATTCATCAATCCGACCATAATTGAATATTTATATCTAAAAGTTGGGGAGAAAATTAAGCAATTCATGCGCGAAAAAGAGAAATCGGAACAATCGGAAACAATTTCCCTTGTTTTAAACAGTGTGATCTTATTAACGATGGTTGAGCGGGTCAATGATACGATTTATGCGAGACCGCCTAAAATTACGATTAATGCGGAACTTTTAACAAATGTTTTGGATAAATTAATGAAATAGAGGCGAATGGGAATGAGAATAGTGAACAATGGACCGAAAATCACGCGTGAACGTCAGACGGTTACAGCAATGATTGAGCTATATTGCAAGAAAAACCATCATACGCCGTGCTTATGCGATACTTGTCAAGACTTGCAAAATTATGCGATGAAACGTTTGGATTTTTGCCGTTTTGGTGAAGAAAAAGGCACGTGTGAGAAGTGTAGTGTTCATTGCTACCGCGCCGACTATCGCGATAAAATCAAGCAAGTTATGCGCTTTTCAGGTCCGAGAATGCTGTTTCACCACCCAATTTGGGCTGTTCGCCATGTAATTAAGAATATGAGGAGTTAAAAAACGCCAGGTCTCCCTGGCGTTTTTTATAACATCGCTTTATAAAGTGATAAAATGTCCTCTAAACTAGTTTCACGCGGATTTCCGCCAGTGCAGACATCTTTAAGGGCATCTTTTGCAATGGCTTCTAAATCAGTTTCTAGAACGCCGAGTTCGGTGATGTTTTGTGGGATGCCAACTTGTTTGCCGAGTGATTTCACGGCTTCTACGGCTTTTATGCGAACCTCGTCAATTGAGGAAGCTTCAACATTTGGAATGTCCATGACACGGGCAATTTCTCGATATTTTTCCCCCGTAAAGTCTTTGTTGTAGTCCATCACAATCGGAAGAAGTGCGGCGCAGGCAACTCCGTGAGGTACGTTATACCAAGCGCTTAGTGGGTGAGCCATGCCATGAACGAGGCCAAGCCCCACGTTTGAGAAGCCCATTCCAGCCATATATTGACCGAGCGCCATTTTTTCGCGTGCAGCTGAATCACCGTCTACAGAAGCAGGAAGGGCGTGACTAATTATTTCGATGGCTTTTAAGTGCAAGGTGTCGGTTAGCTCCCAAGCCCCTTTTGTAATAAAACCTTCGATGGCGTGGGTTAAAGCGTCCATTCCTGTTGCGGCACAAAGCGCTTTCGGCATGCCCATCATCATGTCGCTGTCAATAAAAGAGCATACAGGGATATCGTGCGGGTCGACGCAAACAAATTTGCGGTTGTTGGCCTCGTCAGTAATCACATAGTTAATCGTCACTTCGGCAGCAGTTCCTGATGTTGTCGGGACAGCCAAAATTGGCAAGCTCGGGTTTTTAGTTCCAGGTTCTCCCTCTAGGCTTAAAATGCCCGCGTGTTCTGGATTTGCGTAAATGATGCCAAGTGCTTTGGCCGCGTCAATTGGGGAACCTCCCCCGAGCGCCAAAATATAGTCAGCGCCAGACGCTTTTAGGGCAGCGACGCCGGCGTTTACGACCGCTAAATTAGGGTTTGGCGTGATGCCATCAAAAACCGTATACGGCAATTGGTGTTCATCCAGAATGTCCGTTATGCGTTTGGCCACACCCGCATCAACTAGGCCGCTATCCGTCACCAAAAAGCCTTTTTGAAATCCACGTTTTTGAACCTCATCCGCAATTTTATAAATCGCACCTTTCCCAAAATACGAAGTTTCATTTAAAATCATGCGGTTTACCATAAAAATCCTCTCCTTTGTTCGAAATATCACAAAAAACAATGCGCGAAAGGGCCGCAACTGGCGACCCGTAACTCGCTAGGCTAAATAAAATACTTCACGTAAATCTTTTGTGACAGGACTGTTATCCTCATTTGTTTTCATTATCTGCGCCATGTATGCCCACCATTTTTTGCAAATTTCAGTGTCCGCGATTTTGTTGTACCGCGAAAGATCACTGACCTCCAGATACGCAAATAAAATGTCGGTGTTTTTGTCCAAAAAAATGGAGTAATTACTTGCCCCGTGCGCTTTTAATGCGGCTTCAAGCTCAGGCCAAAGCTCGTCGTGGCGTTTTTTGTATTCCTCTTGCTTGTCTGGGTACAAATACATGAGTTGTGCAATGCGTTCCATGTGGATTCCTCCTTATATGTTCAAATAACCGGCTTTTGGGGTGACGCCAAAGCGTTCGCCGAGCAAGTGCAATTGTTCATCGGTAATCGTTTGTAAAACGTCGCCTTGTGCGCGGACAATCGTGTAAACTTGCGCGGCTTTTTCTGCGGTTTCAATTAGACCGAATGTTTCGTCCATCGTTTCGCCGGCCCCGTAAATACCGTGATGCGGCCAAACGACGAGGCGAGTTTCCTTCATCTTTTCCGAAGTCGCCGTGCCAATTTCGTTCGTCCCCGGGATAAGCCAAGGAATGATGCCAACACCATCTGGAAAGACGACCAGACATTCTGTACACATTTGCCAAAGTGTTCTGGTGAAGAGGCGTTCATCTAAATTGTGCGTGAAAGTCATCGCCAAAAGATGCGTCGCGTGACAGTGCATGACAACGCGATTATTTGGGTTGACAGAGAGGCGCGCGATATGGCTCATAAAATGAGAAGGAAGTTCGCTTGTTGGCACAGCTCCGTTTTCAAGTCCCCAAAGGAGGTCTACGCTTCTCCCGTCATTTGTAACGCGGATAATACCAATATTTTCGCTAGGCGCTTTTCGCACATTTTTGAAATATTTGCCTGATCCCGTTACTAAAAAATATTTGCCGATTAGAGCACTGCCATCAAAATCCATTGGAATGTTGCGGATAGTTTTGCTAGCATCCAAATAAGGCGCGATTTCTTCCTCGAAAAGCAAGTAACTAATATTTCCGCCGTTTCGTTCATCCCAGCCTAGGCGGTACAAATTGCTTGCCGTTTCGACCATTTCTTCTACAAAAGGGGCAGTTTCAATTTTGTTTACTATTTGATTCACCATTTTTAAGACTCCTATCGTTCTAAAATTGCGTTTCGTTTTAACAGCGTACTTTCTTCGTAATCACGCACGTCCGTAAGCCAGTTAAGCCCAACTGGAACGCCGTTTTGCTCGCAGAAATAATTCCATACATCCCCGTAAGGAAAGTCTTTTAGTTCCTCTGTGAAAACTAAACGCGATGTAAAGTCGTTTGCAAGCTCCATTTTTTTCAAATCAGCGGTCGGTTCAAGGAGTGCTTTTAAAAGTGCTTTTTGGGTGTTGCGAACGCCGACAACCCAGGCAGCGACACGGTTAATCGTCGCATCAAAGAAATCGAGCCCGATATTTGTAATCGGCAATAAGTCATTACGCACAAGCTCACGGCCAATCTCGACAAGCTCATCGTCCATGAGCACAACATGATCGCTATCCCAGCGCACTGGCCGGCTTACGTGGAGCATAACCCCTTTGCTGAATAAAGCTAAGGAGGAAAGTTTATTTGAAATGACTTCGGTTGGATGGAAGTGCCCAGCATCTAAACAAATTAATTTATCACGTGTTAAACCGTACCCCATATAAAACTCATGAGAGCCAACTGTATACGCTTCAGCGCCCAAACCGAAAAGTTTGCTTTCAACTGATTCTTGCGTGAAATTTTCATCCAATTTTTCCGCAAAAACTTCATCAAGTGCCTCCATTAGGCGTTTTCGAGGTGTCAGACGGTCAATTGGATTGTCTTTCATACCATCTGGAACCCAGAAATTGTTAATGCTCGTTTGCCCTAATTCGCGCCCGAAATATTCCGAGATTTTCCGTGAACGTTTCCCGTGCTCAATCCAAAAATCGCGAACCGTTTGATCAGGAGAAGCAAGCGTATAATTGTCTTTAAACATCGGATGCGAAAAGAAAGTCGGATTGAAGTCAAGTCCAAGCCCGTGTTCCTTCGCCCAGTTCACCCAACCTTCAAAATGTTTTGGCTCAATCTCATCTAAATCCACTTTTTCATCCGTATCCACGTACATCGCGTGCAAATTCACTTTATGTTTCCCGGGAATTAACGAAAAAGCCTTCTCTAAATCAGCGCGGAGCTCATTCGGCGTTGTCGCCACACCAGGGTAGTTGCCCGTTGCCATAATGCCGCCAGTCAGTTCGCCGCCAGGATTTAAAAACCCTTTCACATCGTCGCCTTGCCAGCAGTGCATCGAGATTTTGATTTCTTGCAGCTTCCGAAGAGCCGCCTCCGTATCTACACCAATCGCCGCATAACGGCTTTTTGCGCTCTCATAACGTTTTTCTACTTCACTCATTGATTTTCCCTCCTAAAATTAAATCGCTCGTTTTTGGAACATATTTTTTTATATGAAAAGAAGAACGAACGATGTTTCTTGCGTGAGACATATTTTTTAAGACGCCTTTTGTTATCATTTGCACGCATAAGTTCCCGGTGGCCGTCGCCTCGCTTGGTCCAGCGTAAACGGGAATGCCCGCAAGATCAGCTGTCAATTGGTTCAAAATGGCAACATTACTGCCTCCGCCAACAATGTGGAGCGACTGAACTTGTTCGCCGGTAATTTCAGCTAGCGTCTTTAGTGCGTCCCGGTAACAAATGGCGAGGCTCGAATAAACACAGTTTGTCAGCTCCCCAATTGACTCCGGCACCGGCTGCCCATTTTCCCGACAATAATTTTGAATTTCTACAATCATGTTTTCCGGATTGTTAAAACGGGCGTCGTTCACATCAATAACGCTCGTAAAATACGGATAACGATTTGCTTCCTCAGCCATCTCCGCAAACGAAATCGAATGCCCCGCCTGACGAGCAATTTCCTGCACAATCCAAAGTCCCATAATATTTTTCAAAAAGCGATACGTCCCGTATGCGCCCCATTCATTTGTATAATTTTCCTGAAAGGCGCGGTCGCTTGTAATGGGCGCAGATAATTCCGTGCCAAGGAGTGACCATGTTCCACTACTTAAAAAGGCGGAATTACTACCAGTAAGCGGCGTTCCAACGACTGCTGAAGCGGTATCATGCGTCGCCACTGTAATGACCTCGCAAGTTGGAATGTCGAATTCGTCGTACCATTTTGGAAGCAATTCGCCAAGCGTCGTTCCCGCATCCGTCAATTTGGCAAACTTGTTCGGGTCGATATTTAAGTGGGCGAGAAGCTCAGCGTCAAACAATTGTTCCCGCAAATTAAGCATTTGTGTTGTAGACGAATTCGTCGTTTCAGCGACCATTTTACCCGTTAATACGTAGCCAATATAATCAGGGATGAGCAAAATTTTGTCTGCCTTCTTAATTTGGTTTTTGTCCTCCGCGTACAATTGGTAGAGTGTATTTAATTCCAAAAACTGAATCCCGGTTTTTTTGTAAATAAAGTCTTTTGGGTAAAGCGCGGTCATTTCGGTCATCTTATCCTCGGTCCGTTTGTCGCGATAACTAATCGGATCGGCCAGTTTCTGCCCTTCCTCTGAAATCAAAACATAGTCGACGCCCCACGTGTCAATGCCAAGGCTACACTCTGCGATGCCTTCTTGTTTTAATTTCGTAAGCCCGGCGAAAATTTCGCGAATCAATTGGTCGATTTCCCACCGGTCATGGCCATCTCGGAACGTAAAACCATTTTTAAATCTGTGCACCTCCCGTAAAACGAGTTTATCTTGCGCGATTTCTCCCAAAATAAGTCGCCCGCTCGATGCCCCAATATCAACTGCTACATAGTGTTTCACATCAATCACTTTCCTTTGCAAGAGTTGCTTTCACTTCTTTTTTGTTTAAAGCGCCGTAACGTTCCTCCGTGATATCATCAAGTGTCCGCCCGCGAGTATTTGGTGTCCAAATGACGCCAATGAATAGCGAAATAGCGAGTAAAACAATCATGATAGTTCCTGCTACAGTGAAACCAAGGTTGGTGAGAATAACTGGGAAAATAATCGACCAAATGCCGGCGCTTCCGCGAACGATAAAGAACATAATGCCTTGGACTCCGCCGCGGTACTGCGTCGGGAAGAGTTCGGTTGACCAAAGTGCATAAAAAGCTTGCGCCCCGATGCCTGCTGAAATTCCCCAAAGGATAACGAACGTCCAAAGACCAACCCAAGACATGCCAACATAAGTAAGTACAACCCATGAGGCAACTGCCATTGCGGCTCCGACGAAAAATAACCATCTGTGACTGACACGGTCGCCAAATTTGGCAAATCCGAAATAAGTAGCTGCGGCTGTTAGAATCCATAAAACAGCTTGAAGTAAGTTTGCTTGCGTATTTGTAAGTCCGCCAACCGTTTCATAAACAAATGGCATGAAAAAGCCCATTGCGCCAGCAACCAAGTTCCAAAACATGTAAACGCCAACTAAAAATAAAATCGATTTAATGTTTATCATATTTGAAAAAGCGTGTTTGAATGGATGCGACTGTTTTGTGCCCGCTGCTTTTAATTTTGCTTGCTCCGCTTCCCAGTCTTTCGATTCATCTAAACGGCGTTGCAGCGACCAAGCTACAATAGCTACAATAAGTAGTGATAAAAATAGTAAGCGGTTTCCAAAAAGCCCAAGTGGTGAAACTAAAATACCAAGTGTAAAGATAATCGCTGGGCCACATGACCAAGCAAATTGTGAAATGCCGATATTTCTAGCTCTAATTTTCGGGTTCGCCATTTCAGAAATATACGTCCACGAAGCGGGAACGCCTGCCCCAACAGACAATCCAGTAACTAAAAATCCAAGCAATAACATCGTAAAGTTCATCGCAAACATAATGATTGCAACACCTAAAATGTAAACCAGCATATTGTATGTGTAAATGAATTTCCGACCATATTTATCGGCCAAATGACCGCCAATTAACGCTCCAAAAGCAGAACCAAACGCATTCGCACTCACCGCACCTAGTAATCCTACAGCAAAACTATCTAAACCAAATTCGCTGGCCCATAAAGTTAAGCCACTTGCACCTGCAACAATACAACCTGAGTCTAAGTAATTTGTTAAGGATACCGCGATGGTTCCTTTTTTGCTCTCCTTTGCAACTGTACTCATAATTAACCCTCCTACGTATTTTTGTTAAGCGCTTACTTATAATATATTCTTGAATGATTGCGTTTACAATAACGTAGGATTATAATAATAGTATCAAATATACAGGTGGTGAGCATCGTGGATGAGGTCATTAAATCAAGGTTATACCGCATGAACAGTAAAGAAAAGGTTCAAAAAGAAACAGGCGATTTCATCATGGATTACCCGAAAAAATCGTTTTCTGAAAAAGATGGCAATATGAATTTGCTAAATGAATACTTTTTTCGAAATAAAGACATTTACATCAGTAAACATAACCGCTTTGCCGATTATCCGAACCACTCTCATCAATTTTTAGAGCTCAATTATATGCTCCGCGGACAGTGTCATCAAACGATTGAAGGAAAACCCGAAGTTTTAAACAAAGGGGAACTTCTGCTACTCGACAGTGGTTGTCATCACTCAATCGGAGCGATGGGCGAGGAGGATATTTTGATCAACATTCTTTTTCGGGATAAAAATATTAACCTAGAGTGGCTGACCGGAATAAAGAAGAAAAACAGTCTCGTGTATGATTTTTTGTTAAACTCCAGCGTTTCTGGCAACCGTATGAAAAAATATATTATCTTCAAAAGCGCCAATATCCCGCACATCCAGCAAATTTTAGATCAAATTATAACCGAATATTTTCGTGATGAAGAATTTTCAACCAAAATTATCACACTATACTTGCCGATTTTATTTACTGAGCTCGTCCGAAAATGTGATACTTACTTGTCGGATGAGGTGCGCAGTTTGCACTCGGAAACGGACAACGTAGCGCTTAATACGCTACACTTAATTGAAAAAGAATACCGTGATATAACGCTTACAACAGCTGCTGATACGCTCGGCTACAATAAAAATTATTTAAGCAATGTCATTAAAAAGAAAACGGGCCAAACATTCACCGAACTGGTCAACAAACAAAAAATTTTCGCCGCCAATTTATTAATCGAAACAACGAACATCCCCATTAACGCTATTATCGAACAAGTCGGCTTCCAAAACAAAACGCATTTTTACTCGCTCTACAAAACAAAATATGAAGCGCTCCCGTTAGAAAGGCGAAAAAAGAAAGTATCTCCGTGATACTTTCTTTTTTTGAAAAGCTATTGACAAATAAAATGCAAGCGATTACAATGAAGTTGGTATTAAAAATATATTTAGCTGTATCTTTTTAGGAGGTGTCGCCATGGAGTACAAAGACATATCGCCGGCTATTCAAAGCGAGGAGCAGTTGCGGTTTCTTGTGCAAGAAAAAACAGCTAGTGGTGAAATCGATATGCCATCGGAACGCGCGCTTGAAACAGAGCTAGGCGTAAGCCGGACAACGCTCAGGCGGACGCTTGATACGCTTGAAAAAGAGGCCATCGTGCAAAAAAGAAATCGCAAAGGCATGGTCATCAACACGAAACAAACCATTAATATTTTGAAAATGAATTCAATGAGTAGCCAGCTCCCCGGTGAGCAAATCATTACAGTGGTTTCAAATGAAGTAGCGAACGGGGTTCCTGAAGTCAACCAATTTCTTGGACTCGATTTAAATCAGCCGGTTTTCAAATTAATTCGTTTGCGGGAGGTTTCTGGAAGGCCGTTCTCTTTCGAAATATCGTACGTAGACATTCGGCGATTTGCGGGTATTGCGGCAATCGATTTTAACAATAGATCGCTCTACCATGTTTTAGAAAAGGAATTTAAAACGCGGCCAACCTACGGGCGAGAAGAGTTGCGCTTTGTGTCGGCGGACGAGGAGCTTTCAGATAGCTTGAAAGTCCCGCTTGAAACGCCGCTTTTCGAGGTTGTGAGTAAGGCGTTCGACCAAAATGATGAGCCAGTGGAATATAGTAAACAGTATCTTATTGGTAATCAAATTAAATATAAAATCAACGCGAAACATATTTTTGATTACTTGGAGGATGAGTGAAGATGGGCGTAAAACAGCCACTTTTTGAGAAAATCGCGCAAGAAATAAAAGAAAAAATTAATCGCGATGAATATAAAGCGGGAATGCTAATGCCAAATGAAACGGAATTGCAGGACATTTTTTCGAGTAGCCGAACTACGATTCGCCGCGCGGTGGATTTACTTGTAAATGAAGGGCTTGTTATGCGAAAAAATGGTGTCGGACTTTATGTGCAGCCAAAATTAACCGCGCAAAACATTCTAGAGATGACAGGTGTTATGAAAAATAACACCAATGAGGACTCGAAAAAGGAAATAAAAGACTTTTATGTGCGTAAAGCAGGGAAGTTTTATGCGGCAAAATTAGGCGTTAAGGAAAATGAGCTTATTTATTACATTAAATTTACTCAAAAAAATGAGCGCGCAACAACGCTAGACATACTTGTTTTACCAATGCGTTTATATCCTGATTTACAAGCGAATGATTTTCAAATTATTAATGTCATAGAGCTTGTCAATTCAGGTAAATATAAATTGTTTGAGCTTGAGCAGGAACTTCAACTTATTTTAGCCGGTAATGAGCAAATAAAATCAATGCATGTGCAAGAAAATGCCCCCGTATTCAAATTAAGTAGCCTGTTTTTTGCAGAAAACGGAGTGCCCATTGCCATTCAAAATCGTTATGAAGATGCCCAGTCAACCAAATATGTAGTCGATTTTAACTAAGGAGGAAGAAAAAATGATTCAATTTCTACGAGTGGATCACCGCTTGCTTCATGGACAAGTAGCGGTATCCTGGTTTAATGCACTAGACGTAAACACGATATTGGTCGCCAATGATAGCGTTGCCGCAGATGATTTTCGAAAATCTGCCATTCGTTTGGCTAAACCTGAAGCGGCGAAGTTAGTAATGAAGAGTATAGAAGAGAGTGTCCAAGCTATTAATTCCGGAGTCACAGACAAGTATAACTTGCTCATTGTAGTGGAATCGGTTGAAGACGCTTACAAACTAATCGAAGGCACAAATGGCAAAATTCCAATGTTGAATTTAGGTGGAACGAAGCAGCGAGAAGGCACGACCAATTTTTCTAAGGCGGTAAATCTGACGGCGAACGAAGTTGAGCGCTTGAACGATTTGAAAAAACGGAATATTGACATTTTTATCCAACAAGTACCGAACGAAAAGAAAGTCACTTTTGAGGCATAAACTTAGAAAGAAGGGCTAAATTATGGAAAATATTGTAACAGCAATTTTGTTGGCACTGGTTGCAATGCTTGCAAATGGAGAATACTTACTTGGTTCATCCATGCTATCAAGGCCACTTGTAACATGTACGCTCGCAGGTCTTATTATGGGGGATGTTCAGATGGGCATCATTATGGGAGCCACTTTAGAATTAGCGTTTGTTGGTTCCTTTTCCATCGGTGCGTCGATTCCGCCGGAGATTATTTCAGGCAGCATCTTAGGAACTGCTTTTGCGATAGCGACTGGGGAAAGCACAGCGGTAGCATTAGCGCTGGGGATTCCAATCGCTTCCCTTGTTTTAGTCGTAAAAAATCTCTGTTTTATCTTTGTTCTACCTTATTTTGTGCATAAAGCTGACCGCTATGCTTTGGAGGGGAATTCCAGTGGGATAAGTCGAATGCAGCTTCTGGGAGGCTTCTTATCCATTAACTTGCCGATAGGGATTATCGTCGCGGTTTCTTACCTTGTCGGGAGCCCTGTTATTCAAACGGTTCTTGATGCTATTCCGCAATTTGTTATTACGGGTCTAGGGATTGCGACAGGACTTCTTCCAGCTTACGGTTTCGCGTTACTACTTAAACTAATGATTAATAAAAAGAATGCGGTATTCTTTGTTTTCGGTTTTGCTTTAGCCGTTTATTTAAAAGTACCTGTTACTGGTGTTGCCATTTTTGCCGCTTGTTTAGCGCTAATTTTAACTGGCTATGCGACACTCAAAAATGATAATTCGCCAAAAAATGACCAGACAAAACCAGCTCTTGCAAATGATGGGGGGATTAACTATGAAGATGAAGAATTCTGATGTACTCACTAAAAAAGATTTGATGAAAGTTTTCTGGCGCTCATTCACAATGGAATGGTCGTGGAACTATGAGCGGCAATCAAATCTCGGTTACGGATTTTCAATGTTACCAGCACTAAATAAGATTTTTAAAAATGACAAAGATCAAAAAATCGCTTCTTATCAAAGGCATTTAGAGTTTTATAACGTCACACCGTGGCTCTCTACATTTCCGCTAGGGATTTCAATCGCGATGGAGGAACAAGCTGCCAAAGAAAAAGATTTTGACACAGACTCCATTAATAATATTAAAGTGGCGCTCATGGGCCCATTAAGCGGAATTGGCGACTCGTTCTTTTGGGGAACATTACGCGTTATTGCAACGGGAATCGGGACTTCACTTGCCCTGCAGGGAAATATTTTAGGCCCCATTCTGTTCCTTCTTATTTTCAATATTCCGGCTATTCTGACTCGTTATTACGGTTTGTTTGTCGGCTATAATATTGGAGCTAACTTTATTGAGAAAATCCAAAAGACAGGTTTAATGGATAAATTATCTTATGGCGCGTCCATTATTGGGTTAGGTGTTGTTGGCGCGATGGTAGCCACCATGGTAAGCATAAATATGCCGTTTAAATTCGGTACGGGAAAAGAAGCCGTCAGTATTCAAAGTATTTTTGATGGCATTGTTCCAGGGATTCTAGCGCTTGGCTTCACTTTCTTCATCTTTTGGCTAGATAAAAAAGGACTTAAAGCGCATTGGATACTCCTTTTAATCGCAGGAATTGGAATTTTAGGAGCCTTTACAGGATTATTAAAATAAAGCGGGTGAAAAAATGAAAAATATGGAACATTATATTCATGCAGAACCAGAAATATATACAAATATTATGCGAAATCGCAAACAAATTTTAGCAGAAATCATTCAAATGGAGCATAAAACGTATCATTCCATCGTCATTTTTGCTACAGGATCAAGTTCGAATGCGGCTTTCGGGGCACAACTTTATATGAGCGCGAAACTAGGTATACCCGTTTATATAGAAGAGCCGTCTATTTCTGGAAATTACATGCTTCATTTGGATAAAAATACGTTATATGTGGCAATTTCGCAAGGCGGCCATAGTTATTCTACCATCCATCTTGTGGAAGAAATTCAAAAACGAGGCGGTACAATTTTTACGGTGACAAGTGATGTGACTAGTCCAATCGCAAAAGCGGCTGAGCACGTCATTGAAATGGGCATGGGCATTGAAGAAATGCCATATGTGACGGCAGGCTACAGCGCGACGATTCTCATCTTGAATTTACTGGCGCTTGAAATGGCATTAGCAACTGGAAAAGTAACGACCGAACAATATGAATTTGATTTGGCTGAAATGCAAAAAATCGCTACCAAATTGCCAGCGCTTATCACGAAAGCGACCAAATGGGTAGACGAACGCACGCCTGAATGGTTAAAGGCGAACCGAATTTTCTTTATTGGCTACGGAAGCACGTATGGTGTAGCGCGCGAAGGAGAAACAAAAGTAACCGAAACCATTCGAATTACGGCGTTTGGCAAAGAGTTAGAAGAATACATGCACGGACCATATATTGGTTTATCTGCAGATGATTATGTGATTTTCTTGGAACCGGAAGGGATACTTTTGGAACGCGCGGATAAATTGAAGGAGTTTTTGCACGGACATGTTTCGCGTGTAGAGACCATTTATGCGAATGGGGACAAAGCGAAACGTGGAGATTTAGCGTTGGACATTCAAACAGAGGAACTACTCGCCTCGCTATTTATGACGGTGCCCGTTCATCTGCTCGCGTTTAAAGTGTCGCAGGAAAAGGGCATCAATTTGGAAAAATCCGCATTCCCGGAATTTGACACAATTACAAAATCGAAAATTTGAAGAGAAAGGCAGGACTAGCAATGCTAAAATTTGACGAAGGAAAAGTATTAAAAAATATGGAGGGGGCGTTAAAATTACGTCCGCAAATTAATGAGGTTATTGATCATGTCTTTAACCGAGGCTTTAGTAACATATGCTGGTTAGGTATTGGAGGCACTTACGCGTCAGCTATGCAGGCGGTTGTGCACATGAAAGAGAGAACGGAGCTTGAAACTTTTTATGAAAACGCCGCCGTGTTTCTAACGACAGGGAATAAGCGAGTGACGAAAGATACGTTTGTTGTGGTTTCATCGGTCACAGGTAGCACAGAAGAGGTTGTGCAAGCCGTCAAAAAGTGTAACGCGCTTGGCGCAACGGTTCTTGGTTTCATTGATAAAGCCGATGCGGAACTAGCTTCGCTTGTTGACCATTTAATTTCCTATCCGCTAAACGAACAATTGAAATTCTTCATGGTGGGGGACCGCTTTATGCATTTGGCTGGCGAGTTTGCCGAGTATGACGAGTTTTATAATGAAATGGATCAACATTTTGCAAAAGGCATTGTTGAAATTGAAAAATCCGCCGACGCATTTGGGCGTGAATTTGCCGAAAAACACCATCGCGATGACATTCATTATTTTGTAGGCGCCGGGAACCAGTGGGGCGCAACGTATTCCTACGCCATGTGTTACTGGGAAGAGCAGCACTGGATTAAAACGAAATCAATTGAGGCGCATGAATTTTTCCACGGCATGTTCGAAATTGTTGAGCGTGATACACCTGTAACGATTTATGTAACCGAAGATAGCCAGCGCGCATTAAGTGAACGAGTCGCCCGTTTTATTCCACAAATTTGCGGCAACTATACAATCATCGATGCAAAAGACTACGCTTTGCCTGGCATTTCAGAAAAATTCAGAGGCATCTTATCCCCGTTCATCATTCATGCTGTAAACAACCGAATTGATGTGCATATCGAGCGTTTAAATCGCCATCCAATGGAAATCAGACGCTACTATCGTCAATTAGACTATTAAAAAGGCGGTTTTGAAAATGACAGCAATTTTTGTTTGCACGCACGGGAATGCCGCAGAAGAATTAATTCGCTCAGCGGAAATGATTTGCGGCACGCAGAAAAATACCAGTTTTGTCCCATTCGAAGTGGGAGAAACGCCTGAAAACCTACAAAGCAAAATCATGCAGGAAATCAGCAATTTAAATGTAGAAGAAGGCGTTTTATTCCTCACTGATTTAAAAGGAGGCACCCCCTTTAATGTGCTAGTCACGCTTCTTCTGAATTTTAGTCAGACAGAGCTTGTAACGGGCGTGAATATACCGCTACTGCTAGAAGCATTTATAAACCGAGAGAGCTTACCGCTAAACGTGTTAGCGAATCAAATTATTGAAGCGGGAAAACAAGGTGTTTATCAATATGTGGCGCCGGTCGATCAAATGGAAGATGATTTTTAGCAGCTAGGAAATATTCTTAGCTGCTTTTTGTAGGCAATCAAATAGAATCTATAGGGTATTAAAAGGTGCTAGCCTAATTTACATTGAGGGACGGGAATGTTATTATTTAATTAGCGAAAAGTTAAGGAGTGATTATATGGCAACCACATTAGCAGGTATGAAACCTTTTACAAAATGGGTTGGCGGTAAGAGGCAACTATTGCCGGAAATAAACAAGTATTTGCCTAAAGAATATAGTTCATATTATGAGCCGTTTATTGGTGGAGGCGCGGTTTTTTTTGATCTGCAGCCCAAAAAAGCAGTTATCAATGACTTTAATAAGGATTTAATACTTGCATATAAACAAATAAGAGACAATTTAGAAGAATTAATAAAAGTTTTAGAGAAGCATTCCAGACTGAATAGCTCAGAATACTACTATGAACTTAGAGCGATGGATAGAACAAATGAAATTCAACAAGTTTCTGCTGTTGAAAGGGCTGCAAGACTCCTTTATATGTTGAGGGTTAACTTCAATGGTTTATACAGAGTAAATAAGAGTGGACAATTTAATGTTCCGTATGGTAGATATAAAAATCCAAAAATTATAGATTTAGCCAACTTAACAATGGTTTCAGAATTTCTAAATGAACAAGAGATAACGATTTTAAATTGTGATTTTGAGGAGGCTGTTAAGGGGGCTGGAAAAGGGGATTTTGTTTATTTTGATCCACCGTATGTACCGCTAACGAAAACGGCTACTTTTACTTCATATACCCATGAAGGTTTTTCTTATGAAGATCAAGTTAGGTTACGGGACTTATTTGATGATCTCACGAAAAAAGGGGTTTATGTGATGCTTTCAAATTCTAGCACACCAATAATTCATGAATTATATCAAGACTATCAAAAGACTATACGAATCATTGAGGCATCTAGAATGATAAATAGTAAAGGAGATGCAAGAAAAGGGAAAGTTCCGGAAGTTATCATAACAAATTACTAGAAGATAGGAGAATGGAACAAGAATGAAAACGATTAATGGTTATGACATACTTGATTATATCAATATGCCAGCAAAGAAAAAAACAGAATTCTTTTTAGACACTAGATCCAGTCTTAAATTTCCAGCCGATTATTGGATTGATTTTTCCAAAGTAAGAGAATATATTGATGAGTATGGGGCAGACTTATATACTCTAGACTATCTTATAAATAGAGATCAAGAAACAGTAAAGCAGTTTTTTATAGAGAGACCACATCTTTTGAAATTAATCCCAGTTTTGTTAGGAATTAGAAGAGAAAAATATAATTCAGGAAACGCAAACGGTTTCCTTGATGTACAACATATTTTGGGTGAGTATAAATTAAACTTTAATGCTATAGATATAAAAAACATTGATTTATATATGAAGTTCATTAGAGAGTCTGGCTTACTCGAACTTTTAGAGCGCGGTTTAAGTAAGAGTGTTCGCGATTATGTTGTAGGTATTGAGGCAGGATTAAATACAAATGCTAGGAAAAATCGTTCAGGCAATTTAGGAGAGTGGTATTTAAGTGAGTTGTTAAAAGATATAGCTAATAGAAGAGGATGGCAGTCTTGTGGACAGACAACGGCTGATACCGCTAAAAAAAAGTATGGTTTGGAAATGGACGAAATTTTTGCAAATAGAAGATTTGATGGTTCTTTATTTGACAAAGAAAGAAGAAAATTGTTTCTGTTTGAAGTGAATAATTTTAATTCAGCGGGAAGTAAGGTGAAGGCATCTTCAACAGAATTTCAAGTTCTTCACGATAGGTTTTCTCGAACTAACCACAAATTTATTTATATTACAGATGGTGAAGGGTGGAATAAGGATAAGTCACACTTGTATGAGGCGATGTCCTATATTGGCTTAGTCTTCAATTATGAGATGTGTGAAGCGGGATGGATAGATGCTTATCTTTCCTTATAGAAAAAATATATATTTAAAAAGAAGCAAGCCAGTTGGCTTGCTTCTTTTCTTACCTTATTTTGTACGATATAACTCAACAATTTCTTTTGCTAAATCCTTGAAAGTGATAGCGTTCATTAAGTGGTCTTGAGCATGAACAAGAAGTAGTGATACTTCTGTTTTTTCACCACGAGCTTCACCTTGGATTAAAGCAGTTTGAGAATGATGAGCCTCGAGTAAAGCGTCTTCGGCAAGTTTAATTTGCTCGTCAGCTTTATCGAAATCTCCCTTTTTAGCGGCATCAATTGCGAGCATTGCATCGCTTTTAGCATTACCACCAAAAACGATTAGCCCCATAATTGTTTGTTCTAGATTTTCAGAATTCATGTTCAACACGTCCTTAAAGTGTAGAGTTCAAGTTGAAATTATTTTGCTTCCTCAGCAGCAGCCTCTTTTTCACGTTTAAGCTCTTGAACTTGAGCCATTTTCGCGAATGGAAGGTAGATAATAACAGCGACAACTAAGTTCACTGCGGCTAAAATACCACCTGACAAGCTTTGTGTTGCTAAGGCACCACCGATAATTGGCGGAGTAGTCCAAGGTGTGATAACTGTTGCAGCTGGAACAAGTCCAAGTACAGTTGCAAAGTAAGCAATTGTTACAAGAATCATTGGTGTCAAGATATAAGGAATGAAGAAGATTGGGTTTAACACAATTGGTAAACCAAACATCATCGGTTCATTAATCATGAACACACCTGGTGCAGCAGATAATTTAGATACTGTCATGTAAGCTTTATGTTTACGAGCTACTAGGAAAATCGCAATGATAAGACCTAGAGTCGCCCCTGTACCACCTAAGTTTACGAAAGAATCGAAGAAAGGTTTGTTAACGATATAAGGGATTTTGTCGCCTGCTTCTAGAGCTTTTACGTTAGCTTCGATTGCAGGAACGTTAATTGTTTGCATAAATGGATCGATGATGTTTGCACCATGCAAACCAAAGAACCATAGGAATGAAGAAATAAATGCTAATAGTAAAGCAACTGGCAACGAGTTAGCAAGACCCATGAATGGTTCTTGAACAAGTTTGTAGAATTCGCCAACTAAATCTGTAATACCTGCAGCTTGGAAGAAAGCTGTAATTAAAGCGAAAATTGAAACGGTAATCATCGAAGGGAATAATGCAGCAAATGAACGAGCAACTGCTGGTGGAACCCCTTCAGGCATTTTGATAATCAGTTTTGAGTTTCCACTTAAACGAGTGAAAATTTCAGTTGAAATTAAAGAAATAATAAGTGCTAAGAATAAACCAGCAGATCCAAGACCCGCGACACTTCCAGCCCCGTCAGTAACGGTAACGAATCCAGCGCCGATTGCAAAGAAAGAAGCAACAGATACGACACCAGAAGATAAAGCATCTTTGTCATAAGATTTGGCAAGGTTGTAAGCTACTGTAAAAGCAATAAAAAGACCTAAAATAGCGAAAGTACCAGCCCAAATGTTACCACCGAAGGCTTGCCATTTTCCTTCCCCAAAAATGTTATTCATCATCGGGATATAACCAGGGATTGGTAAGTTGTTAATTAGTACGGCGAACGAACCGAGAATCATTAGTGGCATTGTCGCGATGAAACCATCACGCACGGCTACTAAATGACGTTGTGCACCGATTTTAGCTGCGTATGGAATGAAGTGCTTCTCCATAAATGCAATAAAACCATTCATTTAAAAAATCTCCTTTTTTGTGGCCTTTAAAAGAACCATTAATTTATAGTAAGGGTTGCCCCTTTGCTAACAAAATTATTTCATTAACTCTTTAGCTTGTTCTAAAACTTTGTCGCCTTTCATCATTCCGTAGTCAATGCTGTTAATCACGCCTAGTGGAATACCTTTTGGCTCTAATTTTTTCTTCATGTTTCCTTCTAAGAAACGAACTTGTGGACCAAGTAGTAAAACATCGATTTCATCTAAGTGCTTATCAGCTTCCGCTTCAGCAACAGCAAAGATTTTTGCTTCCATACCTTCCGCTTCAGCAGCTTTTTCCATTTTAGTTACAAGCAAGCTAGTGGACATACCAGCGGAGCATACTAACATAATCGTTTTCATTGTAAACCCTCCTATAGGTTGAATTCTTATAGTTATAATATATGCAAAAACCGTGCCAACTTTTTGAAACTATGAAACCGCTATATAATAACGTTTTCATTCTGTAGAAATGTGTACACAATGTGTGTGATGTGTGTAAACTTTACACAGACTACCCCCTTTACAAAATCTTTATACCCTAATAAATAGATTTAACACCGTCTTTATACCTTAACTGATAGGATTAGGATAGAAAAAGGAGTTGAGAAAAATGAGCGTGGTCATTGGTGTTCTAGGTGTGCTAGCCCTTATTTTGATGGCGTATTTATTTTACGTTTTATTCCGAGGTGAAGACTTATGAGTCAAGCGATATTAAAAGATGTTATTTTCATTGTTGTCTTAATTGGTCTGGCGATTCCTCTTGGACGTTATATGTATGCGGTAATGCAAGGCCGGCATACTTTTTTATCGCGTGTTGTTGAACCAGTTGAAACGTGGATTTATAAAGGGATGGGTGAAAATAGTACGGCGAGTATGTCGCCAAAAAAATATGCTCTTTCGGTGTTAATTTTTAGTGGAATTGGGTTTATTTTTTTGATGGCCATTTTAATGATGCAAGGATTTTTGCCGCTTAACCCAGAAAATATGAAAGGGATGTCAATTGGGTTGGCGTTTAACACGGCGGCGAGTTTTGTATCAAATACGAATTGGCAGGCCTATGCGGGGGAAACTCAGTTGTCCTATTTTTCGCAAATGATGGGGCTGACCGTGCAGAATTTTGTGTCGGCAGCAACTGGTATTGCCGTTTTATTCGCATTAATTCGTGGGTTTATTTTAAAAAAGGAACATACTATAGGTAACTTTTGGCAAGATTTGACGCGGATCACGCTTTATGTGCTGTTGCCGCTATCAATCGTGCTTTCGATAATTTTAGTTTCTGGTGGCGTTGTGCAAAATTTATCGGGCTACAGTGTTCAGACGACGCTTCAGGACGGGGTAAGTCAAATCATTCCGATGGGACCAGCGGCGAGTCAGATTGCGATTAAGCAGCTTGGAACAAATGGCGGCGGGTTTTTCGGAACCAATTCGGCGTTTCCGTTTGAAAATCCTACGGCAATTACGAATTTTTTCGAAATGCTGGCGATTTTAATTATCCCAGCGGCGCTAGTTTTTATGTTCGGTCATGCGGTTAAAGAGCGGGGGCAAGGAAAAACCCTATTTTTAACCATGATAATTGTTTTTGTAGTGGCGCTTGTTGGCATCACGGCGGCGGAATATCAAACTGTTCCAAATTACGCTGGTGTAGACGTGAGTGCGGGGAATATGGAAGGCAAGGAAGCGCGTTTTGGGGTTGCGGATTCGTCACTTTTTGCAACGTCAACTACGGCGGCATCGAATGGCTCAGTGAACGCGATGCACGATAGTCTGACGCCGCTCGGAGGCTTTATACCGCTGTTCTTAATGCAACTCGGGGAAGTGATTTTTGGCGGAGTTGGTAGCGGGCTTTACGGGATGATTGCTTTTGTCATTTTGACCGTGTTCATTGCAGGACTTATGGTCGGGCGGACTCCGGAGTACTTAGGCAAAAAAATCGAACCTTATGATATGAAAATGGTCTGTCTGATTATCCTTGGGCCGCCACTATTCACGCTTTTCGGCACGATGTTTGCGGTGATGATGCCAAGTGCTACGGGTTGGCTGACAAATAGCGGCGCGCACGGCTTTTCGGAAATCTTATACGCTTTTACTTCTATGGGAAATAACAATGGGAGTGCGTTTGGAGGCTTTTCGGCCGATACAACCTTTACGAATTTGATTGGCGGAACCATCATGCTCATTGTGCGTTTCTTACCGCTTGTCGCTGCGCTGTTCTTAGCGGCAAACTTGGCGAAGAAAAAGCCTGTTGCAGCAAGCAGTGGCACGCTAAAAACGGATACAGGGTTGTTTGTTGGCCTTTTAATTGGCGTAATTTTCTTAGTCGGCGCTTTAAGTTTCTTGCCGAGCCTGGCGCTTGGTCCAATTGCCGACTTCTTCACTACAAAATAGGGGTGAGTAAAAATGAAACAAGAAATCAGTCAAAAAAATGTATATATGGACGCGACAAAGCAATCTTTTAGAAAACTTGCGCCTAAAATTCAAATTAAAAATCCAGTCATGTTTGTCGTTTATCTTGGCGCCGTTTTAACGACCATTTTATATTTTTTAACGTTCATAAATATTGGTGATGAAGCGCGGTGGTACACATTTGTCATTGCGATGGTACTCTGGTTCACCGTTTTGTTCGCCAACTTTGCGGAGGCGATTGCAGAAGGCCGCGGCCGGGCACAGGCGGATAGTTTAAGGAGTGCTAGGAAAGATGTTTTGACGCGGAAGTTGAAATCGGCTGATAACCACGAAGACTTTACCGAAGTTTTATCCAATACTTTGAAAAAAGGCGATGTGGTCATTGTCGAAGCTGGTGAGCAAATTCCGATGGACGGCGAAGTGATTTTTGGTGCGGCTTCGGTGGACGAAAGCGCGATTACCGGTGAATCGGCACCCGTGATTCGGGAATCTGGTGGCGACAGAAGCGCCGTGACAGGCGGGACAACACTAGTTTCGGATTCGCTTGTCATTGAAATTACGACAGAAGCGGGTGAAAGCTTTTTAGATAAGATGATTGCGATGGTAGAAGGCGCTGCGCGGAAAAAAACACCGAATGAAATTGCGCTACAAATTTTACTCGTGACGCTAACGATTATTTTTCTAGCCGTTTCGGTGACTTTACTTCCGTTTTCCGATTTTTCCAGCAAACTAGCAGGAAATGGCTCGGCCGTTTCGGTGACAAACATTGTCGCACTGCTCGTCTGTCTGGCACCAACAACCATTGGCGCGCTACTTTCTTCCATTGGAATTGCTGGCATGAGCCGCTTAAATAAAGCGAATGTACTTGCGATGAGCGGTCGGGCAATCGAGGCGGCTGGTGATGTGGACGTTTTACTACTCGACAAAACTGGGACAATTACACTCGGAAACCGTCGTGCAAGCGAGTTCCTACCTGTAACAGGCGTAAGCGAACGTGATCTTGCAGATGCAGCGCAACTTTCCTCACTCGCTGACGAAACTGCTGAAGGACGAAGTATCGTTATTTTGGCTAAAGAAAGGTTTGATATTCGCGGGCGTGATTTTAGCGGGACGCAAGCAGAATTTATTCCGTTTACAGCTAAAACGCGTATGAGTGGCATTGATTACGCGAATGACGCGATTCGAAAAGGGGCCGCAGACGCGGTAAAAAAATATGTGCAGGAAATTGGTGGCGCGTATCCAGATGAATGCGACGAACTCGTTTCAAAAGTAGCGAATGTCGGGGGAACTCCGCTTGTCGTCGTTAAAAACAAGCAAGTGCTAGGCGTTATATTCTTAAAAGATATCGTTAAAAATGGTGTCAAAGAGCGTTTTGTTGACCTTCGGAAAATGGGGATTAAAACGATTATGATTACCGGGGATAACCCGATGACTGCGGCGGCAATTGCAGCGGAAGCGGGTGTGGATGACTTCTTGGCCGAGGCGACACCAGAGGCGAAGCTCGATTTAATTCGGAGCTACCAGCAAGAAGGCCACCTTGTTGCGATGACCGGTGACGGCACAAATGACGCCCCAGCGCTTGCGCAAGCAGATGTTGCAGTGGCAATGAATTCGGGAACGCAGGCAGCAAAAGAGGCGGGGAACATGGTGGATTTAGATTCGAGCCCGACCAAACTGATCGACATCGTTCGCATTGGCAAGCAGCTTTTGATGACGCGGGGAGCGCTCACGACATTTAGTGTAGCGAACGACATCGCCAAATATTTCGCGATTATTCCCGTCCTGTTTTACGGCATTTATCCGGAGCTAGCGGCGCTAAACGTCATGGCCTTAACGAGCCCTAAAACGGCGATTTTATCCGCGATAATCTATAACGCTCTGATTATTATTTTCTTAATTCCTCTTTCGCTTAAAGGCGTGAAATATACGGAGATGCCGGCGCAAAAATTACTTGGACGCAACCTTTTGATTTACGGGTTAGGCGGACTCATAGCGCCATTTGTGGCGATTAAGTTGATTGATTTGATTTTAACGTTTATTGGTATTTCATAGGAGGCGATGGAAATGAAACCACTTTTTAGACAGGCACTGGTCGTGTTTGCTGCCCTAACAATTGTGTGCGGCGTCCTCTACCCGGCCGTCGTAACGCTTGTTGCACAAGCTGCTTTCCAAAACAAAGCAAATGGCAGTATAATAGAAGGAAATAAAGGTTCCAAATTGATTGGTCAAAACTTTACAGAAGCAAAATATTTAATTGGTCGCCCTGATAGCGGTTCGCCCTCCAACTTGAATCCATCAAGTTCAGAAGAGGAAAAATTAGTTGCGGAGCGTGTGGCTTTTTTCCATAAGCTCGATTCAGCGAATACAAAACAAATTCCGATTGATTTAGTCACAAGTTCTGCAAGTGGTGTGGATCCGAACATTTCGGTCGCTGCGGCGGAATACCAGGTGGATAGAATCGCGAAAGCGCGCGATATGTCCCCGTCTGCTGTGGAAAAAATCATAAAAAATAACACGGAAAACCGTGCGTTAGGATTTATGGGGGAACCTGTTGTAAATGTTCTTGGCGTGAATTTGGAGCTTGATCAAAAGGTTAAATAAAAATGGAAAAAGAACTCGTTTCGTGTTAAACTAAACGAGCAGAGAAGTGAAGATGGTGGCGAAATCCCTACTAAGGGGGTGACGCCTATGTTTATTCAGGTTTTTCTCCTAGAGAGGAGTTAGCCGTGTCGGTGTATGAGGCGCTGGTACTGATGATTGCATTTGCATCATTAGTGCTAGCCATTCGTAACTCGAACGATAAACAAGAAAAATAACCATCTTTCCACTTGGCGAGTGAAGATGGTTATTTAATAAATCATTAGAAACTGCCACCGTCTTAACGGCTCTGTACGGGGATATGTTGACGCATATCCCTTTTCAATTCAAATTATAACATAAACAAATAAAAAATACACGCTTTTTTCACTCATTTTGAGTCTAAAGGAGGTGCTAGCAATGCAAGATGATCGGCCAAATCCAGATGCGTTACTACAAGAGGCACGGGAGGCTTCTTCAGGAAAATTGAAAATTTATTTTGGCTATGCAGCAGGCGTAGGCAAAACGTTTGCGATGCTAAATGATGCCCGCGAAGAGCTTGAGCGCGGAGTGGCGGTTGTCGCCGGTTATATTGAGCCACATAATCGCAAAGAAACGATGCGGCTTTTAGACGGAGTACCTGCAATTCCGAAAAAATCGATGGCATATAAAAATATGAGTTTGGAAGAACTCGATGTTGATGCGGTTCTCTTGCGGAAGCCGGATATTGTGTTGGTCGATGAGCTTGCCCATACAAACGCACCCGGTTCGCGGAACAAAAAGCGCTATCAAGACGTGCAGGAACTGCTTGACGCCGGCATTGATGTGTATACGACGGTCAACGTCCAACATATTGAAAGCCTAAATGATATTGTGGAAAACATTACGCAAATTGCAGTCAAGGAAACGGTTCCGGATCAATTTTTTGACCAAGCTGATTTTGTCAAATTGATTGACATTGAACCAGATGAGCTGTTGAAGCGGTTTAGCGAAGGGAAAATTTATGAAGCGGAACGCGCCGCGCTTGCGATGCACAAGTTTTTCACAAAAGAGAATTTGAAGTTGCTTCGGGAAATTGCGATGCGGAAAGTGGCTGACCGCATTAGTTTTGAGAATGAACAGACGATTTCCTATGCGGAGAAGCGCGCGAGTATGAAGATGCTCGTCTGCATTAGCGCCTCAAAGTCATCGCAAAAATTGATTCGCTGGACGGCGCGTGCGGCAGAGGCTTTTCACGCGACTTGGACGGTGCTTTATGTGGACGACGGGGATACGGAAAGCTTGCCGTTCGCTGAGAAGAAGACGCTGCAAGAGAACATCGCGCTCGCGGAAAAATTAGGCGCGGATACGGTCACGATAAACGGTCACAATTTGGGCGAAACAATCGCCGAATACGCCAAGCTGTCGGGTGTGACGAATATCGTTCTCGGAAAATCCAAACGCAAATCTTTTCTTTTGGGAAAATTGGGGACCGATTTGGAAGACGAACTAATTGACTCCCTGCAAGCAATTGAAATCCACATCATTCCAAGCGGCCGCAAAGAAAAAGCAAAACCGCATGCGTGGACATTTAAAAATATACTTACGTGGCACGACACCGCCAAAATGTTCGCAGCCCTCATTTTAGCCACCTTAATTTCGGCTGGTCTATCCGAGCTTGGCATTGGCGATCAAAATATCATTATGGTGTTCATTTTATCCGTGCTCGTCATTTCCCGAATGACGTCAGGCTATTTATACGGAATTATCGGGTCACTTCTTGCCGTACTTATGTTTAATTTCTTCTTCATGACGCCGCTGTACACCTTCAATACCGTTCAAGCCGGCTATCCAGTCACATATGGCATCATGCTACTTGTCGCCTTAATCACAAGTGCGCTCACGGTTCGAGTGAAAAAAATTGCCAAGCAAGCCGTTGTCAGGGAGCGCCGTACGGAAATTTTATACGAGCTCAATCGGAAACTGCTTGTCACCCGCCAACTAGACGGCATTTTAGAGCTAGTCACAACCTATCTCGTCCGCCTGCTCGGTCGCTCGGTCATCGTGTACGCGGAAGACCCGAAGGAACACGGAGCGGGGACCTTTTTACAAGAAGAAGAGGAAGCCGGTGCAATCGCAATGCTCTCAGAAGGTGAGCGCGCCGTCGTGCACTGGGTGTTTAGAAGCGGCAAAGAAGCAGGGCAGGCTACGGACACGCTTTCTGGGGCTGCAGGATTTTATTTACCCGTTATTTCTGGTGGGAAAATTTTAGGTGTCATTGGGATTTTTTGCGACCCTAAAAAAGAAGCGCTCACACAGGATAATCGATTGTTCTTGCGAATGGTCAGCTCGCAGGTGGCCACTTCGCTTGAACGGCAGAAGCTCTCAGACGAACAACGCGAAATCCTAATTGAAGCCGAAAAAGAACAAATGCGCAGTAATTTGCTGCGCGCCATCTCGCATGATTTGCGCACGCCGCTCACCGGCATTCTAGGCGCCAGCTCGGCGCTACTTGAAAATAAATTGGACGAAGAAACTCGCACGAAGCTCGTCTTGGATATTAAAGAGGATTCTGAATGGCTCATTCGAATGGTTGAAAATTTACTTTCTGTCACACGGATAAACGAAGGAATGCTCACGGTAAACGCCGACTTGGAAGCGCCTGAAGAAGTAGTAAGCGCAGCGGTAAGACGAATTCGTAGCCGATTTTCAAACCGAAAAATCACCGTTCGAGTCCCAGACGAAGTCGTTCTCATTCCCATGGACGGTACTTTAATCGAACAAGTTTTAATAAACTTAATGGAAAACGCGCTTAGACACGGCGGCGCGGATGCTGAGGTTTGGGTGAACGTGATTTTGGCTTCTGATGAGGTCGTGTTCACGGTGAAAGATGACGGCATCGGCATTCCGAAAGAGCGTTTTAGCCAGCTGTTCAATAATTTTGGCGTGGAGGAGCGCGACCGTGTGGATATGACGCGTGGTCTTGGCATCGGGCTTTCTATCTGCATGTCGATTATTCGGGCGCACGGTGGTAAAATGGAAGTGGCAGAAAATCCTGGCGGAGGGGCATTATTCCGCTTTACGTTGCCATTAGGAGGGAATTCGCATGCAAAATGACAAGCTCATTTTAATTATTGAAGATGAACCGGGTATCAGCCATTTTATGAACGCTATATTAAGTGCCAGCGACTATAAAACACTTGAAGCGCGCACAGGTAAAGAAGGTCTAAGCATGGCGGCTTCGCACGCCCCCGATTTAATTTTGCTTGATTTAGGACTGCCAGATACGGACGGGCTCACTTTGCTTAAAACCATTCGTTCCTGGTCTGACTTACCCGTAATTGTTGTGTCGGCACGACTTCATGAGCGCGAAAAAGTCGAAGCCCTCGACCTTGGTGCGGACGACTATATCACAAAGCCATTCGGCACGTCCGAACTGCTAGCCCGAATCCGAACAGCCCTAAGGCACAGTGCGCGCAAAACGCCTCGTGCGACTTCCGGCACCATTCAAATCGGCGACCTCCAAATTGATGCCGACAAACGCCTCGTCACCGTATCTGGCGAAGTCGTTCACCTCACTCCAATTGAATATAAAATCCTCCAAATGCTCGCCCAGCACGCCGGAAAAGTTTTAACGCACGACTTTCTAATCCGCGAAATCTGGGGCCCGTACGCCAATGAAAACCAAACTTTACGGGTTAATTTAAGCAATATCCGCCGCAAAATCGAACAAAATCCAGCAGAACCGCGCTACATTCTAACAGAAGTCGGCGTCGGCTACCGAATGGTGGAGGAGTGAAAAATGAAAATTTCAGACATGCAAAATTTAGGTAAAATCAACGAAGAAAAATTAAACGAAGCCGGAATTATGACCGCTGAACAACTTATTTCAGTCGGTACGGAAACCGCGTATTTAAAAACGAAACACCTTGTTGATGAGGGTGCCTGCCTACATTTCTTATACGCGCTAGAAGGCGCCATTTCGGATATCCCTAAAAAAGAAATCAGCTCAACTCGAAAAGCTGAATTAAGGGCGTTTTATAAAGCGAATGAACACTAAAAAGCAGAATTTCATGAATCCGCCATTCAAAAAATGGTTAGACATGAAATTCTGCTTTTTAATTAGCCTTATTTAAAACTCGTAATTTCCGTGGCATCCAAACGATAAGAAGGATAACCTGCATCTTTTGCTTTCCCAATTGAAAGAATCATAATGGGTGTGTAGCGTTTTGTGTCCATATCAAAGGCTTCAGCCACTTCATCGCGTTCAAAGCCGCCGATTGGATTTGTGTCGTAGCCGTAAGCGCGGGCAACGAGCATGAATTGCATCGCAACGAGGCCGCCGTCAATTAGGCTGGTGCGTTCTAGTTCGCTTTCAGGAGCGCTTGCAAACATTGCGCTTAAAGCAGGAAGTTGCTTGTCTTTCACTTCTTGCGGCATCAAACCTTTTGCAACCGCCGTACCGTAAATTTTTTCGCCATTTTCGAAAGCATTTTTATCCCCAAAAAGAATAATCATCGCAGAAGACGTGTCGTTTTGCGTCGTGTTAAAGCGCACTAGCGGGCGAAGTTTTGCTTTTGCTTCGGCCGTATCTGCCACGACAAAGCGCCAAGGCTGCATGTTAACCGAGCTAGGTGCAGTTGTCGCCTCATTTATCATTTCGAGCATTTCTTCGTGCGAAATTTTCACATTTTCATCGTAAGCGCGAATCGAGCGGCGATTCTTCATTAAGTCTTGAAAATCATTATTTTTGTACATCTGTATGCCTCCAAAGTTCTAATTTTATCGAACTATTGTACTTTAGCACAGAATGTTTTTATCGGCAAATAAATCGTCCTGTGATAAGATGGTTTTATGAAAACTTTATCTGAGGAAAATTTATTAATGATTTTGCAAGCACTCGCTGACCCGATTCGCTTGAAAATATTTCGTTGCCTGTTAAAAAACGGTGAGCGCTCCGTAAATTGCAGCGAATATCATATCGCCAAATCCACCTTATCGCACCACATTAAAATCTTAAAAGATGCCGATTTAATTCAACTACGAAAGGAAGGAACGACGCATATTTATTCAGTCAACGCGGAACTAATTGATGGTGCGCAATCGTTTTTTGATGTTTTAAAGTAGAGGAGGCCGACAATTGAATTATTTAGCCGATTTAGAAGAAGCGTACGCGCTAGGCTGTCATGATGCGCGGATTATCGCCGTGTTAGACCGTGTCATTTTAAGCGCCGGCGTCTACCAAGATCAAGCTGCCATTTTAGAAGCTCAAAGTTTACTATTTGAAGCAGCGACTTGCCAACAATTACGCGCCAAACAATTGCAAGCCTATGAGTGGTTGCGCGCAGAGTATCAAGATGGCAATCCAGAAATCGACTACGACGAATTAACCAAAAAATTAAACACCCGTCACTTTTCCACAAGCTGAAAAGTGACGGGTGTTTTTATCCACAAGTATAAAATATGTTACATCAGCCAATTGGATAAGCGTTTGTGGATAATGTGGATAACTATGTGCATAAGTATGCTAACGGAAGCGATAAAATCCTTCGCCAATTCGAAATTCTGTTTGGCTGATAACGTTTGATGTAGCGTCAAACACAAGCGCATGTAAGCGATTAGCTGACCCTTTTGTAAAATTCACAGCAATATCATCAAAAAACAACGAATTGTGGATAACCTGTAGATTAAAAAGTTCTGCCCAGTATTTCAACACGTATTTGGGGTTATCCACACGAATGTGGATTTCTTTAAGTGTGTGGTGAATTTTCGGCGTCGTCACCGTCTTTTTTTTCTGAATAAGTGGATATGCTAAGCCATTTAATGAGCCTGGAATGGCATAAAGCGGTTCAGCTTCATCGGCCGTTGAAATGAGTGTCAATTCGTGTCCTTTTTCAAAAAGGCGTTTGCGTAGGCCGTTTAAATCATCGGTTTCGAGGACAAGGTGCCCTAAAATTTGTTTGACCGGCAAAAAGGTGAGCGCCTCTTTTCCAAGGAAACTTTTAGATGCGGCTGTTTTTTCGGTAATACTTAGAAATTTGATATGTGGAAAACTAAATTCGGTTAAGGCAGACTGGGTGCCGGGTAGGCTACGCTCGTTGTTCGTATACAGTTTTAACCCAAAATGATGCAACTGAGTGCGGACCGCTTCTAAATCGTGGACGAAGTGGACGGCATGACTAACGGATAATGAATTCATTTTATTTGCTCCTTTCGACAAAAGAAAAACTCTCCTTTCAGAAAAAGAAGAGCGCCTAAAACAAACTCTTCTCATCTGCCAAGCTTTGCGCCTGCTGGATTTAGCACAGTGCCCGTAGGTCTGTTGCTGAGATTTCAACGGGCCAAGTCCCTCCATCTCTCTTGATAAGAATTCCGAGTATTTTCATTTGATTTATAAACATTAAACCATCTTTTTGGGGAAAAATCAACTTTGAGTGTTTTCGAATTGTTCAATTTGACTAAGGCGATTTGCGTGGCGCCCGCCTTCATAGTCCGTTTCGAGCCAAAGTTTCACGATATCGAGTGCAAGTCCCGGGCCGATAACACGGGCACCTAGTGCAAGGACGTTGGAATCATTATGTTCTCGTGTAGCATGCGCCGTAAAAGTATCCGAAACGAGCGCACAGCGAATGCCGTGTACTTTATTTGCGGCAATGCTCATACCGACGCCAGTCCCGCAAACTAAAATGCCGCGTTCAACTGCTCCGGTAGCGACTTTTTCAGAAACAGTGAATGCCAAATTTGGGTAGTCTACAGATTCTTTAGTTTCTGGGCCAAATTCTTCAAAATCGATTTTCTGTTCTTTTAAAAAGGCAATGATATTCTTTCGAAGTGCTATACCGCCATGATCGGAAGCGATGGCCACTTTTGAGATGTTCATTTAGATTCCTCCTAAAGGTTATTTATCTACATTATACACGTAAAAAATAATTTATAAAATGGAAGTTTTAAAAGTAGAAAAGTCGTCATAAGCCAGTCTGGATAACAATTGATAAAAGGTTTCAATTCGAATTAAATAAAGTATGAAATGTTCAATTTATTGTCACAAATACGATGAGTATATATGGTATAATTATACAGTGGGTTTATATCCATAAAAACATAAGAGGAGATGAAGAAATATGTCAGGACAAATTAGAATGACCCCTGCAGAACTTCGTGATCGTGCTAAAACATATGGCCAAAGTGGTCGCGAAATCGAACAATTGTTACAACGTTTATCTGGGCTTCAAGAAACTTTACGTAGTGAATGGGAAGGTCAAGCATTCCAACGCTTTGATGACCAATTCAACCAATTGCGTCCAAAAGTAACAGAATTTGCAAACTTAATGGACCAAATTGAAAACCAATTACAACGTACAGCACAAGCTGTCGAAGAACAAGACCAACAATTGTCTCAAAACTTTGGATTCAATTGATTTCCAAATTTCTATTTGTGTAGCTTAGTAGTACATATTCTGCTACGTAAGAAAAGCTGTGTAGCATTTGTTACACAGCTTTTTCTGAAAAATATACAATCTGACATTAAATTGAATACAATGAACGACATTATAGATATAAAAATAACAGCGGGAGTGAATTAAACATTATGAAGCGGAAAGTAAAATGGAACATTTTACTATTTTTAGTTTTGGCTGTTTTGCTTACGGCAGGAATTTCCTATCTGGGGCTTAGTCAAAATTTAAGTAAAGAAAAGACTACTCCGGATAAAAAAGACACACATAAAATGAGTATTGCCTTCGTTAATGAGGACCAAGGCGCGATGCTTTCGGGTAAGAAATATACATTCGGAGATGATATTCAAACGAGTGTTTTAAAAGATACAACACATGACTGGGCGACGGTAAGTCGGGGCGTGGCAGAAAGCGGCTTAAAACGAGATGTGTACAATTTAATGATTATCATTCCGGATAATTTTTCTGAAAAAGCTTTATCGCTTACTTCTACGTCGCCAGAAAAAATTCAAGTAAATTACAAAATTAATGATGTGGGTAATAATGATTTAAAAGTAGAGGCAGAAAAGACGGCATCCAATTTGGTGGCGGATATTAATCAGCGGGTTATCGACGTTTATTTTGCTAGTATACTGACAAACTTACAAGAAGCGCAAGATAATATTAGTACGCTCGTTGCGAAAGAAAAGAAACATACTTCGCGCTATGATAGCGCGGTGAAAGACCCGCTTTCCAACTATACAGATCAGTTTGGAACGGTTCAAAGTTATACAGGTTCTTCGAAGGAAAGTTTTTCTGGTTTTGAAGAATTATTAAAAAATCAGGAATCTTCTCTTGCAGACGCAAGTAAAGAAAATGCGGCATACCAAGAGTCTTTGAATAGTTTGGTTGCGATGCAGGAAAAAAATGCACCGTTTGGAACTACTTTTACGGATAACTTGCAAAAATATTCTGCTAGTATTTCGGCGGATTCTGTGCAAGGGCAACTTGCAGCGCTAGAACAAGCAAATGCCGTTTTATATGCGGAACTTCAAACCATGCAAGATTCTAATTCGTTAATGTCACAAACGCAAGCTCTGCAAAACTATATACAAGATGTCAACAGTCGGATTACTGATTTGGATAATCAGCTTAACACGACGATTCAAGCGGATATTCAAGAAGATATACAGAAGGAGCTTGCGCAAATTTTATCTGGTTCAGCAGGTGGCGAAAGCAAAAACTATACCATTCAAGAGCTACGTAATGACATTAATAATCGCTTTAAGAGTAAGCTAGAAGAAGAAATTAAAGGGTTGCAATATTTCACTCCAGAAGATGCTGCGATTCTTGGGATTGATACGGATGAGTACAATAATATAAAAGCATTAGCGGCGAAATTTATGTCGGAAAATGCTGATGATTTTTCGGACACGGAGTTGAATCAGACAGTCACTGATTTAACGATTACTAAACCAGTGGAAGATACATATAGAGCGATTCAGCAAAGGCTAGCGACGGAAGGTATACCGGTTAGTTCGCAAACTTTCTCGTTACCAGCAACGACAAAAAATACAGAAATTAAAATCAATCATGAAGACACTTTTCGTTTAGATAATATACAGGTATTTAAGATTGTTGATGGGGTAAGACAAGAAGTTTCTTATAGAAAAAAACTTGACTTAAAAGACGATGAAACGACGCTTACTTTTTCTCAAGAGGATGAGGCTGGAGATTATGAAGTCACTTTTACAGCATTTCTAAAAACGCCTGTACCAGAGGGATTCCGAATGTTTGGTACATTTGATGTGAGCATGATGGCGATCCAGTACACAGATCAAAATGTTGCTGTTACTGATAGTGGACTCACGCTAAATAAAACATTCATTCAAAAGGTTACACCGATTAAAATGAACGAACAGAGTTCTTATTACACAGAAGAAGATTTAACTGAAGATGTTACAAAGATGTTTAAAGAATTCCAAAAGATTTCACAGTCTTATGACCATACAGCGACTTTATTCCAAGTTTATTATGGTTTAGACCCGCTGGATGTGGGTTTTAATTTAGATGGGAAGTCACTAGCTGAACAAGCTACGGATGATTCTTACTATGCGATTTTTAATCGCGATAATTTGCTGGACAGTATTGCCGCAATGGCATCTGGGAATGTTACAAAGGCTTATAAAGAAAGTTTAGCAAGTTTTGAGGCGCAAATTGCTGCGTACAAAGAAACGATGGCCGAAGTTGAAACGCGTTCAAAAGATGTGGCAGAACGATTAGTGCATACAAGTTCAGAAGCGGCATCTCAAAATGAAAATTTAACCAAAATGTTAGAAGAAATGGCGACTTGGCAAGAGACGAGTCAGGCACTGTTAGAAGAAAATCAAGTCATTATGTCGAATGGTTCAGATGCTAACTCTGCAATTACGTCGATAAATGGTGACTTTAGTGGTCTTCTTACGCGAAGCCAGAGTTTGGCAGAGGCAACTAGCAGTAATTTGGAGTCAGCAGACGGCGTGTATAAAACGTTTGACTCACTTGATCAAGAAGCAAAAAATATTAAGTCAAGCGGTGAAGATTTAATTTCAGATGCGGGCACATTATCGAAAGACTTGGCGAAGAAGCTCACGGCTGATGAAACATTTTCTGATAATTTTTCGGATGTAATGTCGAATAGTCGTGTGGGAGATCGGCAAAATGAAAGCTTATATAATTTCTTGAGTAGTCCAGTTGAAAAAGTAAATGGTAAAACAATTGCGGCTGGCGATAAGGCGACGCCGTATTATATGGTGCTTATCATGACGCTCATCGCGCTTTTCACAAGTCATGTGATTTCTAGTCAGGAGAAAAAACGAATGCAGCGTGATGCGTTTAGCGAGGAACTTTCGATTGCATCGAAAAACTTACCAGTTACGTTCCTGACGGCTTGTGTGGCCATCGTAGAAGGTCTTATTATTGGCGTGATTTCTGGAAATATTTTTGATGCTCAGCAAATTGGGCTGTTCCTTTGGATCGGGATTTGTATCATTTTGATGCTCGTGTTGGTTATGGGATTCACCTATTTACTGCGCCAACTGCAAATGCTCGGCATGTTTATCATTTTATTCCTAGTCGGCACCTACCTTTTCCTAACAGATGCAGTGGGGTTAAATGTTGACCGTACTTCTCTTTTTGGGACGCTACAAAAGTATTCGCCGCTCCAGTATATAGAATTGCTGTTAAATCGTATTTTGAACGGAGAAAACAACTTTTTAGTGCTAATGTACATTTTTATTGGCGCAGCGGCAGTTTTTGTTGTACTTAACTTATTTGTTGTTCGAAAAACAACTCCGGAAAGTGAGGAAGTTGCTCATGAAGATATGTAAAAGCGTCATTTTTTCTCTTTTGCTATTAATGTTTGTGTCTGTTAGTGGCGCAACGGTTTTTGCGGAGAATGGTTATTTGGAAAATGACGGCAAAATGGAAATGAAAGCGGACCGTCTTCAAAAATCCGAGGAAGAAAAAACGCAAACAACCGAGCAAGAAAAAACAATGCTTGATGAACTCGGCTTACCACTTTTCACAGATGAGCTGGATAAGAAAATAGAGCAGCAAGAAAAGGAGCAAAAAGAGAAATATAAAGAGTTGCAAGATAGTTTATTTACAGGTAAAGAAGTGACAAATCAAACAGCAAAAGACACGCAAAAGAAACTTTTTGAGGGAAACTATGCTTTAAAGGCTGATGAGGAAGTAGTGGAAGACACGAAAGAAGATAAAACTTCAAACTCGATGATCGCCAGTATTGGCGGAATCGTTTTAGCGCTTGCGGGCGGCATTTATTTTGCTAGCCGGCACGTGATGGAATAGGAGGAAGAACATTGGCGAAACAAACACATCTAAACGTTACAGTTGATTTCACAAAGTGGGGTGCCACGCAAAAGGATTTGCGCATCCCCATTCATCAGCCGATTAAAGCGCTGATTTTAAATTTGGCGGAGACGCTTAAATTTGAGGGTGCGAATGATACGAAATATTCACTAAAGGCAACGAATAAAGGCATTTTATTAAGTGACGATGACAAATTGACAGATTACCCAATTACTGACGGGGACATTTTAGAAATTTTATAAATGAGGGAGTAGAGATAATGAAAAACAAGATTGAGATTGGCGGAGTTTCTTACGAATACAACTATGAGGATACAGTGTGGTCTGTTAGCTTTACTGAGTCGCGGACGCGCATTAAAGACGATGCAGAGCTGGAAATTTTGGCAAAGCCTTCCTCGTATTTTGTTCCAGTAGAGATGGAACATGCGAATGATACATATACATTTAATTATACGATTGCAAAGGAAACGTACAGTTTTGACGAGCTGAAAAATTTTGAACGAAAAGATAGCTTGCGCGCGCTGCGAAACGTGGCGGAACTTGAGGCGCTAATTGGCACGCGCTTCACTTTTTTCCTTCACCCGAGCAATATTATTTTTGACGAAAACTTAATGCCCAAAATCGTTCATCGGGGATTAAAAGGGATTTTGGAGCCTTACGATTTAACGCGCGAAACATTTTTCAAACAGTATCAATCGCTTATTGTGGCGATGTTCCAGAAAAAATATGACTTTGACAATTTATATGCGGGATCTGTTCAAAATGCACGCGGAACGGCCTTTTTGAAGGCGATTGTAGATGCAAAAACGACCGCGGAATTAGTGGGCATTTTAGATGAGGCGTTTCAGAAGGAGAAGGAAAGTTCTGGCAAGAAGATGGCGCTCGTCCCTAAAAAGACGTTTAGAACGTATAAAGGTCTTGCGGTTGGGTTTATTATTGCGGCTGTGTTGCTTGCTGCGCCGCTCATTTACTTGGCGTTTATGAAAGTGCCCTATCAGAACGAGTTGCTTACGGCGAATGAAGATTTCTTGAAAACGGACTATTCGAAGGTGATTGCGGATTTGGAAAATGAAGATCCAGAGAAATTGCCACAAGCCTCTAAATACATTTTGTCGTATTCGTACTTGCAAGGTGAAAAATTGGACGATAAGAAAAAAGAAAATATCATGAAGAATTTAAGTTTGAAGTCTGACGAGCAGGCACTATTATATTGGATTTATAACGGGCGCGGGGACTTTGATGAGTCGCTTGATGCGGGACAACGATTACAGGACGATGTGCTGATTACTTATGCGCTTACGAAACAATTGGAAGAAGTTCGCGCGGATAAGACGCTTTCTGGGGATGAATCAGTGAAGAAACAAGCGGAAATTGAAGCGGAACTGAAGAAATACATGGAAAAACTAGAAGGCTCAGATAAGGGAGAACAAACAGATGAAGGATAAAACTTTACTTATTGTTAGCAACGGGAGAGAAATTCATAAACAGCATTTAAATCGCGACAAAGTGATTCAAATCGGGAGTTCGAAGGATGCGAACATTTTTTACCCGGGACTCGTGGAAAATTTAGATATCAAATTCGAAAATGAAACTTGGTTCGCTGGAAGTACGGCGCTTGCTTTGGATGAAAAGCAAGATTTCCACACGGAAGAAGAAGAAAAGCTGTCACTTTACGTGACGGAAAACATGGTGCCGCGGTCCTATGATGTGGCAGGCTTATTTGTTGTGACATTTGGCGCGGGAGACTTCCAAGATGTTGCCATTGCAGGCACAAAAGCCGATTTTGTTTTCCTGCGTGACAGCACAGAAGAGGCGTTTTCTGTCCAAGTTTCTGCGGGTGAAGTGTACCACAATTTGGAACGCGTAACTGGGAAAGTGTCGCTTCAAGTTGGTGACCAGCTTTATGTTGACGGTGTGACGATTACAGTTGGTCAAGATGACATTACGGTTTTAGGGCGCGATAATCGGGTGCAGGCAAAATTGGGCTCCTTAGTTGCTGCTGACAATGCGTACAGTGTGGACTATCCAGATTACCACCGGTCGCCGCGCATTATTTACCGTGCGCCGGAAGATAAATTTACACTGGCGAAACCAGCAAACAAACCAGCAAAACCAACTGACGGCCTTTTGAAAATCATTTTGCCGCCGCTCGTGATGATTGCCATCACCGTTTTAATTTCGATTTTCCAACCTAGAGGGATTTACATTTTCATGACGCTTGCGATGACTGGTATGACGGTTATCATGTCTACAGTAGCCTATGTCAAAAATCGTAAGGAATATAAGGTCGGAACGAAGGAACGCGAGGAAAGCTACGATTTATACCTAAAGAGAAAAACGAAAGAACTTCACAGTGCGAGCGAAGAACAACGTCACGCGCTGCTGTATCATTATCCGAGCATTGAGGAAATCCGCGACATGGCGGTTAGTGTGGATTCACGGATTTATGAGAAAACGATGCTTCACCATGATTTCCTGACATTTCGTGTGGGGACGGGAACGGAGCCGATTAGTTTTTCGGTGGATTACAAAGAAGAGGAATTCACGCAAGAAAAAGATGAGCTGCTAGAAGCTGCCACAAACTTGAAGGCGCAGTACTATGAAGTGAAAAATATTCCGATTGCAACCGACCTAATGAATGGCCCAGTCGGCTACATTGGCCCGCGTCGTCTTGTGCTGGAGCAATTGCAAATGCTCGTGATGCAAACAGCACTTTTCCACAGCTACTTCGATTTGCAATTTGTCACGATTTTCCCAGAAGAAGAAAAGAGCGAATGGGACTGGATGCGCTGGCTGCCACATGCGAATGTGCGTGATGTCAACGTCCGCGGCTTTGTGTATCACGAACGCTCGCGCGATCAAGTGCTTAATTCGCTGTACCAAATTTTAAAAGAACGAAAACAAGCGCTTACTGAGCGTCCAAATAAGAACGAAAAAATGTACTTTGCCCCACATTACGTGGTTCTAATTACTGACGAAAAACTAGTTTTAGACCATACCGTGATGGAATTCTTTAACGAAGATCCAGCCGAACTTGGCGTATCGCTCGTATTCGTGCAAGATGTGATGCAGAGCCTACCTGAACACGTGAAAACGGTTGTCGATATTCGCGATTACAACAGCGGGAACGTTATTTTGGAAAAAGGTGAGCTCGTAAATCGCGCCTTCGTTCCAGACCACTTGCCACACGATTTTGACAAGGAATCCATCTCCCGTGCGCTCGCACCCCTGAATCATTTGCAAAATCTGAAGAATTCAATCCCAGAGTCCGTCACATTCCTCGAAATGTACGGCGTGACGCGCGTTGAAGAGTTAAACATCGCTACTCGCTGGCAACAAAATGAAACATATAAAAGTTTGGCGGTGCCACTTGGGCTTCGCGGAAAAGACGATATTGTTAACTTGAACTTGCATGAGAAAGCGCACGGACCGCACGGCTTAGTGGCCGGGACAACAGGTTCCGGTAAATCGGAAATCATTCAGTCGTACATCATTTCGCTTGCTGTCAACTTCCATCCGTATGAAGTTGCTTTCTTACTTATTGACTATAAAGGCGGCGGGATGGCGAACTTATTTAAAAATATGCCACATTTGCTTGGAACGATTACAAACTTAGACGGGGCTCAGTCCATGCGGGCACTAGCTTCAATTAAAGCGGAGTTACAAAAACGACAACGCTTATTTGGCGAACATGATGTGAACCATATCAATCAATACCAAAAGCTGTATAAAAAAGGTGAGGCGAGTGAGCCAATGCCGCATTTATTCCTCATTTCAGATGAGTTTGCGGAATTGAAATCAGAACAACCTGAATTCATGAAAGAGCTTGTCTCGACTGCGCGTATTGGACGTTCACTCGGCATTCACTTAATCTTGGCAACGCAAAAACCGAGCGGTGTTGTCGACGACCAAATCTGGTCAAACTCGAAATTTAAACTCGCGCTGAAGGTTCAAAATGCGAGCGATTCAAACGAGATCTTGAAAACACCAGATGCGGCCGATATCACCCTACCTGGACGTAGTTACCTCCAAGTGGGTAATAACGAAATTTACGAACTTTTCCAAAGTGCATGGAGCGGCGCGGATTACGTGCCCGACAAGGAAGACGAGGACTACTTGGATACAACGGTCTACGCGATTAATGACCTCGGCCAATACGAAATTTTAACGGAAGATTTGAGCGGTCTTGACAAAAAAGAAGACTTAACAAAACTACCGTCCGAACTCGATGCTGTCATTGACCACATTCACGAATACACAGAAGCAGAACAAATTGCACCACTACCAAGACCTTGGTTGCCACCGCTTGAAGCAGAGATTTTCTTGCCAGAGCTACATCCGGTTGACTTTGACGTAGCGTGGACAGGCGAAAAACGACCACTACAAGCGACAATCGGCTTCCTAGATATTCCGGAAATGCAGGCACAAGAACCACTTTCCATTGACCTCGCGAAAGACGGTCATGTTGCTGTGTTCTCCAGTCCAGGTTTCGGGAAATCAACATTCCTACAAACACTCACAATGGCAGTTGCGCGCGAACACAGCCCAGAACGACTCCATGTTTACCTACTCGATTTAGGAACAAACGGCCTTTTACCGCTTAAAGACTTGCCACATGTGGCAGACACTATCATGGTTGACGAAGAAATTAAAATGCACAAACTTATTCGGCGCATCACGCGTGAACTCAAAGAGCGGAAGCAGAAGTTAAGTGAGTACGGCGTTGCCAGTATCGCGATGTATGAGAAGGCAAGTGGAACAGAAGTGCCAACTATCTTGCTTGTCATTGACGCGTTTGATTCGGTTTCAGAATCGCCATTTAAAGACGACTTTGAAAAAATTATTGCGCAAGTAGCCCGTGAAGGTGCCGGTGTCGGCATTCACCTCGCGATTAGTGCTGTCCGCCTAAACGCTATCCGAATTCAAGTGCTCGCCAATATTAAAACGCAAATTTCGCTATACATGATTGATCCAACTGAACCGCGCAACATTGTTGGAAAAACAGATTTGACAGTCGAAGAACTTCCAGGACGTGGGCTTGTTAAACTAGAAAATCCAACGTCATTCCAAACCGCGCTACCGGTCATCGGGGAAGACACTTTAGTTGTCATCGAAAATATTCAAAAAGAAAGCAAACAAATGAGCGAGGCCTGGAAAGGTGCTTTACCGGATCCAATTCCAATGGTGCCAGACGTCTTACCAATTGCCGACTACCTGGCGAAGCCGCTTGTAACGGACATGCTTGCAGATGGCAAACTTCCATTTGCAGTTGATTTCGAAGATGTGCTACCAATTGATCTAGCACTAAATAAAAACGGCAATACGCTTGTGCTTTCTGACATGAACGACGTCATCGAGCGCACAATGCTGTCGCTTACTGAAATCGCAACGCGTAATACGAAAATTGAAATTGCACTCTTTGACAATGCCAATTCGCGTTTCCAACCATACAGTCAGACCGTCAATTTATTCGCAGGTGACGAAGCGAGCATCACAGAAACTGTCACGCAACTAACAGGGCTACTTGATAACCGTGAAAACGCTTGGCGGGAAACACAAGCAAATTCAAACGGCAACACGCCACTCTCCGTTTTCGTCGAAGAGATGAGCTCTGTGGTTGTTCTTGTGCCAGACGCTACTTTTCTTGCTGAAAACACCTCGCTTGATGTGCAGAAGCCGCTTCAAAGACTGGTGGAGAATGGCTCCAGAATGGGCATCTACTTCATTACAGGTGCCATCACAGGTCAACTTTATCGCGCCTACGACGATATCTCCGGCGTCTTCAAAAAACAAAAAGTGGGCATCCTAATCGGCCGTATCAGCGACCAAAATGTGCTTGAAGTTATGAACAAACCTTATAAAGAACAAATGCTACCGCCATATGAAGCCTATTACATTAATCAAGGCCAAGCAGAACGTATCAAGCTAGTAGCACCGATTTGAGTTTAGAGAGGAGATATTTGAGATGGATGAAAACACTACATTTTTACCGCTAGGGAGCATAGTTATTGTTAAAGGAAACACAAAGAAAATTATGGTTATTGCCAGGGGATTAGCAACTTTCATTGAGAATGAGGCTAAATACTTTGATTACGGAGCCTGCTTATATCCAGAAGGAATGATGGGTGATAGCCTGATTTATTTCAACAATGAAGATATACAAAAGATTGTAGTAGAAGGATTTTCAGATGATGATAATGAATTGATGCTTGATAATTTGAGAATGTGGATTGAGCAAGCAGATATACCAAAAGGAAACCCTGCTGAACTTCAAAAAAATACTACAACGAATAGCAATAAATTAAACTTAGGGTAACAGGAGGAGTTTAAATGACTGATGCTGCAACCTTAAAGAGTCAAAAATCCGCCAAACAAGCAGAACTCAATCAATGTGTAAGTGATAAAGCTTCGATTGAAGAAAAATTAGAGCGCTTGAGGACGGCAAAGAAAGAAGTCGCAAATGTCCAAACCGAAATAAAAGATTTAAAAAGTAAGGTAAAGGATAAATCCGAGCAACCAGATACTTGGCAAGGTAAAAAATTAACAGACTTTAAAAATCTCATGGAGGGCACCTTTAAGACAGATTACGACACGTACTATAAAAAAATCGATAACTACTATGACGAGATATGTGACGAAATTACACGTTTAGAAAATGAGGCGAATGAAAAAGGTGGATTAATCGGGTGGTTAGGAAACCAAATCAATAATTTGGGAAATGAAATAGACAAATTAGTGCATCACTAATTTTGTGAAAGGAGATGAATGATTTTGGGGTTTGAAATGATTCAAATTAACTCCATTATTTTCTTCGCTCTTGTGGGAGCAGCTCAAAAAAATGCTGGAGATTTTCTTGCAGATGCAGGTTCTATGCCAGAAATTACGTCCAAGTCAATTGCGTTAGATAATTTTGTAGACCAGTTTAAGGAGATGCAATCTGTTTTAGAAAGTTATAAGACACTACTACAAAAAGACTTGTCAACGATACATGATATTGGAAATTCGTTAGTGGAGACGGACAATGCATTAGGACGGGGGATACAAAATGGTTTATCAGATTAAGTATGATGATATAATGTCCGTAGGCGCGTTTACTAATTCTACTAGTAAAGCTTATTCGGATCAACTTGAAGCTATTTCAAAATCCATTAGTCCAATCATCTCGATGAACCAATTAAAGGGGCAGGCAGCTGACAGCGTGAAGACTTACTTAGCGGAAGTGCACGGAAATATTTTAGGCAGCATAGGGCAAATTATTCAAGAATATCAGGTGCGTTTCTTATTATACAAAGATGGCTATTTTCAAGAAATTGACAACGATTTACATGCTCAATTGGACGAAAAAGTTTTTGACGAATTAATTAGCTTTTTTAAATCATCGAAAAGTGCTTTTGAAGTAGAGGAAGTGAATTTAGACAGTACGATAGGGACAATAAATGATATATTAGCTACTAAAATTTCCGCCCAAAATGTTTTACAAAGTTATGAAGATGCCTCAAAGAGAGTAGGCGAGCTAAGAACTAAAACGGGTGAGTATGAAACAAAACACAAGAATGAGGACTTAGTAAATTTTAAAAATATGCTCCAAGCTTTAAAATTGTTGATAGCAGATTATCAGGGGAAAAATTCAAACGTTGTTACACAATATGAAGCTGGAAGTATTGCAACTGCTAACGGGGCACAAGATTTAGGTGCTGCCCTTCAAGCTTCGGCGACAGGTATGGAAGCGAGTCAAAGTCAAATCAAGGCTGCCGGTGGTCGCGAGGAAGCGAGATGGAAGGCATACGAAAAAGAATTAGCGGATGCAAGAAAAGAAAAAGGAATATGGAATGCAGTATTTGCTGTAGGTGCCATTGTGATAGGTGGTGCTGCGATTGTTTTAACAGCAGGAGCAGCAACACCGCTGGTAGTGACGGCAGCAGTTGCAGGGACTGCATCTATGGCATACGGTGCTTCTAATTTAGTCGAGGCTGGACAAGATATATACTACGGTGCGACTGGTGACGGTTTTTCAATGGCAATAAACCCACTAAGAGATACAATATTTATGGGAAATCAGCAAGCGTATGATATATTTGGAACAGTAGCTACAACAGCTGCAGGGCTTTGCATTCCAGTTGGTGTCGGATTAAAAGCGGCGGAAACCACCGCGAAAACAGCTGGAACGGCTGTAACAAAGAAATTAGTCGCACAAGCAGTAGCCAAGGAACTAGGTAAGGAAGCAATTACAGGAGCGGTAGCAGGTGGAACAGGATATGCGACTAATTGGGCAGCGAATGAGTTTCTACCTCAGTTTGTTGGGGAAGATGCGGCTAGGAATATAGGTATTGGAGGCAGTCTGTTGACAGGACTGACAGCTGGTTGGGGTGCGTATAAGGGATTAAGTAATATGAGTGCGTTTCAAGTTAAGGCTGGAACAATAATTACAGAGGATTTGAGCAATGTTGCAAGATTTAGTGAGCGAACTGGTGAGGCCACGGGTACCGTTTGGGATGATATTAAAGGCACGCAACCTCCAAGAGAAGGAACTACAATTCCTAAATCTTTTGAAATAAACGTTAACGGAGGGAAATTGTGGGTAAATCCAAACGGAACCAAGCACATGATAGAATATTCAACTAGGAATCTATCCCATGGACAAAAACTTACTGAACAACAATTGTTAAGAAGTTTCCAAGGCGCTGTAGAACAAGCCACTTCCACAGGAATAAATTTTGATACTAAAATAATGATAGATAATTGGGAATTAATATTTAGTCCAGCTAGAGAAGCAGGACAATTACCAGTTGTTAAACATGCTGTGTATCTACCTTAACTATGAAAGGAGTATAATATGAAGATTAAAAGTTATGAAAATAAACTGGTTAAAGATGATGTGGAAGTTGACTATTACGTCCCACTCACTATATCGTTTTCTGAAAATGATGATAAGTATAGATTAGGAGAATTTTTTTATTATAGATTCGTTAACGAACATGAATCATTTGTTGAGATCAAAATTAATTCTGTTACACAGAAAATTGTAGAAGTAGTATTCACATCCATCAATGATATAGAAGATTCTAATTTAATTGTTGGGGAGTATACAGAAAAAAATCCAGTGATACAAACAAATATTTTTGATGTAAATTCGATTATAACTAAAGAAGCTGCTTTTAAAATACTTAGGGAACGAAAAAAAATATATTTTAAATTGGATGAAGAAAAGATAGATTCTGTTATAAAAATGTCTAGCCATGTATCTTTATTTCTAAATGAAGAGGGTGAGGTTATTGGCTTGGAATTTTCTAGTTTCTCAGATGATGAATGGACAGAACTTAATGAAAGTATAGAGTCTACTACTTAATTTTAAGCAAAATGAAATTCGAATAAAATTAAAAACAGATTCAGATGCTGCATTTTTCTGGTCTTGTAGAATAGATGGTGTTGGAGGAGCTGATATAGCAGCAAATGTAGCAAAAGATATGAGAAAACTAACTCTATAGTGAGATTAGTGTGCTCATATCTTTTGTTAATTTCAAAAGTGTTGAAATTAGCATGTTACTAGAAAACTAAACAAAAATTTACGTGATGTGGAAGACGATTAAGAGATACCATTTTTATGGGAAATCAACAAGCGTATGAAGCTGCAGCTGGTACTGGATATACGACCAATTGGGTAGCGAATGAGTTCCTACCTCAGTTTGTTGGGGAAGATGCGGCTAGGAATATAGGTATTGGAGGCAGTCTGCTGACAGGACTGACAGCTGGTTGGGGTGCTTAAGTAATATGAGTGCGTTTCAAGTTAAGGCTGTCCCGAATAGTGGAGTTCTGTCTAAGCCTACCATTCCCTCTGAGGGAATACAAGATGTTAATCTTAGTTCACCAAAGAAAGGCGCTTTTGAAACGAGTAAAACTAATCAAGCGATTTCTAAAAACGCGAGTAGTACTTTTGAGACTGGTGAGAAAGTTAGTGGACTTGAGGTAGCAGAAGAAACAGTTATTTATCGTAGAGTTCAAGGCGGACAAGGAACTAAATCTAGCCAAGATAGAATTGTTGTAGATGGAGATGGAAATATTTTTATAAACAAAAAAGATAGAGATTTAAATATAAGTATTGATAATGGAGAACATGCGAAACATTTTATTGAAAGCAATAGATTGGGTGCAGATTTGATAGAAATTGAGATGCCGAAGTGGTTTGATGACTTTGTACAAGAAAATATAATTCCTCAAGCTGGCTCAAAAACTAATCCAGCAAATCAAGGGGGAGCTGCACCGAAACTGACTGACCCAACTACTCCAGGAGTAAGCGTTGAGTTTCCCCCGCCTTGGTCTGAATGGATTGAAGAACATGCTATTAATGTTAAGGTAACGAAGGGTGGAAAGTAATGAATTTGATACCAGACTATACGAAAAATATAATTGTAGCAGTTGTTTTAGAAGGAAATTTATTATGGTATGTTTCTGATAAAGAAATTTGGTTTTTAGATTATCAGAAACGTATTGAAGCATTTAAAAATAAAGGATATAGTATTAATACTGACTATATTGATGAAAGTAGAAAAAACAACTTAGTTCTAGATACCTCTAATGCTTTAGAATTTCTTAATTTAATAAAAGAAAATAAAACAACTGTTGAAGAATTAAGAGAATCCTTATCAAAAAGTAAAAGTAATATAGATGACAGCTGGAAATATGATTATAGACCTAGTTTGTATGTGGATTTTGACAAGAAAATATTGTATTCAAATTACTCGGAACCATCTTCATATGAAGACTATGCTCCTGAATTTTGGGATTCTAAATATACAGATTTTGAAAATGAAATTCCAATTTCGAAAAAATATTGGCTTAATCATGGTGGTACCAATTTATTTAATGATTAATTAGGAAGGAATGTTTTAAATTGAAAAAAACTATTTCAATAATGGCAGAAGAATTTGAAAATGAGCAAACGGGAGAAAAAGTTGAAGGTGTGACGATTATGGTAGATGGTATGCTTAAGGAGTTTGTTAATATCGTTAAGTCTAAAGACTCTAAATACCAAACGACTGTTGATGTTATACAAGATGCTCTGATGAAAGGCTTAGAAGATATTAAGAAAGATTTTAGTAAATAAAGACTATCCCTAGAAAAAGGCACTTTATCACAAGACTAGTAATCAAGTGATAAGGTCTTGACTAGTAATCAGGAACTCATTAATCGAGTCGCCACTAGCTAACAAAAGTTAGCCGTATTCATTGTATGGAGACTGCAATACCAAAAAAGATATGAGAGAACTAACTCTATAGCGAGATTAGTGTGCTCATATCTTTTTGCTAATTTCAAAAGTGTTGAAATTAGCATGTTACTAGAAAACTAAACAAAAATTTACGTGATGTGGAAGACGATTAAGAGATACCATTTTTATGGGAAATCAACAAGCGTATGAAGCCGCAGCTGGTACTGGATATACGACCAATTGGGCAGCGAATGAGTTCCTACCTCAGTTTGTTGGGGAAGATGCGGCTAGGAATATAGGTATTGGAGGCAGTCTGCTGACAGGGCTGACAGCTGGTTGGGGTGCGTATAAGGGATTAAGTAATATGAGTGCGTTTCAAGTTAAGGCTGTCCCGAATAGTGGTATCTCAGCTAAGACGGTCCTTTCCCCTGAAAGCATAAAAGACATCAATCTTAGCTCGCCAAAGAAAGGTTCTTTTGAAACGAGTACAGCCAATCAAGCGATTTCTAAAAATACAAGTAGCACTTTAGGGGCTAATGTTCCTAATTCAGACATTGGAGTTGTACAGTCAAGAATTAATGTAGCGAATGGGAGAACTAGATTTACTCCAAAAAGACCTTCAACAGGAAAGCCAGTATCAGCAGGATTTGAACATGTATATGATGGGCACTTTAATAGACCGCTTGCAAACAGTCGTTCTATTTTTTCAATAACTACTGATAAATTAAAACAGATTTTGCAATCTCCCAGAGCTGTTAAATCCACTGTGATTGATATGTCTGGTGGACAGTATAAGAGAATTGTGGATACAGGAGAAATAATTGGAAATACCGCCTTGAAATTTGGTGGCAAACCTACTAGTTGGATTGAAATAATTACTGACCGAGCTGGAAATTTAATAACTACTTATCCAGTTCCAGCACCTTAAAATTATTATTGTGGAGGCAATTATGAGAGAAGAGACAATTAGTGAAGATTTATTAAAAGAATATTATCAAATTTTTAGTGACTCTCAAGCGTTAAAGAACTTTTTTAGTTATTATGAGGCATTAGTATCTTTTGTAAAAAAACATCCCATAGAATTTACTGACGAAGTAAAAGATGAATGGGGATTGAATGAACTTCTAGATATTAATATAAATGAATATCTAGTTGCTACCCCAGATATTTGTTTAGACATGGAAGCAAAGCGCTTAGTAAGAGCATATGAAAATATAGATACACTAGCAATGTCAATTCGAGATACATTATGGGATATGGTCACAGTATATTCTGGGAAAGATTGTCCTATCACGCCAAATGATGAGTTGAGATATATTAAATTAGTTTATAAGGACAATTCTGATAAGATTCTTTTAGAGTGTGCAGGATGTGGATGGACAGAAGACACTAGTGGAAATGAGTATACAGGACCTTATGGAAAAGTTTATCCTGTAAATCAAAAGGAAATTGAAAAATACATGTAACAAAAAAGGTGATTATGTTTTCACCCTGCTATTCTGAATTTGCGGGAAATCAACAAACACACGATATATTTGGAACAGTAGCAAAGGAACTAGGTAAAGAAGTTGTCACAGGAATAGTTACAATTGATAAGCTATCAACAAATGAAAATAAACCACTATATTACGTGTTGTTAAAAGAAGGATCAAATTACAGGTTAAAAGATAGCTTTGGGAAATCATGTTTAGATTATGCGAAAGAATATTCATGGAGAAATGATTTTATTACAGTTGTGGAGGAATTTGAAAGTGAGAATAAACAATTCTGATTTCGGAGGATTTATAGTCTCTAATAATATTTGCAAAGGAAATCCGATAAAGTACTCATTTAGGGAAAAATCAGAAAATAATAATTTAAATGGTTGGATGCTTTATTCTGAATTGGATGATGAAGAGTATGTAAATGACTCTAGTAACTTTACAATTTTAAATGCAGATTCTATATTTAAGATAGCTCCAGTAATGTTAGAAATTTTTAGTGCCCCATATGGAGCAGATTTATGTTGGTTGTATGAAAAAGATGTTCATATTGGATTTTATGATTTGAAAACTGATAGAGAAATAACTATTGATGAGATAATAACAACAAAATAGAAAGACACTCTACCAAGCGATGGGAATTGAGAAAATAGAGCCTTGAGTGATAAGAGGTAAACTCGCTAATCAAGTTGCTAATAGCTAACAAAAGCTAGCCGTATTGTTGCAATATCAAAAAAGATATGGAAAAACTAACTCGATAGTGAGATTAGTTTTTCCATATCTTTTTGCTATTTCATACAGCCATTCAAGTAACCAATCAAAACGAGACAGCATCGGGGAAGATATCGGCATTCTCAGCAAGTTTATGGATAAAGTAGATGGTGTTGTGAATGAAACAGTAGACGAACCTTTCCATAAAGATTTAGATGCGTTTGTTGATGGTATGCAAGATTTAAGCATTACGACCTATACGACAACGAATCGGATTGGTGCAACTTCGACGCAAACGGTTTATAATAGCTACTCTTACGGACAAACAACGACAATCGAAGTTCCTAAAAAAGAAGCAAACATGGAAGACTTGCTTGGTGGTGATAATTTCTACGGGAACCAGCTTACTGACATGTATAACGAATGGAAACTCGCTAATCCTGATGAAGAGGTGAGTAAGTCTGATTTCATTGTTGGCTCCGTTCACACAAGAGCTTTCGAGTATAAATCGATTAAGGATGAACAACAAGAGAAAGAATTTTGGGTAAATATTGTCAGTGCAGTAGTCATTATCGGAGTCGGAATCTTTTGCCCGCCAGCAGGCCTTGCGCTTGGTTTTGCGATGGGGGCACTAGAGATGAGTTCAGCTATTTCTGGGAAAGATTGGGTTTCCGGACGCGAATTAGACGCTGGTGAAAGGATATTACGAGGTGGCTTATCCCTACTCGATATTGTTCCCGGTGTCAAAGCACTATCAAGTGGAGCAAGAGCTGTCACAAGCAGTACTCGCCTAGCGGGACTAGCAGATAATGTCTTTACAAGTGGTATGAAGACGGCTACGTCTAAAATAGATGATGTGATTCGCATTGGGAAATCGGAAGTGGCGTCACGTTTAGGAAATTTAAAAACGGCCGCAAACGATGCGATTCAATCAGCTGGGAAGCGTCTAACTACCTCTATTGATGAAGCAAGTGAAGCCGTAGCCCGTTTTTCAGATAATATAAGCAATGCTTTGCCAAAGAGACAACTAGCAATGGAAGGCGCAGGTGTATTACCAGCTGGCAATAAAGCAGCGACAAGCCTGTCAAAAGCAAGTGATGAAGTGAGAGCGGTTTTGAGTAAGATTGATACTTCTTTGGGTGGCGGTATACGAAGTGGGGATGATATAATTAAAGAAGGTAGTAAACTTGCAGATGACTTGCCAAGTTTACCTAGTACTTATGAAGAAAGATTATCTCAAACTCCTGTTAATAATGGGGAATGGACTGGTACGAGAGGGGATTCGAAGTTTATTTCTGAGCTTGATGAAGTTAATACTGTACTAAAAGAATCTGGAGTGGATGGTATTGAATATTCTGAGGCAATTCCAGATTTTTCCCCTGTATCAATTGGTGAGGTAGAAATTTCAGGCATGACAACAGACAGGAGAATTAATTTTAGAGAAGCAGATGAGTTGTTAGCTGAAAAATTAGGTGTTTCTAGGAAAGACATCGTAAAATTAAGAAAAGAAAATAAATTAACTTGGCACGAGTTAAATGACATGAAAACAATGCAGCTTGTACCTACTATTATCAATAGCAAATTTGGTCATCTTGGTGGAGTAGCAGAAATTAAGAAATTATTAAGTATGTTAGGAGAATAGAGAATGGGGAGAAAAATAAATCATAAAGTTTTTGGCGAGATAGAATATGATTATGGATGGACTAAAGCTATACAGCTTGAATTTTTTGGTCAAAAATATGAAATGCAAATTGTTATTGATGCAGAGGAGGATGCTGATTTTGAAATAGCTCAGATAGAATCGTATAAAAATTTCTTTTTAGACATTAATAAAAGGATTAATGATGCAGAAGAGGCGGTATTTAATTACTATCAAAAGGAGAGTTTGAACTATAGAGAACAATTTATGAGTGAAGAGGATAGAAAAAAATTTGTGCCTGAAATAACAAAAAAAGAAGAAGTATACTTTCTTGTAACTCCAAAACAAATTATGTTCCCAATGGTTTTTGCTGATGACAAGAGAGAAGCTGGTTTTCTATGTGAATGCACATGGGAGATAGAACATGGATTAGGGATTAAATTTGAAGATGAAATAGTTACAGAAGTTGGGTTTCAAGATATCTTGTTATAATTTAAAGGATGACAGAAAAATATGAGTTTTTCAATGGTGTTAGATTAGAATACAGCATTTTGTGTGTTCTAAAGGTATATGTTCAATAAATAAAGCCAATAGCGATGTTAGGAGAGTCTAGCGGTCTATTGACTTTATTTATAGTGCTATAAAATATAGAAGTTAGTCAATAATTTCCTTATTTTTCCTTCAATTTGCAAATTAGTAAGAATGTGAAGATATGGCCTAAATAGGAGGTATTTATGAACATAGAGTTGAACAAAGCTTTAAGTGACCACGTTGCTTGGTATGAATCTAATGAAGAAAAAGGAAAACAATTATTTTTAGAAAATAAACAGTACGATGGTATTTCAATAGGTAATATAGATTTAGTAGATGTAGGAGTGCTAGGCTGTAAATTTAAGAACAGCAGTTTTGAGAAAATAGACTTTTCAAATGGAAACTTTGGACATACACAATTTATAAAATCAATATTTGAAAATATTGATTTTATAAAAGCGGATATGGATTATCTAAGAGTAGTGGGAACAACATTCGATAAATGTAACTTCTTTCGAACTAGCTTAATGTATGTTGATTTTATTGATAGTTTCTTTTATGAAATTAATCTAAGTAACGTGCATTTGCTTAATGTTAATATGACCGAGAGTGCTTTTGAAAATGTGGATTTTTCTGAAAGTAGATTGAAAAATATTGATTTTTCGCAGGTTACACTAAAAAATTGTTGTTTTAAAGGAACTAAATTCAGTAATATTATGAATGTAGATAAAGCAAAAATTGAAAGCATCATCATTGAGAACGATATGATTTTATACGATGTAGAAGCAAAAAAATGGCTGGAGAAGCAAGCTATGGAACATGCCTGATGTCGAACAAACAAGTACTGACATGAGGAAGAAAAACAGATGAAAAGAGGGATGAAATGAAGGGCGTTTTATTGGGATTGTTGATAGCGCTAGTTACATTATCAGGCTGCTCTGAAACCAATGAGAAAAAAGAGGCAGAGGGTACTACTCCTGTACAAGATTACATAGGTCAAGGTTTTATTTTTGTAGATGGAGACAAATCGAAAGACATTGTGGAGAAAAATGAAGCTGAAATAAGTAGACGAGCAATCAAGTATATGAAAGAAACATATAAAACCGATGTAAAAGTGAACAATGTAGTACCAGCGAGAAGTGCCGCTGTGGTGATGGTAGAAGCGGAAGAACCAATTCAATTTCATACATCAGTCATTGTAGGATTAGATATGGCGAAGAAAACATTGGATCCAGAAGAAGCGAATGTGGTACGTTCGGAAGAAGGGGAAGTAGAGAAGGCGATTGTTAGTGGCTTGTATGCGAAAGCGTACGAGGAAGAATTCGCTAATTTGGATAAATTCTTAGCAGAGTTAGCTAAGGAAAATGATGTTTTGGGACTACGACAAGAAGCTGTAGATAAAACGGCAAGTGATGGGTATCAAACAAAATATTTCTTTATATCGGTTTTTGCAAATGATTATAAAGAAATTTATAATGATTATTTAAAAGGTGATATAGATCAAAGTAAGCTAAAGACTTTATTTAGCAATCGATCAAGTGAGTTGGATCAACCCCTAATATCAATAGATTTTTATTCTAAGATGGATAAATTACCAGAAAAAGAGGTGGCAAACAGAATGATTAAGAAGTTAAATGAACAAGCAAATATTCCTAAAGGGGAGTATTCGATAGATATATTCAAGAACAGTATTGTAAACAGAGTAGGTTTGCCTGATGGAGAATCCGTTTCTGCAGAAAGTTTGATAATATATTAAAATAAGGCATGTAAGAGAAGGGCTATAAATAAATTTGGCGAGATTTTTACAGCTAGAGATGGGAAGAGAAATTAATGAAAAAAGATTACTTCAGTTCAATTATTGTAAAGAATATTCAAAGGCGATTTGTTTTTGAAAGTTTGATCTTCATAGATATGATACTTATTGCGATTTTTGGTTTAGTATTTGGTATCGTTTTTAACGAAGAGTTGGGAATGTTATTAAGGGATAAACCGTGGTTAATGCCAACATTTCTTATCGTTCTTTTCGGTGTATCGTATTTGATAGGTTGGATCATAAATCTAAAATGGATACTTAGAGATTGTAAAATGTATGAGGAACAAGTGGAGACTAGTTATGATAAAAGACTCTTGAAATTCATAAATATTGTTTCTATTTTATACTTAATTCCTTTGTTCATTCCAATTGTAGTGATTCTTCGTGGTAGTACGCTCCGAATTTTAAAAGGAAAAGTGCGACCAAATACAATAGCTGCATTTATTACTGAAAAATACTTAAACAAAATGGATTGGGTAGAGAGATGAACAAAATTATAGATAAGTATTATTTGTTTATATTTGCCAATTTGTTTGGGAAAATTATAATGATATATCCTGCTGCTTTTGGTATTATGAGTATTTTCTTATTTATTATGGTACTTGTACCGACTATGCAAATAAAAGTTGTACACAAAGTAAATAATCCTCAATTATTAGTGTACACGCCTCAAACAAAATTAATGTATATTGTTTTAGCTGTGCTGTTTCTTTGCGTGGTAGGAGCTACGATATTTTTAGGACCGTTTATAAATCAGACATTAGAAGATGGAAGAGGTTATTTAGGATTTGTCTATGATAATAGATTCGTTTTGTATATTATAGGAATGCTGTTACTTATACTTGCTAACCTTGCTACCGTTGGTAAAATTCAAAAAATAAATGATAATTATATGAAGCGAATTAGAAAAAGTAATAATTAAAATCAATGGAAGAAGGTTATTATCAATAATGAAGAAACTTTCTATTATCTTATTAAGTAGTTTGCTTTTCTTAATTTTATATGGGTGTGATACACCAAAAGAAGAGAAAGAGGCCTCAATAGAAGCACAAAATGAAAAAACAAACAATAAAATAAAATTAATTTATGTAACTAAAGATGGTCAGCTAACTCAAGGACAAGAAAAATTATATAACATTACAGAGTCTTATATTAATGAAATTACAAGTCCTGCTGCTGGTGAAGTAGGTCTAGCATTTTCCACAGCTTTTGATTATGAGAATGCTGAACCTACGAACAGAGGGTTTATGGGCGCTTTTATTAATCGTTCTGGAAAACCAGTAAAAAATATGGAAATAAGCCTAACATTGTCTAATAAGACGACTGGGGCTAAAATTTATGATCAAGAGAAAATTGATTTTCCAGAAAATAAATACAGTGTTATAAAAAATAATGAGGCAGTAGCATTTACTTTACCGATTCCAAGTTCAGAAAATGACAAGGTTACTCCGGCCGATTATAATTGTGAATGGAAAACCACTGCTGGGGAATATGTAGATTGAGTTTTTACATGAACAAGCAGGAACTTATATAGCTAGTTCAGATAATAGCTTTATAAGTTCCTGCCTATTTTCATTCAAAGCTTTTCGCATTCCACGGTTTCCCCCGGACAACAATAACATCGCAGCTTGCGTGTTTGGCGACGAATTCGGTGACGCTACCGAGGATAAGTTGTTCAGATGCGGTGAGGCCGGTTGAACCGACGAGCACAAGGTCGGCGCCAAAATTTTTAAGTATTTTTTTCACGAATGTGGTTTTGGGTGTTCCAAAGTGGACGAAAGTTTCGACGTGTTTGACACCGGCTTTTTCGGCCTCATTTTTGTAGATTTCTACAAGTTCTTCCCCGTAGGCTTTGGCTTTTTTTGCATAGGTTTGTTCGTAATCAATGAGTGGGGCGATGCGGCGAATGTCTGCGATGAAGCCGATTCCGAGTGTGGCATCGGCTTCTTTTGCGATGGTGATTCCGCGTCTTAGGGCTGCTTCTGCTTCGTTGGAACCGTCTACGCCAACTAAAATTCGTTTATATGTTGTCAATTTTCTCACCCTTTCCTATATTGTTTTATACCCAGATTAAGAGATTTTTAGACGTTATTTGTTTAAAAGGGGATGTGGTGTGACATTTTAGGGTAGAATAGGTTTATGGAGGTGTGAATGAATGATTAGAAAATTTGAAGGTGTGAATATTGCGGGGCCGAGCGCGGCTGAATTGGTCGATTTTTATCATGAGAAGCTTGGGATTCCAATTGTTTTTCCGGGGCACGGGGATAGCGTTGGGGCGAAACTTGGCTTTACGCTCGCTGAACCGGGCATCATTGTGTGGCAGGAAGAGGCGAAGAGCGCGCCAGTTGAGTTTGTTTTTTCGTGTGAAAGCTTAGATGAAACTTACGCGGAACTAAACGCGCGCGGGGTGACAGACACGCCGCCGAGGCTTGCCGAGTGGGGCGGCCGCGAATTAAATTTCATCGACCCGATTGGTAATAAGATTATGATTTTGGAAGGCGATTACGCATAATAAGACGATTGCTTTTTTCAAAAATTAGATTGCTTTTTGTAAGTGGGGGTTTGTATAATAAGTGTAGGCACAGCGTTTTGAACAGCAAAGCGCGGTGTCTTTTTTTGTTCGTTGGTCCCATGGTGCACAAAATGGTTAACAAACTTTGAGAGAGGATTGCTTATTCATGCGGTTTTTAGCGGTGCAGCATGTGAAAATTGTTAATAAATACACAAGTAAAGTCCAAAGATGTACACGGCTTCCACGAATTTTGGTGATGAAAGCGTGTACATTTTTGTTTGGCTAAGAATTATAATGAAGTAGAACAGGAGGGAACGACATGTATTTGGATGAACGTAGCGACACGCTTCTAAAAGAGATTTTGAGACATCCAGATGTTACAAATGCGGAGCTGCAAGAGAAATTTGGGCTTAGTCGCAGGCAAGTCGATTATAGTTTCTTGAAGATTAATAATTGGCTGGAGGAGCAAGCTTTTCCTAAAATTCATCGTGGTGCTGGCGGGCGATTTGTTACCTATCCTGACCTGTTTAAAATTATTGGTGAGGATGAGTTTGAAAAAGCTGATTGGTACATTCCTTCAGAGAAAGAACGAGCGAGTTTAATCATTCTTATGCTCACAACCCGAAATGAGGAATTATCGTTAAACCATTTTATTAGTGAACTGGAGGTGAGTAAAAATACGGTTTTACGCGATTTGAAAGCTGTTCAAAAGATGCTGGATAAGTTCCACCTTGAAGTCAAATATTCACGCATGAAAGGGTATTTGGTTGTGGGAGATGAGTGGAATGTGCGAACGGCGATGCTTATCGCGGCGGAACATGTGATTGAAAGTTACGGCGGCGAAGATTATTTAAAACGGTTTATGCAGATGGAAAAAGCGGAAGTTGAAGGGTTGCGGTTGAAACTCGAACAAGTAGAAACGCATCTCAATCTCCACTTTATTGATAGCAAGATGCAGATTTTGCCGTACATTTTAATTGCAATTTTTAGAAGAATTAATAGCAACCAGACGATTACGACAGCTTTCCAAATTGATTATAGCGAACTTTCGGATACGCGTGAGTACGGGGCGGCGGAAATTTTAATAAGCGGTTTGGGAAATGTATCGAAAGAAGAACGGATGTACATTACACTTCAAATTTTAACAACAAATGTTCTTTTGAAGGACCATCTAAAATCGGAGGAAATGCCGAAACTTAGGCTGGCATTGGCAGAATTTTTAACAGAGTTTGAGAAAAAAGCAGTAGTTCAGCTTGTGGATAAAGAAACGCTACTAGAAAAGTTATTTGCCCATATCAAACCAGCTTATTATCGTATCAAATACCGTTTAACAACGGATTACAGCATTTTAGACAGGATTGATGAGGAGTTTCAGGCGGTGCACTATATTGTGAAACAGTCGCTTTACCCTTTGGAAAAATTTATTGGGACGCGAGTTCCTGAAAACGAAAGTATTTTCATCACACTTTTTGTTGGCGGCCATTTAATTGAAACGACAGAGAAGCTGCAAACGCGTATGAAAGCTGTTGTGGTTTGCCCGAATGGACTTTCGATTTCACGTCTGATGGAAAAAACACTTCGAAGCTTGTTTCCAGAAATTTTCTTTTACCAAGCGATGTCTATTCGGGAATTTGAGCAGACGAATTTACTTTACGATATGGTGTTCTCAGCAGTTCCACTTACGACTAACAAAAAATTCTTTTTAATAAGTCAATTGATGGATGAAAAGGAAAAAATTGAACTTAGAAGGCGAGTTCTACGCTCGGTTTATTTGATTGAAGACTATTTAAGCGTGGATAGTTTAATGAAAACCGTCCAAAAATATGCGGATATTCGTGATCCGGAAAAACTAGAACGGGCGCTTGCGGAAAAGCTGCACCCGACGGAGGAGAAAAAGCTGGACGACCGCGACGCGAAACAAAATCTAGCTGATTTAATCCCAAAAGAACGCATTATTCGTTTGAAAAATATTTCAAGTTTTGAAGATGCGATTGAAATCGCGGCGAGTCCTCTTCTGGCCTCGGGTTCAATCACGAATGAATATATTCTTGAGATGCAAAAGCAACACGGGGTGCCTTCGCTCAACATTGTTCTTGGGAAAACGATTGCAATCCCTCATGCGGAAACAGAAAAAGGTGTTTTGAGTCTTGGCATGAGTATGCTTTTTGTGGAAGAAGGATTGTTTTTGGAGGACGGAACGCCGCTGCATTTTATTGTTGTGATTGCAGCAGTGGATAAAAACGCGCATTTCACGGCGCTTCGTCAACTGATGGAGCTTTCAGGTAAAAAGAGTGAGCTTGCCAAACTTAGCGCAGCAAAAAACACAGAAATGATGCATGCAATTATTAAAAATAATACGGGAAACGAGCTACAGGAGGAGTCGTAATGGATTTAGTGAAATTTTTGTACAAAGAGCTGATATGGACAGATACAACTTGCGTCACGCAAGAAGATGTTTTTAAAACGGTAGCGGATAAAGGGGCGGAACTCCACTATGTGACGAATCATTTTCTAGGAAAACTGATGGAGCGTGAGGCGGTCTTTCCCACGGGATTAAAACTCGATGGATATGGCGTGGCGCTTCCGCATACCGACCCAGAATGTGTGAATGAACAATTTATCGCCGTTTTGACGAGTAAAGAAGGCATTCCGTTTCAACTCATGGAAGATAAAAACCAACATGTAAAAGCAGAAGTGATTTTTGTGCTCGGTTTAAACGAGCCGCACAGTCAACTTGAAGTATTGCGGCAACTAATGGGCATCATTCAAGATAAGGGGAATATTCGCGCGCTTCATGCGGCTAATTCAGCGGAGGAAATCATTCAAACTTTGGAAAAAATAGCGATAGGAGGAATTTAAAATGAGTCAATATACAATTTTAGTAGCATGTGGGGCAGGAATTGCAACATCAACGGTGGTAACTGATAAGGTGGAAAATTTGGTGAAGGAACATCATATTGATGCGACAGTGAAGCAAATTAAAATTTCGGAGGCAGCAGGGCTTCAAGACGGGGCGGACTTGATTGTGTCGACAACGATTTTGCCGACGACGTACAAAATTCCGGCAATCATTGCGACAAGCTATATTACAGGAATGGGTATGGAGGAATTGGACGAAGAAATTTTATCGTATTTAAAGTAACTGATGATTAAGGGTTGTCTAAATCTTCGGAATAGATGACCCTTGTTATCAAAATAAAAAGACTTGCTTTAGGGAGGAAAAAGAAAATGGATAAACTACTAGCAGGAGTACAGTACGTACTTAATCTCGGTCCAACTGTTATTTTACCGATTATGATTTTCTTTATTGCACTTATTTTCCGTGTGCCAGCTAAAAAAGCGGTTCGTTCGGCAATTACAATTGGTATCGGTTTTGTTGGGATAAACTTAGTTATTAGTTTGCTTTCTGACAACTTGGGCCCAGCAGCGCAACAAATGGTTGAACGCTTCGGCATGAACTTAACGATTATTGATGCGGGCTGGCCAGCAGCAGCGGCGGCTTCATGGGCATCACCAGTTGCGGCGATTTTAATTCCAATTTGTTTGGCGGTTAACTTATTACTTATTTTGATGAAGGCAACTAAGACGCTCGACATCGACATTTGGAACTATTGGCACTTCATTGCAGCGGGTGCGACAGGTTATATCGTAACGGGCGGCAGCTGGTGGTTCGCGATTCTCTGCGCCATCATTTACGAGGTGCTCGTACTTTGGATGGCAGACAAAACGCAACACATGGTAGAAGATTTTTACGGGTTGAAAGGGATTTCGTTACCAACAGGCTCCACAGCGGCATTCGGGTTTGTCGGAATTCCAATTGGGTGGCTAATTGCTAGAATTCCGGGGATTAAAAATATTCATATTGACCCGGAAACGATTCAAAAACGCTTTGGTATTTTCGGTGAGCCAATGATGATGGGGCTAATTCTTGGTATTGCGATTGGACTTCTTGCGGGCTACGACGTCGGCGCTACAGCGCAACTTGGGATGTCGATGGGCGCCGTGATGTTCCTCATGCCACGGATGGTTAAAATTTTGATGGAAGGCTTAATTCCGATTTCCGAATCGGCGCGTGATTTTATGAAATCTCGTTTTAAAGGGCGCGAACTTTATATTGGGCTTGACGCGGCGCTTTCAATTGGGCACCCGGCCAACATTTCGACTGGTTTAATTCTCGTACCGATCACACTTTTCCTAGCGGTTATTATTCCGGGGAATAAGGTGTTGCCTTTTGGTGACTTGGCCACAATTCCATTTTACGTATCGTTCGTTGTAGCTAGTCGAAAAGGGAACATTTTACACTCCGTTTTAGCCGGAACAGTGGTTATCGCTCTTGCGCTTCTGATGGCGACGGACTTTGGGCCTGTGCATACGGAAATGATGAGCGGTGTATATGAGTTCCCTAAAGGAGCATCTGAGGTGAGTACGCTTGATATGGGTGGTAACTTCTTTAACTGGATTATCTTGAAATTCTCCCAAATGTGGGCGGCAATTTTCTAAGAAATATGTAACCGAGGTGACGGATTATGAGAGCAGCTGTGCTCTATCAGAACAATGAAATAAAGGCGGAAGAAATTGAAGAAGCTGTTTGTCATGCGGATGAAGTTCGCGTTAAGGTGATGGCGGCTGGAATTTGCGGTTCGGATATTCATAAGATGCAAACGAGATGGAAATATCCGCTGCCAGCTGTCATGGGACATGAGTTTTCGGGTGTGATTACGGAAGTTGGTCGTGATGTGACGAATGTTGCTGTCGGCGACCGTGTGGCGGGTATTCCGCTTGAACCGTGTGGCAAATGTACGTACTGCAAATCAGGCGAGTTTTCCTTATGCGACAATTATCGCATGATTGGTTCACACTTTTACGGCGCTTTTGCGGAAAATACCGTTTTGAAGGCGGAAAATGTCATTAAAATTCATGACCTCGATTTTGAGGAGGCGGCAATGCTAGAACCGCTTGCGGTTTCGATGCACGGGGTACTAGGCATTCGGCCGAAAGTCGGCGATACGGTGTTAGTTTTTGGTGTTGGGACGATTGGGATTTTGACGGTGCAATGCTTGAATTTGACGGGTGTAAAGGACATCATTGCGGTGGACATTAGCGACAAGAAACTGGAAGATGCGCGTCAGTTCGGATGCACGCACACAATTAACCCCCTAAAGGAAGATTTGTTGGCGCGCGTTTTAGAGCTAACAAATGGTTTAGGTGTTGATATTGCGATGGAATGCGCGGGTTCGAAGGTGACGCAGGAGCAGTGTTTGCTTGTGACGAGGAAGAAGGGCAAGATTGGTTACCAAGGAATTGCTTATGCGGACGTGCTCTTGCGTGAGGAAGCGTTTGAGAATATTTTCCGGCGCGAGTTGACGCTAAAGGGTTTTTGGAATTCGTATTCGGCGCCGTTTCCAGGGAAAGAGTGGCAGAATTCGATTGAGTTCGTGCGGCAAGGGAAGATTAAATTGAAACCGCTTATCTCGCATCGCTATGCTGTTCAGGATACGGCAGACGCTTTTGAAATGATTTTAGGTCGCAAGGAAGATTACAACAAAGTGCTGATTTTACCACAGAAGGAAGTGTTATAAATGAAAGCGGTAGTGAAAACAGAACCTGGTTATGACAAAATGGAACTCCGAGATGTGCCTGTTCCAGAGGTTTACGGCGACCGTGTCACAATTAAAGTTGCGTATACAGGGATTTGCGGATCGGATATTCATACGTTTAAAGGGGAGTACAAAAATCCGACAACGCCAGTGACGCTCGGCCACGAATTTTCAGGTGAGGTGGTTGCGGTTGGTCCTTTGGTTACGAAATTCAAAATTGGTGACCGGGTGACGAGTGAAACGACGTTCGAAACTTGTGGCGAGTGCGTTTATTGCAAAGAGCGTGATTACAATTTATGTAGCAACCGAAAAGGAATTGGAACGCAAGCTAACGGCAGTTTTGCGGAGTATGTGTTGTCGCGCGAGGAGAGCTGTCATTTGCTCGCAGATAGCATTTCATACGAGGCAGCGGCGCTAACGGAACCACTTGCTTGTTGTGTGCATGCGGCTTTGGAAAAAACGGAAGTGGGTGCGCGTGACACAGTCCTCATTTTTGGACCGGGACCGATTGGACTCCTACTTGCGCAAGTTGCGGTGGCACAAGGTGCGACAGTCATCATGGCGGGGATTACAAAAGATAAGGCGCGACTTCTTCTGGCACTTAAACTAGGCGTAGACAAGGTTGTCGATACGCTAACCGATGATTTAGAGGATATCGTTCTAAGCATGACAGACGGCTACGGTGCGGATAAAGTGTTTGACTGCTCTGGCGCGGTCCCAGCGGTTAATCAAGGCCTTCCGTTAACAAAGAAAAAAGGCGATTTCGTTCAAGTTGGCTTATTTGCTGAAAAGAAAAATGCAATTGATGAGGAAGCAATTATTCAACGTGAAATAGCTTATATTGGCAGTCGTTCACAGAAACCAAGTTCGTGGATTCTCGCGCTTGATTTACTCGCTAAAGGTCAAATTAATGCAGACGAAATGATTACAAAAGTCTATGATTTAGACGACTGGCGCGCGGGTTTTGAAGCAGTGATGGCCGGAAATGAAATCAAAGTATTAGTGAAATCAAATTAAGTAACCATAAGGAGGATGACTGTTTTGCAACCTTTTACAAAAAAAGGACAACTTTTACAAAACCAAGCTGGCGGGCTGGGGAATTGTAAGCAGTCATCCTTCTGATTATTATAGCACAGAAGGTGGATTAGGATGAAAATAACAATTGGTTGTGACCACGGCGGTCTTCGTCTGAAGGAGACCATTGTGCAGCATTTAAAAGAACGCTATGAAGTAACGGATATTGGGACGTACAGTACGGAAAGCGTCGATTTCCCGTCTTATGCAGAGGAAGTTGCGCGCAGCGTCACAAATAAAGAAGCGGATTTAGGCATTTTAGTTTGCGGGACGGGCATCGGTATGAGTATTGCGGCAAACAAAGTACCGGGCATTCGAGCGGCGGTCGTTTTAGACTGTTTTTCGGCGCAAGCGACGCGCGAACATAACGATAGCAATGTGTTGTGTTTAGGGGAGCGGGTGCTAGGCGAGGGGCTCGCGCTTCGAATCGTGGATACTTGGCTTTCCGCCGAGTTTAGCGGCGGTCGACATTCAAAACGGCTTGCTTTAGTCGAAAATATCGAAAGAAGTGAGGGGTTACGGTGAGGCAAATTGCGGCATCGATTATGTGTGCGGACCAATTTCATTTGGCAGATGAGCTTAGGCGCCTAGAAGCAGCGGACATTCAGCTTTTGCATTGTGATGTTATGGACGGCGTGTATGTGAACAATTTGGCACTCGGACCGGAATATTTGACGGCGCTTCGTGCGGCAACGTCCATTCCGCTTGATATTCATTTGGCGACGGTAACGCCACTTAAATATGTGGATATGTTTCAAGTTGCAAAGCCGGAATACATGTCATTCCACGTGGAGGCTGCGAGTGATGCGATGGAGGTCATTCGGAGGATTAAATCGTACAACATTAAACCTTCGATTGCGCTCAATCCCGAAACGCCCGTTGAGGCCATTTTTCCGTATTTGGATCACGTGAATATGGTTCTCATGATGACGGTAAATCCAGGCTTTGCGGGGCAGGAATTTAACAAGAACGTCCTAACTAAAATCGCTATTTTAAAAGAAAAAATAAAAGATAATCCGTATGCTCCGCTTATAGAAGTCGACGGGAATATTAACGGCCATACGGTGGGGCTCATGCGGGACGCGCTTCCAGATGTCTTTGTGCTTGGGACGTCGACGCTTTTTCATCAAAATGATACGTATGATTATGCGACGCGGTCTTTAAAAATTTGGTCGGAAATTGATTAGGAGGGAAAAATGATGATGCAACTCACATTAGAGGGAGGTGAGCGCGCATGACGCTTCTAGCTCCGTCGCTCCTTGCGGCGAATTATATGCAGCTGGGCGAATCGATTCGCGAAGCCGAAATTGCTGGCGCGGACTATTTGCACATTGACGTTATGGACGGCCATTTTGTGCCCAATTTGACGTTTGGGATTGATATGGTGGGGGCAATTGCTGGCGTGGCGAACATTCCGCTCGATGTGCATTTGATGCTCGCGAATCCAGATTTGTATATCGAAAAATTTGCGGAAGCAGGGGCAAAAATTATTTCGGTGCATATCGAAGCTTGTCCGCATATTCATCGTGTCATTCACCAAATTAAAGAAGCGGGCTGCCAGGCGGGTGTCGTTTTAAATCCGGGTACGCCGGCCGAAAGTTTAGTGAGCGTTTTAGCGGAAGTGGATCTAGTGCTACAAATGACGGTCAATCCAGGCTTTGGCGGACAACGTTTTATTCCAGGAACGCTCCACAATATGACTTTTTTAGACCAATATCGAAAAGAAAACGATTTAAATTACCTAATTGAGGTCGATGGTGGTATCAATCAGGAAACGGCGGATTTATGCAAGGCGGCGGGTGTCGATATTCTTGTCGCAGGCTCGTATTTCTTCCAAAGTGCGGATAAAAAAGTGACGGCAGATTTTTTGAAAAAATGAGTTTTTCTCCAAGCTGAAATCCCTTCTATCAGAAGGGATTTTTCATGTATAATGAGAAGATGAAGGGAGCGGTTAGAATGATGCATTACCAAAACTTAAACGGCGTCTCCGTTGAAACGATTTACGCGACATTTTTAGATGCTTTTTCAGATTATGCGCTTCCGATGAAGCCGAGTCTGGATGCCTTTCAGAAGATGCTTGTCGGCAAGGGATTTCATGCGGATATTTCCGTTGGCGCCTTTTGTGGCACCGACCTGGTCGGGTTTATTTTAAATGCTGAACGCGAAAACAACTTTTATAACCTCGGGACGGGTGTGAAAGTGGCATTTCGGGCGCAAAAAATCGCTTCTAAGATGCTTGACGCAAGTATTCGAACGCTAAAGGAGCGCGGTGCAGCGGCGTACGTCCTCGAGGTTTTGCAGGAAAATCGAAAGGCATTCGCGCTTTATGAGCAAAAAGGCTTTCAAGTCGCGAGGCGTTTTTTGTGCTTCCGCCTAGACGCCCCACAAGTTCAGCCGCAACTGTCAACTCATGTCACGACAGAAGCAGTAGACCAAGTCGCAAATTTTGAAACCACGCTTGAATTCCCGCCGTCATGGCAGAACAATCAGCACGCAATTTTAGCTTTGCGCGGTGACTTCCAGTGTTTTGCGTACCGAAAAGGGGAGGAAGTGCTTGGGTACGCCGTCATAAATCCGACCAGCCAGTCGCTTGTTCAGATGGGGGCGCAAACGAAAAAAGCCGGCGCGGCCTTACTTGCGCATATCTTGGCGCTGTTCGCTTTTGAAACGCTAAGCACGATTAATGTGGATGCTAGAAATGAGTCGCTTATCCAATTGCTTACGGAAGTTGGGTTTGTGAGAACGTTCGAGCAATACGAGATGCTTTTTAACCCTTGATAGGTTCTTATTCGCGCTCAGGCGGTAATTCCGTTATACTGAAAGAAGGGAAAATTGAACATGATTTTTTGAGAAAGTAGGGGTTTTTTATGAAGTGGGATCAACTTTTAAATGACAAAAGGCGCCGGGAATCTTCTGTGACGCGCACGAAAAGCACCGATATTCGTAGTGCTTTCGAAAATGACTATCAACGAATTGTAATGAGTGCGTCTTTTCGACGTTTGCAAGATAAAACACAAATTTTCCCGCTAGAAAAAAGCGATTTTGTGCGGACGCGGCTGACGCATTCGATGGAAGTGGCAACGATTGCGAAATCAATGGGTAACATGGCATCTCATACAATTTTAACGGAAAAATTAGATGATGCATTTACGCGTGAACACGCTGAAAATATGGCTGATATTCTATCTTGCGCTGGATTGCTTCATGACATGGGAAATCCGCCGTTTGGCCATTTTGGCGAAGAATCGATTCGTGAATGGTTTAGGGAAAACATGGCGGAGCTTGAATACGACGGTCAAGTTTTAACAGACATTTTAAACGAGCAAATGCAACAAGACTTTTATAATTTTGAAGGGAATGCGCAAGTTTTACGCGTAGTTTCAAAGTTGCATTATTTGTTTGATGAGTACGGACTCAATTTGACTCACGCCACACTGAACTCGATTATTAAATATCCGGTTTCATCTTTAAAAATAAATAAGAAACAAATTCGGAGTAAGAAATTGGGCTATTTTTATGCCGATGAAGCGATTTTTCACGAAGTGACAGAGGCTACTGGTGCGGGGAATAGTCGCCATCCGCTGACATTCTTGCTTGAAGTCGCCGACGACATCGCCTATTTAAACGCGGATTTAGAAGATGGTGTGAAAAAAGGGACCATCACGATTCCGCAAATTTTGCGCGGCTTTGAAGAGGTTCCAGAACACAATTGGGTAACGTCCGCTTGCTTTAATGAGCTAAAGAAAAAAGCCGATCGTTATGCGGGACAAGAAGACGGATTTATTGCGCAGCAGTGGCTTGCGTCTAACGTCCGCGGGCATTTAATCAACCGTTCGCTTGAGAAGTTTTATGAAAATTACGCGGCAATTATGGCGGGAACGTTTCAAGATTCACTTCTCGACGTGTCCGAGGCGTTTGAACTTGTACAAGTGTTGCAAAACCTTTCCGCTACATATATTTACACGAATCAAGGCGTTGTCGAGTCCGAAATTGCCGGCAACAAAATCATCACATCGCTACTAGACAGCTACATTCCGGCAGTGCTTTATTACGACAGCCCAATGCCTGAAAAAATTACCGCCAAGGATAAGCGTCTGCTGTCGCTCATTTCAGACAACTACATCGGGTGTTATCGCAAAAACGCTACCGGGCAAGACGAAACGGTCAAACTTTACCTGCGCTTACTTCTTATCACCGACTTCATATGCGGCATGACAGACAGCTATGCGAAAGATTTATATCAAGAATTAAATGGCTTACGCTAAACAAAAAGGAGAGAACCATTTTGAAAAAACTTTTAACCACAGCTTTAATTTACTGTATTTTAGGACTAACTTCGGGCGTTTATTACCGCGAAATTACGAAATTCAATGATTTTACCGGCGATACACAACTTTCCGTCCTACATACGCACCTTTTAATGCTCGGCATGTTCACATTCATCATCGTCCTCTTACTCGAAAAAAACTTCCACATCATGCAAAGTAAAAAATTCAACATCTTCTACTACACCTACAACGCGGGCTTATTCCTAACCGTCGGCTTAATGACGTTTCACGGAACGATGACCGTCATCGGGAAGGAAACTGGCGCCGCCGTGTCAGGCATTGCAGGATTGGGACATATTCTGCTCGCAGTCGGTCTGATTGCACTCTTCCTAGTGATGTATGAAAGATTGCGCGTGGAGAAGTAAAATTGCAGCTGAAATTAAGTAACTTCCTAAAACGGAATTTACCTAATTTCAGTTTTTTTGTCTATTAAATTGTCTAAATAAAGAGAAAAGTTCATAAAATAGGCACAAAAAAGACAGCGCTTCCATGATATAATAAAGCCAGAGATATAACAGTTAAGAAAGTAGTTTCAATTTATTTGTGATTATATTCACAAATGTGTTTTAAAAATAATTAAAGAGAATGGAAGGAGATGTTTGGAATGATGAGAAAAATTGAGTGGCTAAGAATGAAGAAGATTATGGGAGCATTTCTTGTAGTGCTAATGAGCGTAGTAATGTTTGCTCAACCAGCAAGTGTTGATGCAGCTCTATATTTAAAGATATATAGAGTAGACGATTTGCAAAAAGTAAACGGGATATGGCAAATAAGATGCAACTCTCTAGTTCCAGTTGGATTTGACTGGACTGATAATGGTATTGGGGTTGGAGATGTAGATGAAGTATATTTAAACGGGGATAGAACACTAGACCAAATTTTAAGCAAAGGTAGTTATTTTACTTTTAACACCTCGAATCTTATAAGTGCATCATCTGCTATGAAAGGTACAGGAGGATACTACTGGACGCAATTTAATATGAAATATAGTGGGAAATTTTGGTTGAGAACATCAGGTTATTATGAGTTGTTCTATACAACACATTTAATATACTGACATATTATCTAATTAAAAAACCGCAAATCACTTAGAAAGTGTATTTGCGGTTTTTGATTTATTTACACATTCTCCCTCAAAACCTTCTCCATGCTCCTCCCCTTCGCAAGCTCGTCCACCAGTTTATCCAAATAGCGAATTTTTTGCATCAAAGGGTCTTCGATTTCCTCCACGCGAACGCCGCAAATGCTTCCTTTAATGAGCGCCACCTTTGGATTCATTTCGGGTGCTTTTTCGAAAAAAGTTTCAAAGTCAACCTGCTCCGCAATTTGTTTATCTAAAGCCGCCTGGTCGTACCCTGTTAACCAGCAAATTGTTGTGTCTAATTCTTCTTTTGTGCGATCTTTGCGTTCAATTTTCGTCACATAGAGCGGATAAACGCTCGCAAAACTCGTTGTGAAAATACGGTGTTTTGTCATTTAAAATCCCTCGCTTTCACATTAATTTTCTCTATCATAGCATATGCTTTTAATTAAACATAGATTATGAGATTCCATTTAGTTCTTGATATAAGCTTTTTGCATAACTATCTGTCATGCCGCAAATCGTATCAGTTACAAGAAGTAATCGTAAATACAATTTTTCGGTATCATTATCTGGCTTATATTTATTATAGGCGTCTATATAGTTTTGTGACAGTAGTGTCCTCAATCTTTTATGTTCATCTTTGTTATCTTCTTTCAAAGGTGAATCAAAATATAGAACAGCTGGAATAAGAGTATCTAACAAATTAAAAATTATTTTCTTTCCCGCCAATTCTACTTTCTGAATATCGCAATTGGTAAAAATATATTTACAGCAGATTTCACCAAGTAAGGAAGATAAAGATGAAACTTTGGAAGCTTCGAGTAAGCTACTTTCGAAATGTCCACTCATTATGTCAGTGTAATTGTTGATAAACGTATCAATAGTATTATTTATTAATATCCCACGTACTTTTACTGTAATCCATTGTTGGAAGGAGAGTAGCTCATTACTATATCTAGCTTTTTCTTCTAAGTACTCGTAACATGCACTTAGTTCTTTGTGAGGACTACCTTTCAAGGGACTAAGTTCTGTTATTAATTGGTTTAGCGAAAAAAGTTTTTTCTTCATGCCATCTTCTAAGTCTGCTAAGAGGTAACTAATATCATCAGCAGCTTCAAGCAAAAATGCAGCTGGATGTCTGTTATCGCCGGCTGTAGTAGCCTCTGTGATTTCAGAGAATGTATCTTTATCCGCATAAAAGTAACCCATCTTATGTAATTTCACATCACTTTCTTTATTTTTGTCTATTTTTACTGAGGGAGTAGGGTATTTAAATAACGAGTTAACTGTTGCACAAGTTAGATTCATACCATGAGTACTTTCGAATAATTGATGAAGTTTTGTTAGTAATCGAAGAACTTGCGCATTGCCTTCGAAATGAGTGAAATCTTTCTGCATTTGCTCAGTCAAAAGTTTTCCAAGGGTATCATTTCCGTACTTTATTTTACTTAGGTTCTTCGAAAACCATTGTCGAATCGCGCATTCTCCAAAATGCCCAAATGGTGGGTTACCCATATCGTGTAAAAGTCCGGAGCAAGCCAATAAATCAGAAAGTTCTTTAATATTTTTTTCAGTAAAGCTTGGGTCTAATCTTTCATTGATTATTTTTGTTCCTACCCGTGTGCCAAGAGACTTTGCGATTTGTGAGACTTCTAGTGAGTGAGTTAAACGAGTGCGAACAAAATCATTTTTCTCCAAAGGGAAAACTTGAGTTTTATCTTGAAGGCGTCTGAATGAAGCGCTTATAATAATTCGTTGGTAGTCATTTTCAAAAGCATTTCGTAGATCATCAGGAGATACAGTTTTACTTGGATTACTAGTTCTTTTAACAGTAAGTAAATCTTGCCATTGCATTGTTTTCAAATCAAAAACCCCTTTTTAATTATATAATACCAATAAAATATAAGAAAAGGAATTGTATTCTTTTTAGAGGGATACAATTCGCTATGTAATTATACATTGAAAGACGGAAGACCTATTCATATGCTGCGGTTTTCTAGCTAAAATAAAAGTAAAACTTCTTGTTCAGACTTCGTGACAAAAGAAGTTATATGCGCAATTGAAAGCGTTTTTATTTGCGTGTAAGCTAAATTTAAAGAGTTGGTGGGGGATAAAGTTGAAATTAGATAGACGTTGCATAGATATACTCGATTTACTGTTGACTCGTGATGATTATGAGAAAGTGAAGGAACTTGCACTCGTTTTTAAAACTTCTGAACGCAATATTCGCTATAGTTTGGAAAAAATTGATGCCTTTTTGGTGGAACTAAATGGGGAAAAGCTGAGCAGGCACCCTAAAAAAGGCGTAATGATTGAAAATCGCAACAAAATTAGCGGAAGTTTTAAAAAATTCAAGCAGCAAATGACACCAGAAAAATATAAATATGATGCTGAAGAAATGGAACAATTTTTATTACTCAAACTACTTTTAGAGGAAAAGCCCGTTTCTGTGCAATATTTTCAGGACATCCTATTTATTTCTAGGTCAACGGTGCTCAATCATTTGCGCGCGATTGACGGCGATGTGTTTCTAAATGACATGGCGCTTGTGCACAAAACGCGCATCGGATATCAAATTGCTGGTGATGTTGTTTTGAAGTGTACACTTTTTGCTAGAAAGCTGCTTAAATTCATGAATATGCGCGAATTTTATCAGTTTCTCGAATCAGAACAAAGTTTATCCAAAAAAGGAGAGCTCTTTTTTTATAATCTTTTTGATCTTTCTCTTTTGGAAGAAACGGTGTCGGAAGTGGATGCGATTACGCAAAATTTAAGAAGGACTGTGGATGACCAGCTCTACCTTACCATTTTGGTCATGCTTCTTAAAATGCGCGGAGTATCTAAGGATTTTCGTTATGATACGTGGGAAAATAACGGGAGTGTGTATGATAAAGGGCTGGAAACGGTTATTAACACGGTGAAGCAGTTTAAAGATGCCGGTCAGGTTGAGCATGTCATTGGATTTGCCAAGCGCCTTTGCATCAAAATGGGTGAGCTTTACCATACCGATTTTTTGACAGACAATCAGGCGTTTTTTAACCAAATTACGTCGCATATTAGTTTAATGATTAGACGAATTCGTGGTGGCATTAGCGTAGAAAATCCAATTTTTTCAGATTTTATGCGCGACAACAAAGAAATTTTTCTAGCAACTAAGCGGATTTGCGAAGAACTAGAAGATGAATTTGAGTTTTCTACAAGCGCGCAAGAAGTTTCGTTTTTAGCCATTTATTTTGCTTCTGAACTTGAACGAAGCCTTGCTGTAGAACGAAATCGTCCAACGTTATTAATTGTTTGTGCAGAAGGGATGGCTGTATCGAATATGCTTCAAGTTCAGCTAAATCAGCTGTTTGAGTTTTCGGCTATTTCGACAACCTCCCTTCGAAAATTCAACCAAAAAATGTTGGAGCAGTTCGATTATGTCATTACAACCGTTAAAATTCCCGATATCACATCGAAAAAAATGATTCGCATCCATAGTTATTTGCAAAAAGAAGATATGCAACTGTTGCAAGAGCATTTCCAAATGAAACTCGTAACAAACAGAAAACAAGCGATTGATAAGTTTAGCGAAATCATGAATATCATTAGTGAAAACACGCAAATTATCAATCTTAGCAAGCTAGAACTGGATTTGTTAGACGTATTAACTAAACAGCCTAAAAAAGAACATGTTGAACTACCTGAAATCGAGTTCAAAGAGCAGCTTATCGTCACTAAAAAGCATGTGAATACGTGGCAACAAGCCATCAGGCTCGGAACAGAAGTTTTATTCCAAAAAGGTTGTATTGAAAAACGTTATACGGAGAAAATCATCCAGCATTTAAAGGCGTTCGGTCCGTATATGGTCATTGCTCCCGGAATTGTTTTAGCGCATGCGAGTCCAAAAGACGGCGTTTTAAAAGACAGTATGGCAGTGACCGTTTTAGAAGAGGGACTTTCCTTTTTTGATCGCTACGGCGAGCCCGTTCGTTTGATTTTTACGCTTGCCTTTGAATCGAAGGAAGCAAGACGTTTAGTCGAGCAGCTGATGAAAGTAGTGCTAAACGAAGAACAAGTTAGCCGAATTCTTTCAGCCAAAAGCCACAAAGATATTTATAGTTATGTGAAATCTGCAATTTATGAATGAGAGAAGGTAGTTTTATGAAAACAGAAGAAATCGCATTTTCATTAATCTCACTTGCTGGAGATTCCTTTTCGCAGCTTGTTGAAGCATTACAATGTGCAAAAGCTGGCAAAAAAAGTGAAATGGAAGAAAAGTTAGCGGGAGCTGAACGATTGATGAATGAAGCACATAAAGTGCAAACAGAATTGATGGTAGAAGAAATCCGCGGGGATAAAACGGAATTTTCCGTCTTGCTTGTACATGCACAAGACACTCTAATGAACACGATTTTAGCTTCTACGCTAATCCGTGAAATGATTGATATGTATATCGAATTAAAAGGAAATCAGGAGGCGACACAAGATGAATTTTGATAGACTACACGTTTTATTAGTTTGTAACTTAGGAGCTTCAACAGGTGTGATGGTCACAAAAATGAAAGAAATTGCAGCGGGAAGCGAGAAGCTGAAAAATACAGACATTCGCATTGAAGCGCATCCTGCTGGCGAGCTACGCGAATATATTGAAGACTTTGATGTTGTCATGGTAGGTCCGCAAATTAAACATCAATTTAAAATGTTGAAAGAAATTGCGGATGCAGCGGGGAAACCCATTCAAGTCATTGACACGAAAGATTATGGCACAGTAAATGGCGCGAATATTTTAAAAGACGCCATCATTCTTAAAACAAGCCATTAAAATTTAGGAGGAAAAGTCATGAGTACGAATAAGACATCAATCATGGAGCGCTTTATTGCATTCATGGAAAAGTATTTTGAACCAATTGCTGCCAAAATTGAAAAACAACGACATATCCAGTCCATCAAAAATGGTATGATTGCCCTTATTTCAGTCCTTATCATTGGCTCATTTTCACTGATTATCTCCGCTATCGGAAATATGTTTCCAGAAGGCACTGCCATTAAAACGTTCTTCGTTGATAATGCCGAAATGTTAAATTTACCTTTCCAATTCACATTCGGTTTGCTATCACTTTATGCGGCCGTTACGATTTCATATAATCACGCCAAACAATTAAAAGTGCCTATTTTACATAGCATTCTAGGCGCTGTAATGACGACCATAGTTTTAAACACGAAGTTTATTGATGGAAAACTAAGCACGGAATATTTAGACTCACGCGGCTTGTTCATCGCAATTTTTGGTTCGCTTCTTGCCGTTGAAACGATTCACTTTTTTATTAAAAAGAAAGTCACGATTCGAATTAAAGGCTTACCAGACGGGATTGCTCAAACGTTTGAAGCCATCGTGCCGCTCGTTGTTATCCTCTTTTTATCCGTAGTCATTAGCATTTTAATGCAAACGGTTACAAAAGGACAAATTATTCCAGAAGCATTTACAACTATGCTTGCGCCAGCAATTAATAGCATCGACACGCCGTACGCAGTCTTTTTAATTTGCTTCTTCGAAATGCTATTTTGGTTCATCGGCTTAAACGGATATGCCATTTTAGTCGGCTTCGTTATGCCATTTATGACACAATACTTGGGCGCGAATGCTGCGGCGTATGCTGCAGGCGAACCAATTCCGCATGTTTTTGCCCCCAATTTTTGGGACTATTTCATGGGCTTCTCCGGTTCTGGGATTACCGGTGCGCTCGTGTTACTCGCGCTATTTAGCCGCTCGAAAGAACTAAAAGCCGTCGGGAAAGCTTCCGTTGTGCCAGCCGTCTTTACAATTTCTGAGCCGGTCGTGTTCGGGTTGCCAATCTGTTACAACCCATACTTATTCATTCCGTTTGTTCTCGGAACGCCGATTATTGCGGTAGGACAGTGGTTTGTCTTCCACTTAGGTTGGGTTCGCCCTCCAATTGCAAACGTAGGCGGAACGCCGATTCCACTCGCACAATATTTAGCGACGATGGACTGGCGCGCCATCATTTTAATCGTTTTCGTACTGGCCGCGGCGACCTTGATGTACTATCCGTTCTTCAAAATGTATGAAAGAAGCCTCGTCAAGCAGGAGTCGGTCGTTTCAGAACGGCAAGCTGCACACGAAGCGTTAGACCTTGATTTTTAGGAGGAAAAAAGATGTTAAAAAAATTTGATGACGACAAGGCGGTAGCAATCGCTATCAGCAACCAAATTGAGTCCCTCTTACAAGAAAAGCCAGATGCGCTTATTTGTATCGCGGGAGGCGACACGCCGCTCAAAACGATGGCGGAACTTGTGCGCCGCAATAAAAACGGCCAAATTGATTTCAGCAAGGCGTATTTTGTCGGCTTAGATGAGTGGGTTGGGCTCGGCCGTGAAACAAAAGGTAGTTGCCGCCAGACGCTCTATGATTATTTTTATGACCAATTGGAAAGTATAAATCCTGACCATGTTTGCTTTTTTGACGGAAAAGCGAAAAATTTGGCGGTCGAATGCAAACGAATCGATCATTTTATTGACGAAAGAGGTGGCATTGATTTCATTTTGCTTGGGATCGGCATGAACGGCCATATTGGCTTCAATGAACCAGGCGTGCCAGTCGATGTGAACGCCCACGTGGTCGAACTTGATGACGTCACGAAAAAAGTGATGAGCAAGTATTTTGATCAAGATTTGCCGCTTACAAATGGAATTTCACTCGGCATGAAGCAAATTAAACAGGCGAAAGAGATTATTGTAGCCGCAACCGGCAGTAAAAAAGCGGAAATCGTCGAATTAACAATGAATAGCGAACCAACCGCAAATATTCCAGCTACTTTACTTAAAAACGCAACAAGTACTCAGTTTTTCGTAGATCAGGAAGCGGGCGCACGCGTTTAGACTTGCAAACTAATTTTAATCAAAAAAGAAACAGGTGGCGATAAAATTGAAACAAATTCGAGTAAACGGAAAAAAAGATGGAAGAAACATTTTAATCCCATGTGCAAACCTTGTCATGGGCGCAGGCGACTTCTTGCGAGCAGACAACATGGACGTGGCGGCGCAAATTTTAGACCGCTACTTCGAATGCGGCGGCAACATTTTTGATACCGCAAGACATTACCGTCATAGTGAAAACGCCATTGGCATCTGGATGGAAGAACGCAAAAACCGCGACCGAATTATTATCCAAACGAAAGGCTGCCACCCAGTGCGTGGCGCGCTAGACGTGCCTCGGGTGACACCAGCTGCCATTCATGAGGACATTTCAACGAGTTTAGAGATGCTTCGAACCGACCATGTGGAACTTTTTGCGCTTCACCGCGATGATGAAACTGTCCCAGTTGGGCCGCTCATGGAGGCGCTCCACAAAGAAGTAGAAGATGGCCGCGTCTATGCGATTGGCGTTTCCAATTGGGAGCTAGCGCGAATCATTGAGGCGAACGAATATGCGCAAACGCACGGTTTGACCCCGCTTAGCTTTAACAGCCCCAATTTAAGCTTGCCAAAAGTCAATCGTCCGCGCTGGGAAGACTGCGTTTCGGCAGACGACACGATGATAAAATGGCACGAGCAAACTGATTTGCCGCTCTTTTCTTGGTCAAGTCAGGCAGGTGGCTTCTTTTCAGGTAGGTTCACGAGAGATAATTTGGAAGACACCGAAATGGTCGAAGTGTATTACAGCGAAAAGAACTGGGAACGTTACAGCCGAGCAGAAAAACTGGCACAAGAAAAAGGCGTGACACCGATTCAAATTTCACTCGCCTACGTCTTGCATCAATCATTCCCAACAGCCGCAGTTATCGGCCCAGAAACGACGAGCGAGCTGAATTCTTCCATCGAAGCCGCTGATATTCACTTAACGCAACTGGAGGTCGACTGGCTTGACCTAAGGAGGGACAACCGATGAGCTTCCACGACAAGATTGCCATTCAACTTTACTCCGTTCGGAAAGAAATGGAAGCAGATTTGGAAGGAACACTGCGCCGTGTGAGCGAACTCGGCATCAAACATGTTCAGCTTGACGGCATGCGTAATAACCCGCCACTTGAAGTTGCGAGATTGCTGAAAAAGTACGACTTAAATGTTGTTGGCATGCACATTAAACACGATCGTTTCTTCGACGATTTGGACGGCATTATTTACGAAGCTTGCCTATTCGATTGTAAAACAATTTATGATAAATACATCGAAGAAGAAGACCAAAATGAAGTAGGGTACAGGAAAACAAAGCGGGCTTTGCTAGACGTGGCGTATAAACTGGCGCCGCTAGGATTCCGAGTCGGCCTCCACAACCCCGAATACGATTTTAAATCGGAAATTGATGGCCGAATGATGATGGATTTCATTACCGACCCCGAAGCGGGCGTTTCAATCTACGCAGAACCAGACACATATTGGATTTCGGCGTCTGATGTGGACCCGGTCGAATATATCAAACGCTACTCCGGGCGCGCCCCAATTGTTCACATGAAAGATTATATCCCGGGTTTTGAAATAACCGATATGGATCATAACTTAACGGAAATCGGTTCTGGCGCTGTCGATTTTAAAAGCATCATCGAATGGGGCGAACAAAACGGCGTTGAGTTTTACTGCATCGAACAAGATCGTAGCAAGCTAGACATGTTCGAAAGCTTAGCAACTAGCATCAAAGCCTTAAAAGCGATTCAGCTTTAAATAGAAACACGCGCAACCCCCTCTTTTGAATAAATACAAGTGGATATCTAAAGAGACTTTTTTTATCATTTGTGTTTAGATGAACAAGACTTGTAAACAGTCATAACATCATTAGAAAAGAGGGATTAAGATGAAAAGATTTATTAAAAAAGCTATTTTAACGACAATTATTGCTCTAGCTTTGATGCAAGTAACAGGGACACAAGTAAGGGCATCTGCAATTGGGTAGAGGAGACGGGGGATATCCTTAGTGATTTGGATAGTTATTTAGATAACTACTCTGTAGAAACAGCAGAAGAAAATGGGGTGGAAAATGCCAATAGTGAAACTATTCGAAATGATATCAATGAACTCAAAGAAGAACTTGCTAACTTAAGTGAAGAAGAACAAGAAAAGCTAGCATATTATTTCAGTGATCCAGAGGCAATGCAAGCTGCAATCGAAGATGATGCTAATGAGGATGTAATTATTGAATCAGAAGATGTGTTTGAGTCAACAAAACCTTTATTAAAAGCTGGAGTAACTAAAACTCGTAATGCTACACATAGCTATTCGATGAAATTTTTCGGCATTACTATGACTAAATATGTGGTTTCAGTTAAGTATACAACTAGTGGAGGGACGGTTAAATCTATAGTATCTTCCTCGGGCTACGTGGATAAGAATTATAACCCAACTGTTAAAACAAGCCGTATCGAAAAAAATGCTTGGATTGCAAACAATCGAGCAAAAACGACATCACGTTTTAAATATAGTTTAGTTCATAAGGAGTACGGGGTTCAGTTAGGGACTATAACAGTACATGTAGAAGGAACCTCAGGTGGTGGTAAGTATAACGGATATGCTAAGATTAGTTGAATAGTAAGTTTTTTGTAATTAAAAACACGCACTTTCCAATGGCTGGTCAGTGCGTGTTTTATTGCTGTTAACTTGAAATCTAGTGTACAGGGCTGCAGCGGGTGTAGCCTATCTATATTTTATAGTTTCGGCTTTGCGCATAGTGATTACTATAACTTAGATATTGGTCAATTAATTTTACCTTTTGATAGAAAAAAAGTTATGGCACCAATTAACATTAGTACAATGATGACAGTTGATAATACAATACTTATAATGGAAATGATTTTTGTACTCTTATTAATAGTGTTTGGATTAGTCCGCACTGCGTTTCTGCTAATTATTAATGTAGGGATTGCAATGATTAGTCCAAATGGTATAAATAAAGAAATAATAGAAAAAAACATGGTCCAAAGTTCTTTGCTTTTTTGTGTTAAAGCCATCTTGAGCCTCCAATGTATGTTATGTCTAAGCCTATTTTACTTTCTTTCAATTTCTTTGGCAAGATACAGAAGGAACTCACGTAAAGCACTTGACATGAAACCCGTCAAGTGTTACTATATTCAAGGTGCCTCACCTATAGAGGTCTTGAAATAATGAATGTTGTAGTACACATCTACAGCAGTTTTATTTTTTCGAAAAAATGAACCACCTGGATGTGTGGAACTACTAAACCGAGAAAGGAGGAACCTATCCAATGCCTACTATTAACCAATTAGTTCGCAAACCGCGTCAATCTAAATCTAAGAAATCTGACTCTCCAGCACTTAACAAAGGGCTTAACACTTTCAAGCGTGAACTTACTAACGTGAATTCACCGCAAAAACGTGGTGTTTGTACTCGTGTTGGTACAATGACTCCAAAGAAACCTAACTCCGCGCTTCGTAAATATGCTCGTGTGCGCTTAAGTAACGGTATCGAAGTAACGGCTTATATCCCAGGTATCGGACACAACTTACAAGAGCACAGTGTTGTTCTTATTCGTGGTGGACGTGTAAAAGATTTACCAGGGGTACGTTATCATATCGTGCGTGGTGCTCTTGACACTGCTGGTGTTGAAAATAGAGGACAAAGTCGTTCTAAATACGGAACGAAAAAACCTAAAGCAAGCAAATAATTTTTTAAAATTCTATCCTTATGAAAGGAGGATATCCAATGCCTCGTAAAGGTCCTGTTGCTAAACGTGACGTGTTGCCAGATCCTATTTATAATTCGAAATTGGTAACTCGCTTAATTAATAAAATGATGGTTGATGGTAAACGTGGAAAATCCCAAGCGATTTTATACGCTGCTTTTGACATCATTAAAGAAGAAACTGGTAATGATCCGATGGAAGTTTTTGATCAAGCGATTAAAAACATCATGCCAGTTCTTGAAGTAAAAGCTCGTCGTGTCGGTGGTGCAAACTATCAAGTTCCAATCGAAGTGCGTCCAGATCGTCGTACTACTCTTGGTCTTCGTTGGTTAGTAAACTATGCACGTCTTCGTGGTGAAAGAACGATGGAACTTCGTCTTGCGCGCGAAATCATGGATGCTGCTAATAATACGGGTTCTTCTGTTAAGAAACGTGAAGATACTCATAAAATGGCAGATGCAAACAGAGCATTCGCTCATTATCGTTGGTAATATTAAGTTTTATCAGCATAAATTAAACTCGAAAAGGCTAATCGCCTAAAAAACGTTTTATGGAAGGAGAAAGAAAACATGGCAAGAGAGTTCTCCTTAGAAAAGACTCGTAATATTGGTATTATGGCGCACATTGATGCGGGTAAAACTACTACTACTGAGCGTATTCTTTTCTATACAGGGCGTATTCACAAAATTGGTGAAACGCATGAAGGTGCCTCCCAAATGGACTGGATGGAGCAAGAGCAAGAACGTGGTATCACTATCACTTCTGCTGCGACAACAGCACAATGGAATGGTTACCGCGTAAATATCATCGATACACCGGGACACGTAGACTTCACAGTTGAAGTTGAACGTTCACTTCGTGTACTTGATGGCGCTGTTGCGGTTCTAGATGCACAATCTGGTGTAGAACCACAAACAGAAACTGTTTGGCGTCAAGCTACTACTTACGGGGTTCCTCGTGTAGTATTCGTCAACAAAATGGATAAAATTGGTGCAGATTTCTTATATTCTGTAGGCACTTTACATGATCGTCTTGATGCAAATGCACATCCAATTCAATTACCAATCGGTGCTGAAGATACTTTCACTGGTATCATTGATTTAATTGAAATGAATGCACTATTTTATGAAGACGATTTAGGTAACGATCCTCATATTAAAGAAATTCCTGAAGATATGAAAGATCTTGCTGAAGAATATCATGGTAAACTAATCGAGGCAGTTGCTGAACTTGATGAAGAACTTATGATGAAATATCTTGAAGGTGAAGAAATTACGAAAGATGAGCTTAAAGCAGCGATCCGTAAAGGAACACTTGCAGTTGAGTTTTATCCAGTAGTATGTGGTACAGCATTTAAAAACAAAGGTGTTCAACCAATGCTTGATGCTGTTATCGATTACCTTCCAGCACCAACTGACGTTCCTTCTATCAAAGGTGTTTTACCTGATGGTGAAGAATCTGAACGTCATGCAAGTGATGAGGAACCATTCTCTTCTCTAGCATTTAAAGTTATGACTGACCCTTATGTAGGTCGTTTAACTTTCTTCCGCGTTTACTCTGGTACTTTGAACTCTGGTTCTTACGTACAAAACTCAACTAAAGGTAAACGTGAACGTGTAGGTCGTATCCTACAAATGCACGCCAATCACCGTGAGGAAATCGATATCGTTTACTCTGGTGACATCGCTGCAGCTGTAGGTCTTAAAGATACTACAACTGGGGACACTCTATGTGATGAAAAGAACCAAATTATCTTAGAATCTATGGAATTCCCAGAACCAGTTATCTCGGTTGCGATTGAGCCTAAATCAAAAGCTGACCAAGATAAAATGGGTCAAGCTCTTGCTAAATTAGCAGAGGAAGATCCAACTTTCCGTACTGAAACAAATACGGAAACTGGACAAACTATCATCTCCGGTATGGGTGAGCTTCACTTAGATATCCTTGTTGACCGTATGAAACGTGAATTCAAGGTTGAGGCTAACGTAGGTGCGCCTCAAGTGTCTTACCGTGAAACATTCCGCACATCAGCACAAGTCGAAGGTAAATTCGTTCGTCAATCTGGTGGTCGTGGTCAATATGGTCACGTTTGGATTGAATTCGCTCCTAACGAAGAAGGTAAAGGTTTTGAATTTGAAAATGCAATTGTCGGTGGGGTTGTTCCACGTGAATACATTCCAGCTGTCCAAGCAGGTCTTGAAGGCGCACTAGATAATGGTGTACTTGCAGGCTATCCGTTAATTGATATCAAAGCAAAACTATATGATGGATCTTACCATGACGTTGACTCCAACGAAATGGCATTTAAAGTAGCTGCAAGCATGGCGCTTCGTAATGCTGCTAAAAAATGTGATCCAGTTATTTTAGAACCAATCATGTCTGTTGAAGTTGTTATCCCAGAAGAATATCTTGGTGATATCATGGGTAACATCACAAGCCGTCGTGGACGTGTAGATGGTATGGAAGCTCGCGGAAACGCTCAAGTTGTTCGTGCTTTCGTTCCACTTGCTGAAATGTTCGGTTATGCAACTGACTTACGTTCTGCAACTCAAGGTCGCGGTACTTACACAATGCAATTTGACCACTACGAAGAAGTTCCTAAATCTATTGCAGAAGACATTATCAAGAAAAACGGTGGAAATAAAGACGAAGATTAATCTCTTCTGATTTAACGCAATGAATTGCATTTTTGCTCGATTTCTTGTATAACATTAGTTAGAAGTATCTACTAAATGAATTTCATTTAGTGACTTAAATATCATTTTTTCAAACATTGAGGAGGATTTTATAAAATGGCAAAAGAAAAATTTGACCGCTCTAAACCCCATGTTAACGTTGGTACAATTGGACACGTCGATCATGGTAAAACTACTTTAACAGCAGCTATCACTACTGTTTTATCTAAAAAAGGTTTTGCACAAGCTTCTGCATATGACCAAATTGATGGTGCTCCAGAAGAACGCGAACGTGGAATCACAATCTCTACAGCACACGTAGAGTACGAAACTGAAAACCGTCACTATGCACACGTTGACTGCCCAGGACATGCTGACTATGTTAAAAACATGATCACTGGTGCTGCACAAATGGACGGTGGGATCTTAGTAGTATCTGCTGCTGATGGCCCAATGCCACAAACTCGTGAGCACATCTTACTTTCTCGTCAAGTAGGTGTTCCTTACATCGTTGTATTCTTAAACAAATGCGACATGGTTGATGATGAAGAATTATTAGAATTAGTTGAAATGGAAGTTCGTGATCTATTATCTGAATACGAATTCCCTGGTGACGATATTCCTGTAATTAAAGGTTCTGCTCTTAAAGCTCTTGAAGGTGACGCAGCTTGGGAAGAAAAAATCTACGAATTAATGGATGCAGTAGATTCTTATATCCCAACTCCAGAACGTGATAAAGCTAAACCATTCATGATGCCAGTTGAGGATGTATTCTCTATCACTGGTCGTGGTACAGTTGCAACTGGACGTGTTGAGCGTGGTGAAGTTCGTGTTGGTGATGAAATCGAAATCATCGGTATCGAAACTGAAACTTCCAAAACAACTGTTACAGGTGTAGAAATGTTCCGTAAGCTTCTTGATTATGCAGAAGCTGGCGATAACATTGGTGCGTTGCTTCGTGGTGTTGCGCGTGAAGATATCCAACGTGGTCAAGTATTAGCTAAACCAGGTTCGATTACTCCACACACAAACTTCAAAGCTGAAACTTATGTTTTATCTAAAGAAGAAGGTGGACGTCATACTCCATTCTTCAATAACTACCGTCCACAATTCTATTTCCGTACAACTGATGTAACTGGTATCGTTACTTTACCAGAAGGTACTGAAATGGTTATGCCTGGCGATAACGTAGAATTAACTGTTGAACTAATCGCGCCAATCGCGATTGAAGACGGTACTAAATTCTCTATCCGTGAAGGTGGACGTACTGTAGGCGCTGGCGTTGTTTCCAGCATTCAAAAATAATTAACAATAACTTAAAACCAGCGGGACAATAGTTCCGCTGGTTTTTTTACGTCTAAAATTGGTATACTTATAATGGATGCAAGATAAAGGAGTGTAGCGAATTGGCAAATGAATTAAGTTATGTAGATGAATTAACACAACTGCTTTCCGAAAACTATGAACGGATTCGGAAAAGTAAAGTAAACTTTGTAGATAAACGAATTCGTTTTTTAATCGCAAGACTTTTTACGGGGAAAAATGAGTTAGTCGATGCAGAACGATTTTTTGCCGCGGACCGCGCGATAAAATCTGAATTAGGCTTTTTTACCGCCCTGAATGGAAATGTTCGGGCGTCGCTAGCGGGGCTTTTAGTAGCCGATGGAACCGATGATAGGTCGGATGTGTTGCGCCTCATTCAGCATTACCGCGAACTGGTTGAGGTGAAATTTGGCAGGTCAGAGTTCACCTATTTTGCGGCATATTTACTTTTGAAACAGGAGAATGCGGATAGTGTAGCGACAGCAAAACGGGCGAAGGAAATTTATACATGCCTCAAAAAATTTCATCCTTTTTTAACCGGACCAGAAGATGCAACGGCAAGTGTGATGCTAGCATCGCTTGATACCTCGCTCTCGGCGCAAGAAATTGCTGACATTGTAGAGTTTTATTTCCAAGAGTTTGCGGACTTGGATTTCCATAAAAACAATGGCTTGCAGGCGCTTGCGGCAACAGCAGCCCTACTTTATGGTAAAAAGGATCGCATATTTGTGACGCGTGTCAGAACGCTTTTAAATGAGCTGGACAAAAAAGGGATTAAAGTGAAGGAACTATACTATAATACCATTGGAATTTTAGCGTATGTAAATGACGGGGCCAAACTGGATGCGCACTTTTTCGAACTCGTTTCAGAGCTTAGCCAAGTTTCGGGATTAAAGTTTTTCGGAAAAACATTTTATACGGCACTTGCGCTTAGTCTGTATACTGAAGAAGTGACTGGAAAAATGAACCAAGCGCAAATTGAAAATTTAATGGTCAGTGTGCACGTCTTAATTGCCATTGAGCAAGCAAGTGCAGCGGCCGCAGCCGCGGCGGCTAGCGCTGCAGCAGCAAATAGTTCGAGTAATTAAATTAAACCCGTTGTCATAAGTCTAGTATACGTTTTCTACAAACAAAACCTGTTCAATACTGAGCAGGTTTTGTTGTGTCCTACTTTGGGAACTAATAGGAGGTGGCGCAATCACTGAATAAAGGAGGACTTTAGATGAAAAAGCTTTTTTATGTTGCGATTCTTATTTTACTTATAGGAATTGTTCTACCATTTCGTGCGCAAGCGGCGGTAGATTATGGGTCGCAATTTTTTACAAATGTGAGCTTAGAAAATGTTTCAGGCAAAGAAAGCTCAGAATTCCGCAAAACGGATAAGGTGAAAGTGGTGTATGACTTTAAGGTGAACCAGCAAGTGCATACGGGGGATCAAATGACGATCGCGCTGCCGGAACAGCTGACTATGGTAAGTTATGCGCCGTTTCAATTGAAGGATTCAGAGGGGAATGTGGTTGCGCTAGCGGAGACGAACTCTACAACGGGAATGATAACACTAACGTTTACTAATTTTGTTGAAACGCATCAAAATATTCAAGGAAGTATGTTTTTTTGGGCGAAATTCAATGTTGAAAAAATCCAATTGGGTAGCGAGAATCAGCTGACCTTCCCAGTTCAAAACGAGGCTGTCGTGAAATCCGTTTTAGTCAAAGATACAACAAGTGGTGGCAGTAGTGAGGGGACTTCTGTCATTTACAAGCAAGGACGCATCGACACGAAGCAGCCGGACCGAATCAATTGGACGGTGACAGTTAATAATGCGCTGCTTGACATTGAGAACGGCTATGTAATCGATACGATTGGCCCGGGACATGAGCTAATCAACCCTGTACAAGTACGTTATCGCGATGAAAATAAAAAAGTAGTGGCAACATATACGCAGACAGTAAACGTGCAAAACCGAGCTTTCCGCATTGATGTCGGGTCGCTCAGCAAGCAATCGGTTGTCATCACGTATCAAACGAAGGTGAACGGCGGCCAGACAAGTTATAAAAACAATGCAACGTTATACGGCGATAACATTAAAATTTACTCCCGAAACTCAACCGTGAATGATTATAGTAACGGCGGGAAAGGCGGGGGCGAAGCAACACCGCCACCAACGTCTACCCCAGAACCAAAGCCAGAAGTAACACCAACACCTAACATGGAAGAAACTACAACCGAACCACCAACTACTACTGTGGAGAAAAACGGTGAAAAGATTTACTACTATGAAGTAAAAAAAGGCGACACGCTAAAAAGTATCGCAACTTCCTTTAAAACGACGCCAAAACAACTAATGATGTGGAACAATTTGCCGAGCGAAAACGTTTACGTTGGGCAAAAATTAATTGTGCGCATCGAAAACCAAACCACCATTTCGCTGCCACATACAGGAGATAGCGCAGGCCTTCTCATAAGCCTATCCGGATTATTAATGCTCGGAACTGGCGGGCTTCTGCTAAGACGGAAATAACCAATTGAATATAAGAAAATCGAGCAGAAATTGCCTTTTCTGCTCGATTTTTATTCATCTGATGAAGCTGTCACCATCTAAAATGGCCTGTGACGAAGAGGCGTAATGCTTAATCATTTCCCAGTCCACTCATCATTCGACCGTTTCGGCGCGCCACTTGTGCTGATAACGTACTTCTTCAGGAAACTATTTGGCGCGCTTTGCCATAGTTTTAACCCGTCCGATTTTGGCGGTGCAACACCAGCAAAATAAGAGAGATTGTTTAGCGCCATCGTATCGGCCATCGCCTCTTTTTCTTGCTCAGAATAGCTGTCAAAATCGTCGCTCGTTGCGAGGTCCTCCATCGCTTTTCCGTAACCATTTAAATAAAACTGATCATAATCTTTTTGGTTGAAAGAAAGGAATTTATCGCTCGTCAGATTATTTTGTTTGGCGTATTCCTCTAAATTAACTTTCCCCGTTTGATAATTAAAAAGAGCCTTTTCTCCCGAATAAGTGATTTTTCCGTACTTATGTGGGTAGACAGAAAGCGCGTTTGTTGTAATATCTGTGAGTTTGCCGTCTGTCGCGATGTTTTGGGTATGAATGTGCCCGCTTAGTGCAAATGTGAAATTCGCTTTCTTGAACGCATTCTGGACGTCCTCTGCATAATTAATCGTATAACCTTGTTGCAGAATTTCGCTATGATTCATTAAATTGTGGTGCATCACCGGAACGATTTTTACACTATTCGCCTTCGCTAAATCAGCACACTCTTTAATCCATTCAAGCGTCCCCGTCGTTAAGCCGCCATCAGTTTGCGGTGAGCCAAGCTGCATATTGCTCTTATAATGGTTCGTATCAAGCATAAGTAGCCAGACATCTTTTGAAGCAGGCGCCAAATAACTAAGAGAAAATTTATCCTTTAAAACCGCCTCTTTTAGGCCGAAATTCTCGTAAATTTTTGCGAATTCCTCGGGTGTGATGCTGTCCGTTTTGTACTGCTTATCCGCTTTGAAACTCCGTGCCCACGGATTATTAATGTCGTGATTGCCTGGAATGACGTAAACATCGGTACCAGATTTCTCAACTTTTTCAAGCTTCTTCGCCAAGTTCTCATGGCTTTTCCGTTCCCCGTTATTCGTTAAGTCGCCACTCAAAATCAAAATATCCGCCTGGTCTTTTGACACATCAGCCAAAAAGGCATCGGTCATTTCATCGCTCACTTGAAGCGCCTTGCCATCACCAGAAGCTACATACGTTTTGAAAGCCTCGCCAAAATCGGTTAATTCAGGCGCCAAATAATGAATGTCCGTTGCGACCCGAATGGAAATATCCGTCTTATCTTTCACCGGCTTAATCGTTTCTGTTGCTTCGCCAGATGAACATGCAGAAAGGTAGGCGCATGTAAAAAGTAAAATAAAAAGAAGACTGAAACGTTTCATGCTAATTCCTCCTTTGAAAAAAATTCACAAACACATGTGTGCAGAAAAAATTAAATTTTCCGCGTTAAAATCTCGCTCGTCAAACGCTCAAGCGTCGTTTTATAGGCCCCGTCTGGCAATTTCGAAATTTCTTTTTGCGCTTTTTTCGTGTATTTTTGCGCTAAATCAAACGCTTTTTCAACACCCTCATGTTTTTCGATTAATTCGAGAAGCGCCTTCAAATCGTCATCAGTCATCGCTTCTTTTTTAGAGAGCAAAGGTTCAAACTCATTTTTTTGTCCGCGCATCGCATAAATAAGCGGGAGCGAATAAACACCTTGCAAAACATCGTTTAAAACCGGTTTCCCAAGCCCCGAGTCAGTACTCGTATAATCCAGAACATCATCAATAATTTGGAAAGCCATCCCCAAATAGTGCCCAATATTCCAAGCTTTTATCGCCATTTTTCGTGGAGCCTTACTCGCTGTCGCACCAGAATAACAGCTAAGCGCAAAAAGTTGCGCCGTTTTCCCAGAAATCCGCGATAAATACTCCTTCACCGACACATCAAGATTATAGCGCATTCGCATTTGATCCAGCTCGCCCATCAAAATCTTCTCGATATTGCGACTGCTAAACTCAATGTTTTGCAATGAATCCGAATGCTTCGACAAAATTTTAAAGCAAACCGTAAATAAATAATCTCCTGTATAAACCGCGTAATGGTTCCCGTAGCGAGAATGAATCGTAGGCTCCCCGCGTCTAAGTGGTGACTCGTCTACCACGTCATCATGAATGAGCGTAGCCATATGCAAAACTTCAAGTGCTGCCGCAACCGAAACCGCCCGTTCGCGTTCGTAATCCGGCCCAATTTCTGCCATCAAAAGTGCATATGCCGGACGAAGCAACTTACCGCCCGCATGAATCAGTGATTTTACATTTTGGTTAACACGCTTGTCGCGAATTTGAATGTTTTTTTCAATTGTAGTTAATACATCTTTTAAATCAGTTTCTAAATCTGGGTACGAAGCCCACATGGAATGAAGTTGCATCATGAAACTCCTTTTTTATTTATTAAAGCGCGTTCTTGTTTAGCATCGAAAAACGTGCGCAATGTTTGCACATTCTGAAGTAAATAGTTTGCTGCAATCCCAATTGCAATCCCCGATAAAATCCCAATAAACGAAAGTACCGGCAAATAAAGCATAACATTCCACGATCCAGCAATCCAACTGGCCACAACAAGTTGACCAACATTATGCAAAATCCCGCCAGTCGTACTCACGCCAATGATGCTGACGCGCTTTGGACCAAGCTTTTGAACCGCCCACATGCCCACGAAACTAAGCAAAGCCCCCGCCGCACTATATAAAAACGTCGAAATTGTCCCGCCTAAAAGCGTCGAAAGCACAAGACGAATACAGACAATCATAAAAGCATCTTTCGTCGATAACGTATAAAGTGAAATACACGTTATAATATTCGATAACCCCAGTTTAGCGCCAGGCGCAAAAGCAAACGGAAAAGGAATCGCTCGTTCTAGCAAGCTAATGACAACCGCTTGAGCCGCCAAAAGCGCTATATAAACAAGGCGTTTATTTTTAGTCATCAAAATTCACAATCCTTTTTTATAAAAATTAAGAAGAAATAATCATGTCGTCATCATTTGATGTCCCGTCAGTCGCTTTAACCTCAATGACCAACTTATGCGGCAAACAAACAATCGTTTCGCCTAGTTTCCCAACCGCGCCTGTGCGGACACAAACTTGATCCCCACAATTCGCCTTGCTAATCCTGATTTTTTCATCTTTAACTTCAATAGTATTGTAGTCGCCATCTTCTTGTGTAACCGTAAAAGTATCCGTTCCAGAGTGCCCCGTCAAATCAACGCGCTTATATTCCTTCCCGTCAACCGTAATAACCGCTACAAGTTTTTTATCCGCCCCGTTATCCGGTGCATTTGCTTGCACATAAGAAAAAATAGCTAGAGGCAGAAAAGAGAGCAGACTAAGCGTAATAACGATAATAACATCAAAGCGACGAATCATTTTTAAATATGGTTTCACATCTTTGCCCCCTCTAAATATTTTTTCTAACCTTATTGTAAAGGATTTCGTATAAAAAATATACCTTAAATGAAAAGAAAAGATAAGCGAAAGGACGAGCCTTTCGCTTATCTCGAAATCGTATCGTTATTTGCCTGAATCGCGATAAATAGCACGAGGTTTACCATACCACCAGTGACCTAAGTGTTTTTGGAACCAAGGAACAACCCAGTAGTCTAAACCAAATGTGCGTCCAGCCCCGTTTAACATGGCGATAGAAGCAGGCAGCGCCCAGAATTTGTCCCAACCAAGCATAGCGCTTAATGTGAACATAGCTAGGAAACCGATACTTCCGATACTTGCTAACCAAGTAAATAGACCAACAACAAGTGCAAGACCAATAGCTAATTCCACGAAAGGAACTACTTTTTGCATAAATACCGCTACGTCTTGATTTGGCATGATAATTTTCATAATCCATTCAAACCAACCAGGCATGTGGCTGAAGATTGGAGTTGTAACGTTTTGCGCCGCTTCACCAGCTGCATCTCCAGCAGCTTGGCTCGCGCCTGATGTTGCTGCAGTTTGCAACCAAGAGAATGGCATTTTCGATGTTTCAGCAGTCAACCAAGAATCAGGACCTAAACCTTGGAATAATGGTTTTAAGTTTGTAAGGCTAACTTTGTCCCATGTGCTTTCACCATAAATTTTTGCAAGTGCTTCATCAACCCAGAACCAACCAAGATAAATACGTAGTGGTAAGCTCCAAAGTACGTTTCCGTAACGTGAAGTCCAGCCACGGAAAATGTTACGATGATCGCGAATGTGGAAGAACTCATGGACGATATACTGCCACATATAGTAACCGCTGCGAATCCCGAAGAAGTAGTACAAGTTTACCATGTGTTTCATAAAGATAGCGAACCAACCAGATAAATGCATGCTACCTAAGTGAGCAACGCCGTATTTGGCACCGATGGAAACCATAACACCGTGGTATTTACCGTGGAAAGCTTCTTTTTGTCCGCCGCTGATTTCAGCAATAATGCTTTTCGCAGCAGTCATACCTGTTTGTTCGGCTGCTTCAACGATTTGAGGAGTTGGTTTTCCTTCTTCGTCTTCGAAGTAAGCAAGGTCACCGATAACATAAGTGTTTTCGAATTTTTCAGCTTCCATGTATTGGTTAACTTTAAGTCGTCCAGCACGAGCTGTTTCCATACCGTAATCCTTCGTATCGGAGTTAGCACGAACACCCGCTGTCCAAATTAAAGTATGTGTCGGAAGTTCTTCGCCTGATTTTAAAACGATGCTCTCAGGTTTAACTTCAACAATTGCAGCTTCTTTAAGAATTTTAATGCCTTTTTTCACCATGTATTTTTCAGCTTTATCAGCATCACGGCGTTCAAGCATATTCAAAATTGTTGGAGCAGCTTCGACAACCATCAATTCAATTTCGTCTTTATCGATTTTGTTATCTTTTGCAAGACGGTCTTTCCATTCAAGTAATTCGCCGACCATTTCGATGCCGGTGAAACCAGAACCACAAACAACAAAACGAAGCATAGCTTTACGTTTTTCAACGTCTTGTTCGCGACTCGCTTTTGTTACAGTTTCTTCAATATGAGTGCGCAAGCGAACGGAATTTTCCCAAGACCATAATGTGAAGCCGTTTTCAGCAACACCCGGAGTACCGAAGTCGTTTGGTTCGCCGCCCATACCTAACACTAGATAATCGAACGGATAGCTACCATGTTCTGTTACAACGACTTTTTTGTCATGGTCAACGTTTGTCACGTTATCAGTAACAAGATTTACTTTCGTGCGATTGAATAAACGACGCAAATCATACTGAATAGCAGTTGGCTCTACACGTCCACCTGCAACCTCATGTAATTCAGTCATCATCGTATGATACGAATGACGGTCGATAAGCGTGATTTTAACATCTTTATCCTTTTTGTACTTCTTCGCTAATTTCTTAGCTGCATGTACACCTGCATACCCTGCCCCTATTAGAACGATATTTTTTTCAGGCATATGCTTTCTCAACTCCTTGTTTATTTTTTCACAAAAATAGTATTAGTTCAATAACCAAAATATAGTAATAACCTAACATAGTGTAACAGAAAACAGGGGGGATTGTCTACACAATATATAGGAATAAGTGCATAAAAAATAAAAATAGTTCTTTCTTATAAAAAAGCCAATTTTTATGGTTAAAAACTCCTCGTTTTATGTAGGCGAAAGGTCTATTTTGTTTTTTATATACAATTAAATCTGCAAAGTTGGATCAAAACATAAGTCTAACGTCATTTTTTGAAAATTTATGGAATTAAGTAATTTTAAAAAATCTAGACAAACTAAGTGCTAGATGTTATTATTTGTATGTATCGTGATATCGCTTTCGCAGTGCATCTTATATTGCTCGTGATATCACAAACATTTTAATTAAACCAAAAGGTGGGAGCAAATTATGAAATTGAAAAAAGTGGCAATGGGCCTTACAGTAGTTGCAGCGTCCAGTATGTTATTAGTAGCTTGTGGGAACGATAACAGTTCCGACAAAAAATCTAGTGAGGAACCAAAACAGTCTGAAACGAAAAAAACTGAAGCTAAAACTGATGGTACAATGACTGATGGAACTTACAAACTAGAAGAAAAAAATTATGATGATAAAGGCTGGAAAGCTTTCGCATCAATCGAAGTTAAAGATGGTAAAATCACTAAAGCTAACTACGATTATAAAAACAAAGACGGCGAATTGAAATCTGAAGACGCTGACTATGAAAAAGCAATGAAAGACAAAGTGGGTACAGGCCCTCAAGAATACTTAAAACAATTAAGCGATTCATTAGTTAAATCGCAATCTGCATCTGGTGTAGACATTGTAACAGGAGCAACTCATTCTTCTGATACATTCATCAACTATGCTAACCAATTAATTCAAGCTGCACAACGCGCTGATACTACAACAATTTCTATCAACAACGGTGCTGAACTTCAAGATGGTAAATATAACCTTGAAGAACAAAACTATGCACACGGATACCGCGCTGTCTTCGCTATGGAAGTTAAAGATGGTAAAATCGTAACTTCTGATTACAACTATGTAAACGAAGATGGACAAAAGAAAACTGACGATGCTGACTATGAAAAGAATATGAAAGCGAAATCTGGTACTGGTCCACAAGAATACATTCCAGCATTAAACAAATCTTTAGTTGACAAACAAAGCCCAGCTGAAGTAGATACAGTTTCTGGTGCTACAAGTTCTTCTAACCAATTCAGAATTTACGCTGCACAACTTGAAAATGCCGCTCAAAATGGCGACACTGATACAATTAAAGTGTATAACAAAGTTGAAGAAGAATAAGATTTAGCAATTGACTTAAAACATAGTGACACCCTTAAAGTTTATGCGAACTTTAAGGGTGTTTTAATATAGCGTTTGAACGGATTTTACGCTATAGTGTAAGAAGCAATAGAAAGTTTGAAAGGTGTTCGCGCATGAAGAAAATCGTTTTTTTAACAGGACTTATTTTTATTTTATTACTAAGTGCATGCTCTGGGGAAAAAGAACAGGTCGAGCTGCTCGATCAGCCATATTCGAAAACGGAATTTTTAATGGGAACAGTCGTTACGTTGAAAGTCTATGATAAAGGCAAAGAAGAAGCGATTGACAAGAGCTTTGAACGCATTAAAAAGCTAGCCGCTGAAATTACGACGAGTGATGCAGGCAAATCTGAAATTGATAAAGTCAATCAAAATGCAGGGATAAAACCAGTTAAAGTGACATCAGATATGTTTTATCTTGTTGAAGAAGGTATTAAATACAGCAAAGCTTCTGACGGCGATTTTGATATTACGGTAGGACCATTAACGGATTTATGGCACATCGGTTTTTCAGATGCAAAAAAACCAACAGAAGCTGAAATTCAAGCTGTCTTGCCGCTAATTGACTATAAGAAAGTTGAAATGAACAAGGAAGAACAATCCATTTATTTGCCTGAAAAAGGCATGGCGCTTGATCTTGGTGGTATTGCGAAAGGCTATATTGCTGATGAGGTAAACAAGGTCATGAAAGGCGAGGGCGTAACATCTGCGATCATTGATTTAGGCGGCAATATTTTTGTGCGCGGCGACAATCCAAAAGGTGGAAACTGGACGATTGGTATTCAAAATCCGTTTGAAACTCGCGGACAAACAATTGGGAAGCTGCCTGGTTCGGATATTTCGGTCGTAACCTCCGGCATTTATGAGCGCTATTTGGAAGTTGACGGGGTGAAGTATCACCACATTTTAAGCCCGTTCACAGGTTACCCGTGCAACAATGAACTGGCAGGTGTTAGCATCGTTTCGAAAAAATCAATCGATGGTGATGGACTTTCCACCGCCGTCTTCATGAAAGGCGTCAAAGATGGTATGGCATATGTCGATTCATTTAAAGACGTGGAAGCGATTTTCGTAACGAAAGATAAGCAAGTGTATGTCACAGATGGCTTAAAAGATAAATTTGAACTTACTGATAAGGCGTTTAAAATGGCCGAGCTAGATGGAAAGGGGGAGAAATAATTGTCGTTTCGGACGTTTTTAGAACTGGTTGAAATCCGCACGAAAATTGCAAGCGTATATCCATTTATGCTTGGGACGTTATACGTGCTTTATGAGTATCAAGTGTTCAACTGGCAAAATACCATTATTTTCTTCCTCGCAATGCTGATTTTTGATTTAACAACAACGGCCATTAATAATTATATGGACTACCGCAAAGCAACAAATAATCACGACTATGATTTTCGCAAAACAAGTAATATAATTGGACAAAAGGAAATTCCGGAACTTACGGTCATCATTTTAATTTTTGCGATGTTTTTCATCGCAACAGGGCTAGGGATTTGGCTCGTTTTTAGAACCGACTTGCTCGTCCTCCTAATCGGTTTTGTATGTTTCTGCATCGGGATTTTGTACACGTTCGGTCCTGTGCCGCTATCGCGCATGCCACTTGGCGAAATTTTTTCCGGCGTGACGATGGGGTTCGGCATTTTTTTTCTCGCCATTTATGTAAACGCGTTTGACGCAGGAATTGCCAATCTCATCTGGCAAGGCGAGTGGATCAACATTCGCTTCAACCTGCTCGAAATTATTCAAATCGCCGTCGTTTCACTACCGTGCATTTTCACAATCGGAAACATCATGCTCGCGAATAACTTGTGCGATCTCGATGAAGACATTCGCAACCATCGCTATACACTTCCTTATTATATTGGAAGAAAAATGGGGGTTCTCTTGTTCAACGTGCTTTATTACGCGTCGTTTTTAGCCGTAGTAGTAGCCGTCCTGCTTGGATACCTGCACCCAGTCATGCTGCTTTCGCTTATCGTAATCCTACCAGTTTACAACAATTTGAAAAAATTCAATCAAGAGCAGGTGAAAGCGAAAACGTTTGTTATTGGCATTAAAAATTTTGTGATGATTAACGCATCGTTAACCGTCTTGATGGCGCTTAGTGTTGGCATCGTTTATTTCACGCACTAAAGGAGAGGGCGAAAATGATAGACAAACTTATATTTGGTCGTTTTGTTCCTGGTCAATCGCTTATCCACGCGTTAGATGCGCGAACGAAATTGCTAGCAGGTTTTTATTTCATCGGCATTCTATTTTTAGCGAATAACATCCAAACTTATGCGCTTATGATTTTATTTACGCTCATGGTCATTACGATGACGGGCATTAAAATCAAAGTTTTTATAAAAGGTGTCAAGCCGCTCATTTGGCTAATTCTGTTTACAGTCATGATGCAAATGCTGTTCACGAGTGGCGGTACGATTTATTTAGATTTCGGTCCATTCGTCATTTCTTCTTTTGGTATTATAAATGGTATTTATGTATTCATTCGTTTTACGCTCATCATTATTTTATCAACAGCGATTACACTCACGACAACGCCAATGGACTTAACCGACGCAATTGCGTATCTTTTACAACCTTTTAAATATGTTAAAATGCCAGTTCAAGATATCGCGCTCATGTTATCCGTTGCTCTGCGATTTATTCCAACTTTAATGGAAGAAACGGATAAAATTATGAAAGCTCAGCGCGCACGCGGAGTCGAATTTGGTGAAGGCAATTTGTTTGAGCAAATGAAAGTCGTCGTCCCCATCTTTATCCCATTATTTGTCAGCTCATTCAACCGGGCCGAAGAATTAGCAGACGCTATGGAAGTTCGCGGCTATCAAGGAGATAAAGGTAGGACGCGATTTAAAATTCTCCATTTCCATCTCAATGATTTAATCGCATTGTTTGTTCTTATTTTATTGACAGCCATGCTAATTGTATTGCGTACTTAAAATCTAAAAATCTTCACTTTTTGAAGATTTTTAGATTTTTTTTTGCGAAAATTGAGTTCAAATCCAAATACGATTGTGTTTTATAGCATGATTTTAAGTATACCTTATATGTAAAACAACTTTTTAGCTATAGCGCAAAACTCCAAAAACAACAGCTTTATGAACATTCTTTGTACAATTACATAAAAATCTGAAAAATAATCTGAAAAATAGGGTATATTTACACCTATATAGGTTTAAAGTATAATGTTTTGGCGGAGTAAGGAATATAAGAATGAGGAGTGTCAAATAAAAGATGGATAAGAAAAAATTAGCAAAGACGATAGTAACGCCATGCTTAATTGCGGGTATGATAGTGGCGGGTTCACCGGCTGGAACAGCCCTAGCTTCAGATAACGAGATGATTCAAGCTACAGGGATATCAGTTTATGAGCGTGGATCGCTAAAAATTAAAGGAACCGCAGCGAAATCAGGAATTAGCTACGATGCTAAAAATAATGCGACAGGAGTATTGTCCTTAAATTATTACGCACAGTATGGTTTTGGCGGGGGAGTTGCCGACCAAACCTACTATACGCTAAAATTACCGCAAGAATTTGAAGAAATCAGTAAAACGGATTCTTTCAAAAAAGCAGTAACGGCGAAATTCAGACAAAAAGCAACGGGAATCACAATGAAAAGTTACAAATATATGCAACAAGACTTTTCTATAGAAGATAATACTCTAATCTTTAAAAATCCGCGTTTCTCCTATATTGTAGAATCTCGTATCTTAGTAGATGTAGATATTGACCTTGGAAAAGTGATTAACGAAACGGGTATGCATATTCCAAAAGCAAATGAGACGACAAAATATCGCTTCATGGGACAAAATGTACAAAACGTAAATCTGATTAACTGGAATCTATTATTTGGTAGTGATAATGATGCCAAAACAACTTTTAACGTCATGGATTCTTTCGGTTTATAAAAAATAATTGCCCAAACTCCGCGAAAAGAGCCATATAGGCTCTTTTTTTAACTCCCTTCACCGTTTTGGCCGGCCTTAATTTGTGCGGAGCAAGCAATTACTTCGCGCCAATAGTTTATTAAAAAACAAGAAAGAAACGAACGCCTGTTTTTACAATGAAAAGAAAGTCAAACTTTTTTCAAAAAGCGGTTGATTACAAGCCTCAACACGTGTATAATAGATAAAGTGCAAATGAGTAGGCATCCGTCTGCCCTTTTGTATGAGCACCCCTAAGCTATTGGGGCGCAAGATGTGATGAAGTGGAAGGTTGCTGACACACCCGGCCGCTTTGCCATGGCGGGTACTCAGGTAATTTCCATGGAGAATGTCTATTTTAAAAGTAGGCGAGAAGGAGGGAAAATAATGGCAAAACAAAAAATTCGTATTCGTTTAAAAGCTTATGATCACCGTATCTTGGATCAATCAGCTGAAAAAATTGTGGAAACTGCGAAACGTTCTGGTGCTTCTGTATCTGGTCCGATTCCACTTCCAACAGAGAAATCTGTATACACAGTTTTACGTGCGGTTCACAAATACAAAGATTCGCGCGAACAATTCGAAATGCGTACGCATAAACGTTTAATCGACATCGTTAATCCAACACCACAAACTGTGGATAGCTTGATGCGTTTAGACTTGCCAAGCGGTGTAGATATCGAAATTAAACTCTAATAAACTCTTGGGCATGTTTTGTCCGAAAAAAATTAACTATTAACAGGAGGTGTGACTCATGACCAAAGGAATCTTAGGTAGAAAAGTAGGGATGACTCAAGTTTTCACTGAAAATGGAGAATTAATTCCAGTAACAGTAATTGAAGCGGCTAACAACGTAGTACTTCAAAAGAAAACTGTTGAAACTGACGGCTACGAAGCAGTACAAATCGGCTTCGAAGACAAACGTGAAGTTTTATCAAACAAACCCGAAAAAGGTCATGTAGCAAAAGCCAATACTACTCCTAAGCGCTTCATTCGCGAATTCCGCGATGTTAACTTAGACGAGTATGAGATTGGTTCTGAAGTAAAAGTAGACGTATTCGCAGAAGGTGACATCATCGACGCGACCGGCGTATCGAAAGGTAAAGGGTTCCAAGGTGTAATTAAACGCCACGGACAATCTCGCGGGCCTATGGCTCACGGTTCTCGTTACCACCGTCGCCCTGGTTCAATGGGTCCTGTAGCGCCTAACCGTGTTTTCAAAAATAAACTTCTTCCAGGTCGTATGGGTGGAGATCAAATCACTATCCAAAACTTGGAAATCGTTAAAGTAGACGTAGAAAAGAACTTACTTTTAGTTAAAGGTAACGTTCCTGGTGCGAAAAAATCATTAGTTCAAATTAAAACTGCTATTAAAGCAAAATAATTTATTTGGAAAGGAGGACTAACGAATGCCAAAACTAAGCTTACTTAAACAAGATGGTTCTAAAGCTGGCGAAATTACATTGAATGATGCTGTCTTCGGTATCGAACCGAATGAAAAAGTAGTTGTTGATGTGATTTTGAGCCAACGAGCTTCCTTACGTCAAGGAACTCATAAAGTAAAAAATCGTTCTGAAGTACGTGGTGGTGGACGTAAACCATGGCGTCAAAAAGGTACTGGTCGTGCTCGTCAAGGTTCGATTCGTTCCCCGCAATGGCGTGGAGGCGGTGTCGTATTCGGCCCAACACCTCGTTCATATGCATACAAATTACCAAAGAAAGTTCGCCGTTTAGCGATTAAATCAATCCTATCTTCTAAAGTGAAAGACGAAAACGTTCTTGTACTTGAAAACTTAGCGTTTGATGCGCCTAAAACAAAAGATTTTGCAGCTTTCCTTAAAAATATCTCTGTAGATTCTAAAGCTCTAATTGTAGTTGCTGGAGAAAGCGAAAACGTAGAATTATCTGCCCGCAATATCCAAGGCATTACAGTTATCCCAGCTGAAAGTATCTCAGTACTAGAAGTTGCTAGTCATGATAAATTAATCATTACTAAAGCAGCTGTCGAAAAAGTAGAGGAGGTGCTTGCGTAATGGATGCACGCGACATCATTAAGCGCCCAGTCGTAACGGAGGAATCTACAAGTATTCTTGATGACAAGAAATATACTTTTGAAGTAGACACTCGCGCGACAAAATCTCAAATTAAACATGCGATTGAAGAAATTTTTGAAGTTGACGTTGTAAAAGTAAACGTTATGAACTACAAAGGTAAAAAGAAACGCATGGGTCGTTACGTTGGCTACACAAACAAACGTCGTAAAGCGATTGTTACATTGAGTGCTGACAGTAAAGAAATTCAACTTTTTGAAGTTTAAAACGAACGTTTAGAATAAAAAAATCTAACGAGGAGGGAAAAAAATGGCGATTAAAAAGTACAAACCTACCACAAACGGCCGCCGTCATATGACAAGTTCTGATTTTGCTGAGATTACAACGAGTACTCCAGAAAAATCTTTACTACGTCCTATGAAAAAGAAGGCTGGTCGTAACAACCAAGGTAAGTTAACTGTTCGTCATCACGGTGGTGGACATAAACGTCAATACCGTGTGATCGATTTCAAACGTAATAAAGATGGCGTTCCAGGTCGTGTAGCAACAATCGAATACGATCCTAACCGCTCAGCAAATATTGCGTTAATCAACTACGCTGATGGAGAAAAACGCTACATCATCGCAGCAAAAGGTCTTGAAGTAGGCCAAACAATTTACTCTGGAGCAGAAGCAGACATTAAAGTCGGTAACGCTTTAGAACTTAAAGATATTCCAGTGGGTACAGTTATCCATAATATCGAATTAAAACCTGGTAAAGGTGGACAATTAGTTCGCTCTGCCGGCACAAGTGCACAAGTACTTGGTAAAGAAGGAAAATATGTTCTTATTCGCCTTAACTCTGGTGAAGTTCGCATGATTCTTGCTACTTGCCGTGCTACTATCGGTCAAGTTGGGAACGAACAACACGAACTTATCAACATCGGTAAGGCTGGACGTAGCCGCTGGTTAGGCAAACGCCCAACGGTTCGTGGTTCCGTTATGAACCCTAACGATCACCCACACGGTGGTGGTGAAGGTAAAGCGCCAATCGGACGTAAATCTCCAATGTCACCATGGGGTAAACCAACTCTTGGTTACAAAACACGTAAGAAAAACAATAACTCCGATAAATTTATCGTACGTCGTCGTAAAGGTAAATAATTTCTGGGTTAATATGATTAAATTAAAGTTAGCAGGACAGCACGGAGAAATGCTCCGAGCTGCCTGACTATACGAAGGGAGGTTCCGTCATGGGTCGTAGTTTGAAAAAAGGACCTTTTGTCGATGATCACTTGATGAAGAAAGTGGAAGCTGCTAATGAAAGCGACAAAAAACAAGTTATCAAAACTTGGTCTCGTCGTTCCACAATCTTCCCAGTATTTGTAGGTCAAACAATCGCTGTATATGATGGACGTAAACACGTTCCTGTTTATATCCAAGAAGATATGGTAGGACATAAATTAGGTGAATTTGCACCAACTCGTACTTACCGTGGCCACGCGGCAGACGATAAGAAAACTAGACGATAATTCGAGAGGAGGCTATCTAAATGGCAAATGAAGTTACAAGCGCAAAAGCCGTTGCCAAAACGGTACGTATTGCTCCTCGTAAAGCGAGAATCGTTATTGATTTAATCCGAGGTAAGCAAGTAGGCGAAGCAATCGCAATTTTGAAGTTTACTCCAAAAGCGGCTTCACCAATCATTGAAAAAGTATTAAAATCTGCTATGGCAAATGCTGAGCACAATTATGATTTAGACGTGAATAGTTTAGTTGTATCTGAAGCTTTCGTAGACGAAGGTCCAACTCTTAAACGTTTCCGTCCACGTGCACAAGGTCGTGCAAGTGCAATTAATAAACGTACTAGCCACATCACAGTTGTGGTATCTGAAGTGAAGGAGGGATAACGTTGGGTCAAAAAGTACATCCAATAGGTATGCGTATCGGTGTCATTCGTGACTGGGATTCTAAATGGTACGCTGAAAAAGAATATGCGGACTTCTTACATGAAGACTTACGCATTCGTGATTTTATCGCAAAACGTCTTGCTGATGCTTCTGTTTCACGTGTTGAAATCGAACGTGCAGCTAATCGTGTAAACATTACAATTCACACTGCAAAACCTGGTATGGTAATTGGTAAAGGTGGTTCTGAAGTTGAAGCACTTCGTAAATCACTTAACGAATTAACAGGCAAACGCGTACACATCAATATCGTTGAAATTAAACGTGCTGATTTAGACGCTAAACTTGTTGCAGAAAATATTGCTAGACAACTTGAAGGTCGTGTTTCCTTCCGTCGTGCACAAAAACAAGCAATTCAACGTACTATGCGCGCTGGTGCTAAAGGAATTAAGACTCAAGTATCTGGTCGTCTTGGCGGAGCTGATATCGCTCGTGCTGAACATTATAGCGAAGGAACAGTACCTCTTCATACATTGCGTGCAGACATTGACTACGCATGGGAAGAAGCTGACACAACTTACGGTAAACTAGGCGTTAAAGTTTGGATTTATCGCGGTGAAGTCCTTCCTACGAAGAAAAACAATGTGGAAGGAGGAAAATAATAATGTTAGTTCCAAAACGTGTTAAATATCGTCGTGAGTTTCGTGGTAACATGCGCGGACGTGCAAAAGGCGGAACTGAAGTAGCATTTGGTGAATACGGTCTTCAAGCGGTTGAAGCTTCTTGGATTACTAACCGTCAAATCGAAGCTGCTCGTATCGCTATGACTCGTTATATGAAACGTGGCGGTAAAGTTTGGATTAAAATTTTCCCTCATAAATCTTACACTTCTAAACCAATCGGGGTTCGGATGGGTAAAGGTAAAGGTGCTCCGGAAGGCTGGGTAAGCCCAGTTAAACGCGGCAAAATTATGTTCGAAATCGCAGGTGTACCTGAAGAAGTTGCGCGTGAAGCGTTACGTCTTGCGTCACACAAACTGCCGGTCAAAACTAAGATCGTAAAACGTGAAGAAATTGGTGGTGAAGCAAATGAAAGCTAATGATATCCGTGAACTATCCACTACCGAAATTAAAGATCAAGAAAAAGCGCTAAAAGAAGAGCTTTTCAACCTGCGCTTTCAATTAGCTACAGGACAATTGGAAAATACTGCACGTATTAGAGAAGTACGTAAATCTATCGCGCGCATGAAAACAATTGTTAAAGAAAGAGAACTTGCTTAAAAAGAAAATCGTAAGGAGGTTTTAATGCATGACTGACCGTAATCAACGTAAAATTTATACAGGTCGCGTAGTATCCGACAAAATGGATAAGACAATCACTGTAGTAGTTGAAACATACAAAAAGCATGGCTTGTATGGTAAACGCGTTAAGTATTCGAAAAAGTTCAAAGCGCATGATGAAAATAACACTGCTAAAGCTGGCGATATCGTTCGTATCATGGAAACTCGTCCTCTATCCGCAACTAAACGTTTCCGTTTAATTGATGTAGTAGAAGAAGCAGTAATTATCTAACGTTTATTATAAAAATAAGAAATTATTTCTTACCCGTTATTCTGGAAGGAGGGTGTCCTAATGATTCAACAAGAAAGTCGTATGAAAGTGGCTGATAACTCTGGCGCGCGTGAAGTGCTAACTATTAAAGTGCTAGGTGGATCAGGACGCAAAACTGCTAACATTGGCGATGTTGTCGTGTGTACCGTTAAACAAGCAACACCAGGCGGCGTTGTCAAAAAAGGTGAAGTTGTTAAAGCAGTAATCGTTCGTACTAAGAGTGGAGCACGTCGTCAAGATGGTTCTTACATCAAATTTGATGAAAATGCATGTGTCATTATCCGTGATGATAAAAGTCCTCGTGGAACACGTATTTTTGGACCTGTTGCTCGCGAACTTCGTGAAAACAACTTTATGAAGATCGTTTCTTTAGCTCCAGAAGTTCTTTAAAAAACAAGTTTCAAACCAAGGAGGTGCTAAGACTTATGCATGTCAAAAAAGGTGATAAAGTACAAGTTATTACTGGTAAAGATAAAGGCAAATCCGGCAAAATCCTTGCTGCATTTCCGAAAAAAGATCGTGTAATTGTTGAAGGAATTAACATGGTGAAAAAACATACGAAACCTTCCAACATCAATCCACAAGGTGGAATCTTGAATGTTGAGGCACCAATTCACGTATCAAACGTAATGCTTATCGACCCTAAAACTGGTGAACCTACTCGTGTAGGCTATGAAGTAAAAGGCGATAAAAAAGTACGTGTAGCTAAAAAATCCGGTGAAGTAATCGATAAATAAGTATTTGAGGAAGGAGGCAACATTACATGAATCGCCTTAAAGATCGCTATCTTAAGGAAATTGTTCCTGCTATGATGAGCAAGTTTAACTATTCTTCCGTTATGGAAGTACCAAAAATTGAAAAAATCGTAATCAACACTGGTGTTGGTGACGCAGTAGCAAACGCTAAAGTTTTAGACAGTGCTGTTGAAGAATTAGCTTTAATCACTGGTCAAAAACCTGTAATCACAAAAGCAAAAAACTCTATCGCTGGTTTCCGTCTTCGTGAAGGAATGCCAATCGGTGCTAAAGTAACGCTTCGTGGTGAGCGTATGTATGATTTCTTAGACAAATTAATTACTGTTTCACTTCCACGTGTACGTGACTTCCGTGGTGTTTCGAAAAAAGCTTTCGACGGCCGTGGGAACTATACGCTGGGTGTGAGAGAACAATTAATTTTCCCTGAAATTGATTATGATCAAGTATCTAAAGTTCGAGGTATGGATGTAGTTATTGTTACAACTGCCAAAACTGATGAAGAATCCCGTGAGTTATTAACTCTAGCTGGAATGCCGTTTCAAAAATAATCAATAATTAAAAGTAGGGAGGCGAAAACGTGGCTAAAAAGTCAATGATCGCTAAGCAAAAACGCGAACCAAAATTCGCAGTTCAAGCGTATACTCGTTGCGAACGTTGTGGACGTCCACATTCCGTTATTCGCAAATTCAAATTATGCCGTATTTGTTTCCGTGAACTTGCCTATAAAGGTCAAATTCCCGGCGTAAAAAAAGCAAGCTGGTAAGTTAAAGTTTAAGGAAGGAGGGTAATTACACATGGTGATGACAGATCCAATTGCAGATTTTCTAACTCGTATCCGTAATGCGAACATGGTAAAGCATGATAAATTAGAATTACCTGCGTCTAAAATCAAGAAAGAAATCGCTGAAATCCTGAAACGTGAAGGTTTTGTACGCGATGTTGAGTATATCGAAGACGACAAACAAGGCACTATCCGTGTTTTCTTAAAATATAGTCCGTCTGGCGAACGTGTAATCACTGGTTTGAAACGTATCAGTAAACCAGGTCTGCGTGTATACGCTAAATCAAATGAGGTGCCTAAAGTACTTAACGGTCTTGGTATCGCAATCGTATCAACTTCGCAAGGTGTTTTAACTGACAAAGAAGCTCGCGCTAAACAAGTCGGTGGAGAAGTTCTAGCATACGTTTGGTAAGAAATATATAACACAAGGAGGTGCGATAAATGTCCCGTATCGGTAAAAAGCCTATTACAATTCCTGCTGGTGTAACTGTTACACTTGACGGAGCTAAGGCTACAGTTAAAGGTCCTAAAGGTGAACTCGTTAAAGAGTTTAACCCAGACATTAAAATTGATATTGAAGGAAGCGAAATTAACATTTCCCGTCCAACTGATAATAAAACTCATCGTGCTCTTCATGGTACGACTCGTGCAATCTTAAATAACATGGTTGTCGGAGTATCTGAAGGCTACGAAAAAACTTTAGAATTAATCGGTGTCGGTTACCGTGCACAAAAACAAGGTTCTAAACTTGTTCTTAACGTAGGTTACTCTCATCCAGTAGAATTCGAAGCGCCAAAAGGTGTAGAAATTGATGTTCCTGCTAATACGAAAATTATCGTTAAAGGCTTCAATAAAGAACACGTTGGTGAACTAGCTGCGAATATTCGCGCTGTACGTCCGCCTGAGCCATACAAAGGCAAAGGTATTCGTTACGAAGGCGAATATGTACGCCGTAAAGAAGGTAAAACTGGTAAATAATGCCGCATAGGCTATTAGAGAAGAGGTGAGTCGTGTGATTACCAAAATCGACAAAAATAAAGTTCGTAAAAAGAGACATGCTCGTGTTCGTTCTAAAATTACTGGAACTGAAAGTCGTCCACGTTTAAACGTTTTTCGTTCTAATAAAAATATTTACGCTCAATTAATTGATGATGTAAATGGCGTGACACTTGTAAGTGCATCGAATTTAGATAAAGATTTCGCATCAAGCGAATCAAAAGTTGACGCTGCTAGCAAAGTTGGCGAATTAGTCGCAAAACGTGCTTCTGAAAAAGGAATTTCTGCTGTTGTATTTGACCGCGGAGGTTACTTATATCATGGTCGCGTAAAAGCTCTTGCTGAAGCTGCTCGTGAAAACGGATTACAATTCTAATAAGAAGGAGGGAAACCTTGCATGGCTGAAATTATTGATGGAAACAAATTAGATTTAGAAGAACGCGTTGTTACAATCAACCGTGTTGCTAAAGTAGTTAAAGGTGGTCGTCGTTTCCGCTTCACAGCACTTGTTGTTGTTGGTGATAAAAACGGTCACGTGGGCTTCGGTACTGGTAAAGCACAAGAAGTTCCAGACGCTATTCGTAAAGCTGTTGAAGATGCGAAGAAAAACATGGTATTCGTACCAACTGTTGACACAACAATTCCGCATACAGTTGTAGGTCACTTCGGTGGGGGAGAAATCCTTCTTAAACCTGCGAGCGCCGGTTCTGGTGTAACTGCTGGTGGTCCTGTTCGTGCCGTACTTGAGCTTGCTGGTGTTGCAGATGTATCTTCCAAATCACTTGGATCAAATACACCTATCAACATGGTGCGCGCTACAATCGACGGTATCAAACAACTTAAAAAAGCTGAAGAAGTTGCAAAACTTCGTGGCAAAACTGTAGAAGAATTGCTAGGATAAGGAGGGAATTATCATTATGGCTAAATTAGAAATCACTCTAAAACGTAGCTTAATCGGTCGTCCCGAACCACAACGTAAAACTGTTCAAGCATTAGGTCTTGGTAAAACAAATTCCGTTGTCGTTAAAGAAGATAATCCTGCAATTCGTGGGATGGTTAACAAAGTTAGTCATCTTCTGGACGTTAAAGAAGTTTAAGCGAAATTTTCAAATGTAATAAACTAGAATTAGGAGGAGGTGCTTGACATGAAACTACACGAACTTAAGCCTGCTGAAGGTTCTCGCAAAGAGCGTAATCGTGTTGGTCGTGGTACAGGCTCTGGTAACGGTAAAACTTCCGGTCGTGGACATAAAGGGCAAAAAGCTCGTTCCGGCGGCGGTGTACGTTTAGGTTTTGAAGGTGGACAACTTCCATTATTCCGCCGTATACCAAAACGTGGATTTACGAACATCAACCGTAAAGAATTCGCAGTTGTGAATTTAGATGTTTTAAATCGCTTTGAAGAAGGTACAGAAGTAACACCTGAATTATTAATTGAAACTGGTATTGTGCGTAATGCAAAATCTGGTATTAAAATCCTTTCAAATGGATCTATTGAGAAAAAACTTACAGTGAAAGCAAATAAATTTTCCACAGCTGCTAAGGAAGCAATCGAAGCCGCTGGCGGGAAAACTGAGGTGATCTAATGTTTTCAACGTTAGTCAACTTCTTTAGAGTAGCTGATATCCGTAAAAAAATTCTTTTCACAATTGCGATGTTAATTATTTTCCGTATTGGAACATTCGTGCCCGTGCCTGGGGTGAATGCTGCTGCATTGCAACAAACGATGGAAGGCGGGATTTTTGGCTTTCTAAACACATTTAATGGTGGAGCATTAAAAAACTTCTCCGTTTTAGCAATGGGTGTTATGCCGTACATCACGGCGTCCATCATTGTTCAACTATTACAAATGGATGTTGTTCCTAAACTTACGGAATGGGCGAAGCAAGGGGAAATGGGTCGTAAAAAACTCAACCAACTTACTCGTTATTTAACAATCATTTTAGGTTTAGTAGAAGCGTTTGGTATGGCATATGGCTTTAACAGACTTTCAGGATCTACTTTGATTTTTAATGCGTCAATTCCACAGTACATTCTAATTGCGATTGTACTAATGACAGGTACAATGTTCCTTATGTGGTTAGGGGAACAAATTACAGTTAAAGGTGTTGGTAATGGGGTTTCCATTATTATCTTTGCTGGTATCGTTGCACGTATTCCTGATGGTGTTCGTCAAGTTTACGTACAACAAATCGAAGGAGCTGGAGATCAGCTTTTCCTACACATTTTAGTTCTTGCTGGAATCGCACTAGCTGCACTTCTAATCGTAGTAGTAGTTATTTACTTCCAACAAGCTTTACGTAAAATCCCGATTCAATATTCAAAACGTGTTGCAGGTAACAAGCAAGCTGGTGCTCAGGCAACTCATTTGCCACTTAAACTTAACTCTGCTGGGGTTATTCCGGTAATCTTCGCGAGTGCGTTTATTATCACACCACAAACCATTCTTACTTTCTTTGATAGTAGTAATGAAGTTGTTGCTGTGCTCAAAAATGTGTTTGATTATACGAAACCTATCGGCATGATTTTATATGTAGCACTAATTATCGCATTCACTTATTTCTATGCTTTCATTCAAGTTAACCCTGAAAAAGTGGCTGACAATTTGAAGAAGCAAGGTGGATATATCCCTAGTAAACGCCCAGGTAGAGAAACACAAGCATATCTTACTTCGGTACTTTACCGTCTAACATTTGTTGGTGCACTTTTCCTAGCGGCAGTTGCTGTAATTCCAACTATCGGTACGACCGCTTTTGGTCTTCCTCAAACGCTCGCTATCGGTGGTACAAGTCTTCTAATCGTAATCGGTGTAGCACTAGATACAACGAAACAACTCGAAGGTCAACTTGTGAAACGGAATTATCGTGGGTTCATCAAATAACACGCAGGCACTTGCTTAGGATTACCTAGCAGGGCCCCTGCGCGTAGCCGAGGAGCGAAACAGTTGAAATTAGTATTAATGGGACTACCAGGAGCTGGAAAAGGTACTCAAGCTGAGAAAATTGTTGAAAAATATAATATCCCTCATATATCTACAGGGGATATGTTCCGCGCAGCGATGAAAAATGAAACAGATTTAGGACTAAAAGCTAAGTCTTACATGGATAAAGGTGATTTAGTTCCCGATGAAGTGACAAATGGTATTGTTCGTGAACGTTTAGCTCAAGATGATGCAAGAAACGGGTTTCTATTAGATGGCTTTCCACGCACAGTGGCACAAGCTGAAGAGCTGGAAAACATATTGAAAGATTTAGGAACAGAACTTGATGCTGTCATTAACATTAATGTTGATAAAGAAATTTTGATGAAACGCCTAACGGGCCGCTGGATTTGTAAAACTTGTGGTCGCACGTATCATGAAATTTATAATCCACCCAAAGTTGCAGGTAAATGTGACGTGGATGGAACAGAACTTTATCAACGTGAAGATGACAAAAAAGAAACTGTTGAAAATCGTTTGAATGTCAATATGAAACAAACAGAACCTCTTCTTAATTTCTATAAAGAAACAGGTAAGCTTCACAACGTAAACGGTGAACAAGATATCAATGATGTTTTTGCGGATGTGGACAAGATTCTTGCTGCTTTCTAAGTGCGGAAAGTGCTTGCCCTGCTAACAAATTAATACGTGCAAATTCAATTGGATTGTAGTATAATGGATAATTGGCAGTGGAATAAAAGCATCATAGCAAATCATGATGAACGAGAGAACCATTTGAAGATCATCCGAAAGATTATATCGAGCTTTAACTTTGAGTAATGTTTGCTCAAAATCTCGGCATTACGGATTCACTCTGTGGGTTGTCTAAAAACACCGAAAACGTTGCAAATATGCGACGAGTTTTGGCTTGTTTACCGTTTTTTCATGTAATCAAGTTTTACACTGATAAAATTTAGTAACCAAGTGGTCTAGTAACCGAGAAGGAGGTAGCGAACATATGGCTAAAGAAGATGTAATCGAAGTGGAAGGCGTTGTTCAAGAAACTTTACCAAATGCGATGTTCAATGTAGAACTCGAAAATGGTCATAAAGTGCTTGCCACTGTTTCTGGTAAAATTCGTATGCACTACATCCGTATTTTACCTGGGGACAAAGTGACAGTTGAGCTTTCCCCGTATGATTTAACTCGTGGAAGAATCACTTATCGTTTTAAATAATTTGCACTCCGAAATTGAATTTATATACCGGTCTGGTTCGCCAGCTTAGTACGTATCGGTTTATAGAGACACTTTCTCTAATAAACAAGGAGGTATATGGAATATGAAAGTAAGACCATCCGTTAAACCTATGTGCGAAAAATGTAAAGTTATTCGTCGTAAAGGTAAAGTAATGGTGATTTGTGAAAACCCTAAACATAAGCAAAAACAAGGATAATATAAGGAGGTGCTTGACTAAATGGCACGTATTGCAGGTGTGGACGTTCCACGTGAAAAACGTATTGTTATTTCCCTGACTTACATTTACGGTATTGGTAAACAAACTGCTATTCAAGTTTTGAAAGAAGCAGGCGTTTCTGAAGATACTCGTACTCGTGATTTAACAGAAGAAGAATTAGGTAAAATCCGTGAAATCGTTGACCGTATTAAAGTAGAAGGTGATCTTCGTCGTGAAGTGAACTTGAACATTAAACGTCTGATTGAAATCGGTTCTTACCGTGGTATGCGTCACCGTCGTGGACTTCCCGTTCGTGGACAAAATACTAAAAATAATGCTCGTACTCGTAAAGGTCCTTCTAAGACTGTTGCAGGTAAGAAGAAATAATAAGTTAGTAAAGGAGGTAGTAAGTGAATGGCACGTAAAACAAATACTCGTAAACGTCGTGTGAAAAAGAATATCGAAAGCGGTATTGCACATATTCGTTCTACATTTAATAATACGATTGTAATGATTACTGACACGCATGGAAATGCTTTAGCTTGGTCTAGCGCTGGTGCTTTAGGATTTAAAGGTTCTCGTAAATCTACTCCTTTTGCAGCTCAAATGGCAGCTGAAAGTGCAGCTAAATCAGCTCAAGAACATGGTTTGAAAACTTTAGAAGTAACTGTTAAAGGTCCAGGTGCTGGTCGTGAAGCAGCTATTCGTGCTCTTCAAGCAGCAGGTCTTGAAGTTACTGCAATTAAAGATGTAACTCCAGTTCCCCACAATGGTTGTCGTCCTCCAAAACGTCGTCGTGTATAAGTAGTCGTATTTCTTATGCCACTCTATACTTCGATTGTTAAACTTGTAAAGAGGTTCGACTAGATTTAGGAAATAAGACGTTTTGAAGGAGGGTAAATTTGAATGATCGAAATTGAAAAGCCAAAAATCGAGACGATTGAGATCAGCGATGATGCCAAGTATGGAAAGTTTGTTGTAGAACCACTTGAGCGTGGATATGGTACAACTTTGGGTAACTCCTTACGTCGTATTCTATTATCTTCACTACCAGGTGCTGCAGTCACTTCAATTCAAATTGATGGTGCATTGCATGAGTTTTCTGTTATTGAAGGTGTAGTTGAAGATGTGACAACAATGATTTTAAATATCAAGAAACTTGCACTTAAAGTTTACTCTGATGAAGAAAAAACATTGGAAATTGATATGCAAGGACCAGGTGTTGTAACTGCTGGAGATATTAATTATGACAGTGATGTTGAAATTTTAAATCCAGATTTGCATATTGCTACATTAAGTGATAATGCGAAATTCCATGTGCGCTTGAATGCCACTCGTGGTCGTGGTTATACGCCAGCTGACCAAAACAAACGTGAAAGTATGCCTATTGGTGTTCTTCCAATAGACTCTATTTTCTCTCCAGTAATTCGTGTGAATTATCAAGTTGAAAATACACGTGTAGGTCAATCGACAAATTATGATAAGCTAACTTTTGATGTTTTAACTGATGGAAGCATTAGCCCAGAAGAAGCTGTATCTCTTGGTGCAAAAATCCTTTCTGAGCATTTGAGCATCTTTGTTAACTTAACAGACGAAGCCCAAAAAGCGGAAATTATGATTGAAAAAGAAGAAAGCCATAAAGAGAAAGTGCTTGAAATGACAATTGAAGAATTAGATCTTTCTGTTCGTTCTTATAACTGTCTAAAACGCGCTGGAATCAATACTGTACAAGAATTAGCTGACAAATCAGAAGATGATATGATGAAAGTTCGTAACTTGGGTCGTAAATCTCTTGAGGAAGTTAAAGTTAAGCTTGCTGACCTTGGCTTAGGTCTAAGAAACGAAAACTGATAGAAAAGTAAGGAGGGAATTCCATGGGTTACAGAAAATTAGGCCGTACGAGCTCACAACGTAAAGCGTTACTACGTGATCTTGCAACGGATTTAATCGTACATGAACGTATCGAAACAACTGAAGCTCGCGCTAAAGAGATTCGTAAAGTTGTTGAAAAACTTATTACTTCCGGTAAAAAAGGTGACTTGCACGCTCGTCGTCAAGCTGCTGCTTTTGTTCGCCATGAAGTTGCTGACGTTAAACAAGTTGACGTAACAAACAAAAAAGGCGAAACTGTGAAGAAAAACCAAGCGGTATACGCGCTTCAAAAACTATTTGATGATGTAGCACCTCGTTATGCTGATCGTCAAGGTGGTTACACTCGTATTTACAAAAAAGGACCTCGTCGTGGTGACGGTGCTCCAATGGTAATTATCGAGTTAGTTTAATAGAAAATGTATGAAAGCAAGTAGAGTGTCATGATAAGCAGGGAAACCTGACTTGTCTAGCTCTGTGCGCCTTCTTCTGTTTAAAACGGGGAGGGCGCAGGCTTTTTTTATTTCTGTCCAGACTCAAAGTCATTTACTTTGAGTTTTTTTGTGTTCAAAAACTAAATTGTTTCCAAGAAAAGCATGATTTTAAAACAAGCTTTGCGTGTTATGGCGCTTTATACTATAATAAATAAGGTGTAGCCTGTATGAAAGAGGTGCGAATAATGGCGGAAGATTTTGTGAAGATAGATCACGTTTTTTATAAATATGATGATGAGTCGAGCTATGCAGTGCATGATGTGACCTTTTCTGTCGAAAAAGGTGAATGGATGGCGCTAGTAGGTCATAATGGTTCAGGGAAATCGACTCTTGCTAGACTTTTGAACGGCTTGCTTTTCCCAGAAAAAGGGTTAATTAAAATCGGGCACTATGTTTTGTCAGAAAAGACGATTTGGGATATCCGTAGACAAGTCGGTATGGTTTTCCAAAATCCTGATAATCAATTTGTGGGCGCGACTGTGCAGGATGACGTCGCGTTCGGATTAGAGAACCACGGCGTGCCTCATGACGATATGGTGGAGCGTGTGAGCGAGGCGCTACGTGAAGTTGGCATGCAAGAATACAAGGAGCACGAACCGGCTCGTTTGTCTGGTGGTCAGAAGCAACGGGTAGCCATTGCTGGTGTGTTGGCGCTCAAACCGGATGTCATTATTTTGGATGAAGCGACGTCCATGTTAGACCCGCGTGGGAGAGCTGAAGTGATGGAGACTATTCGCAGGCTTAGGGAAAAGGAAGATATTACGGTTATTTCGATTACGCATGACTTAGATGAGGTGCTTTATGCTGACCGGGTCATCGTGATGAATGAAGGAGAACGTTTCAGAGAAGGCACTCCAAAAGAAATTTTTAAAAATGCGGAAGAAATGAAACAAATTGGTTTAGGTGTACCCTTTATTGTTGAACTGGAAGGACAGCTAGAACAGCAAGGTGTACCAATTGGCGAGCCAGTTTTATCGGAAGGAGAGCTGTTAAATTTATTATGGGAATCAAACTCGAGCAAGTAGGATACTGTTACCAAAAAAATAGCCCTTTTGAGAAACGTGCGCTCACTGATGTGAATGTGACATTTGAAACTGGCAGTTATACGGCCGTCATTGGCCACACTGGGTCGGGGAAATCGACGCTCGTACAACATTTGAATGCCTTGCTTTTACCTACTGAGGGGAAAATAACGCTGTTTGATCGTGAAATGATTGCCGGTGTGAAGCAAAAAAAATTACGCGATATCCGGCGCCGTGTGGGCATCGTGTTTCAGTTTCCAGAAGCCCAATTGTTTGAAGAAACGGTGTTAAAAGACATTATGTTTGGGCCGCTTAATTTTGGGGCGACAAAAGAAGAGGCGGAAAAACGTGCGCGCGAAGTCATTCAAGATGTAGGTTTAACAGACGCGATTTTGGAACGATCTCCATTTGAACTTTCGGGCGGTCAAAAACGGCGTGTCGCCATTGCTGGTGTGCTGGCGATGGAACCGGAAGTCCTCGTGCTAGATGAGCCGACTGCTGGTCTTGATCCGCATGGGCGGCAGGAAATTATGGAAATGTTTTATGAACTGCATCAAAATAAAAAATTGACGACCATCTTGGTTACACATAGCATGGAAGATGCGGCGCGTTACGCTGAAAAGATTGTGCTTATGAAAGACGGCACGGTGAATCAGGTCGGGGATCCCCGTACGATTTTTACGGAGTCGGAAAAGCTTCTCAATTTAGGGCTTTTAGTACCAGAAGTGGTTCGGTTTCAGCGGAATTTTGAGCGCAAATTTAATGTAACGCTATCCAAAACATGTTTAAATATGGAGGAATTGTTGCAGGAGATTGTGCCGTTTTTAGCTAAGGATGCGTCGCCGTTATGATGGATAAAATGATTTTAGGGCGGTACATTCCGAGCGATTCGTGGTTACATAAAATCGATCCGCGCGCTAAGATTACGGCTGTCATGGCATTTATTGTCATTGTTTTTTTGGCGAATAATTGGCTGACCTACGCGGTCTTGTTTGTATATGTTTTAGCATTAGTTTTGACCTCGAAAATTCCTTTTCTCTTCTTTCTAAAAGGCTTGCAACCAATCATGTGGCTGATTCTTTTAACATTATTACTTCAAGTTTTTTTCACACAAGGGGGAGAAACGTTATTTGCGCTTGGACCAATTAAAGTGACAACACTAGGGCTTATGAACGGGGTTAAAATGTTTTGTCGCTTCGTGCTAATTGTGTTCATGACAACGCTTCTCACGCTTACCACAAGTCCGATTGAACTTACAGATGGTCTTGAGAAAATTTTGGCGCCGTTCCGAATTGTGCGCCTTCCGGTTCATGAATTGGCTCTTATGCTTAGCATTTCGCTGCGCTTCATTCCAACTTTGATGGACGAAACGGAGAAGATTATGAAGGCTCAAAAAGCGCGTGGCGTTGAGTTTACAAGTGGTAAAATTAGCGACCGCATTCGAGCAATTGTTCCGCTGCTTATCCCGCTATTTATCAGCGCGTTTAAACGTGCTGAAGATTTGGCGATTGCGATGGAAGCGCGCGGCTACCGCGGTGGACACGGGCGAACGAGATTCCGCTTGCTGAAATGGCGTTTTGCAGATACAGGTTTACTCATTTCGCTTATCATTTTGACGGGTATTTTAGTATTACTTAGAAATTAGGAGGCGTTTTTGTGACGCGATATAAAGCGGTTATTGCCTATGATGGCAGTGACTTTTCTGGCTATCAAGTGCAGCCGAATGGACGCACAGTGCAAGAAGAAATTGAAAAAGCGCTGAAAAAAATGCATAAAGGTAACTTTGGGCGGATTGTTGCGTCAGGCCGAACGGATACAGGTGTTCACGCAACAGGACAGGTCATTCATTTTGATTCGCCGCTTCAAATCGAGCCGGAAAAGTTCCGGATTGCCTTGCAAACAGGAACACCGCGCGACATTAGCTTTCTATCCGTAGAAAAGGTTTCGGATGATTTCCACGCGCGCTTCGACGTAACTGGCAAGGAATATCGCTACGTTATCGATCGTTCCAAAATCTTTAATCCGTTTAAAAGGGATTTTGCGCTACATTTCCCGTATGCACTAGACCTTGAAAAAATGGGCTCAGTCGCAAAGCTCCTAATTGGAGAACACGACTTCACGAGCTTTTGTTCGGCGAGGGCGGAACAAGAAAGCAAAGTGCGGACGATTTACCATATCGAAATTGTCGAAGTCGATGAAACGACACTCATGATTTCGTATCAGGGAAGCGGCTTTTTATATAATATGGTGCGGATTTTAACCGGCGTTCTATTAGATGCTGGGCAGGGGAAGCTTAGTGAAGCAGATATTCTGCGTGCTTTTAATGCCAAAAGTCGTGAAGCTTTAAGAAGTAAAACAGCGCCTCCAGAAGGCTTATATTTGCATGCTGTTTTTTATGATTGATTGTTATATTCAAATAAAACATGATATACTTATAAAAGATATGACAAATTATAAAGGATGTATGGCATGAATGATACAAAGTACGAATTGATTGCAAGTGATATAAGGCGAAAAATCCAAGAAGGTGCCTATGAAGTAAACGAACAACTTCCTTTTGAGAAGGATTTATGTAAAGCATACAATGCGAGTAGAATTACGATTAGAAAAGCAATGGACATGCTCGTAAATGAAGGCCTCATCTATAAACGTAGAGGGTCAGGAAGCTATGTGAAAGGCGCTGAAATGAGCGCGCAGCTCCAAGCGACGACTTTAGAAAATTTTTCAGGGAAAGACATTACAACAGAGGTAATTGATTTCACGGTAATAAAATCACCCGATGATATTGCAGAAAAGCTTAAAATCTCCTCGTTTGATTTTGTTTATGATATACGAAGGTTGCATAAAAAGAATAATTCTCCTTTTGCGATTGAACAAAGTTACATGCCGATTCAGCTCATTCAAGGAATACGTTTGGACGTACTGACAACATCCATTTATAATTTTGTTAAAGATGAAATTGGTCTTGTTCCAAAAAGCGTGCATCGTCAGCTAAATGCCTGTCATCCTTCGGAAAATGATGAGAAGTTGCTTGAGGTTGACTGGAATTTTCCGCTGCTTGAGATGGAACAAATTGTGTATTTAGACAACGGAAAGCCTTGTGAATACTCTGTTTCTAAAATTAAAACGGGAGAATACAAATTTCAAACCGTGAATATTATTTAAAGAAAGCCAGATAGGTTTTCTTTTTTTGCCTCATAATATGTTATAACTTATATAAATAAGTATTGACTTATATAGAAAAAACGTTATACTAATAATTAAGAAAACGTTTTCTAAACTAACATACAAGGGGTCTTTAACAATGAAAATAGCACTGTTTTGTAGTGGTGGCATGTCCACAAGTTTAGTAGGGTCGAAAATGCAGAAAGCTTATGATGCGCAAGGTGTTAAAAATGTGACTGTAGAGGCGTATGATTTTGCGATGATTGATGAAATTGGTCATGAAGTAGATGTCATCATCATTGCGCCACAAATTGCTTGGGCGTTTGAACAAGTCAAAGCTGCACATCCAGATAAAAAAGTTGTCGATTTAACAATGGCAGAGTTTGGGGCGATGGACGGAGTTTCCATTATTAAACGGCTTGAAAACGAAGGAGTGAATCCTGAATGACTAGCGGGAAATTTTCGAAATTTCAAACAGCTTTCACTCGAATTGTTGGAAAAATCGCAGCGAATAAGTTGCTTTTAACACTACGTGATACATTCATTTTAGTAGCTGCAGTAACCATGATCGCTGGTTTTGCGATAATGATTAGTTCCGTATTTCTTGATCCAAACGGGCTGATTTTTGGACAGCAAGGTTTACATTTAGGGAAGTTAATTAGCGGTTCATGGGATGCATGGGCAAGTTCAAACTTCGCTGAAACGCTAGTCTACATACAATCGCTTATCAATTTATTTTCTCAAGGGGCATTATCTGTATTCTCCTTGCTCATTGTAGTCGTGTTCTCCTATACTTTCTCTAAGAAATTTTTCCCGAAAAATAAAGAACACATGACATCGGTTTTATATGCGATGGCCGCATTTTTCATCTGCTTACCGTGGAACTATGATTATGTAGTAGGAAATAAACATGTAGAAATCACGGGAATGCTGAATTCCAATTTTTTAGGAACACAAGGTGTTTTTTCAGCACTATTAATTAGTGGCTTAGCCGTTTGGATTTATAACATAGTACTCGAAAGAAATATAGTTATTAAAATGCCAGATTCTGTACCACCAGCAGTTGCGAGAAGCTTTGAATCGCTTATCCCGGGAATCATTACACTAGCCGTTTTTGTTGCAGGAACAGGGCTTAGCGTGGGATTGGCAGGTGTTTCACTTCCAGAATTATTGCTGCAAATCTTGCAAAAACCAGCCATGGCCATCTCAGGCACAGCTATCTTTGCGCTTGTCGTCCAAATCACTTGGCCGCTCTTGCAATGGTTTGGGATTCACCCGACATCGATTTGGGGCCCGGTATTTGGTGTAACTTGGAACGTGGCTGATACAGAAAACATGATGGGAACCGCGAAACATTTATATTCAACCATGTTCATGAACTTTTCAACGATTGCAGCCGGAACGTTTGCGCTTGCTCCGGTTATTGCATTACTTATCTTCTCTAAAGTAAACTCAGATAAAAAGGTGGCTAAAATTGCGTTAATGCCCGCTGTCTTTAATATTAGTGAGCCAATCACATTTGGTTTGCCAATTGTTCTAAACCCAATCATGTTTGTGCCGTTTGTTATCGTGCAACCCATTTGTTTTTATCTTGCCGTATTCTTTACGGAAATTGGTTTTATCGATGTTATCACAAATAATGTTCCGTGGACGGTGCCGCCGCTCATTTCAGGGCTTCTTTTCACCGGGACGATAAACGGTGCCATTGTACAGCTTGTCAATTTGGTTGTTGCGACATTTATTTATCTGCCGTTTATTAAAATCGCCAATCAAATGAATCAAAAGCGTTTAGGGGATGTTTAAATGGATGAAAAAAGACTAGAAGAAGCTATGCAACTAATTTTCATCGCTGGCAATGCTAAAACGCAAGCCATGAAAGCAATTTTAAAAGCAGAAGAAGGCGACGCAGTAGAAGCAGAAGCTATGCTGCAACAAGCGAAAAAGGAATTGCACGGCGCGCATGCGATTCAAACGAATTGGCTTACAAGCGAAATGAATGATACGGAAGTTGAAAAAAGCATTTTGCTTATCCATTCGCAAGATCATTTTATGGCAGCGACAACGACAATTGATATGGCAGAACGATTTTGCGTGCTTTACAAAAAATTGGAGGTAAATTGAATGAGTTTCCAACTTGCTAAAGTTTTTAAAAACCGAATGATCTTACAACGTGACGAGCCACTGCGGTTTTTCGGGAAAGCTAAGCCAGGCGTAGTTGTGACAGTTCAAATTGGAGAGGAAGTTTGGTCGAGTGAGGCAGACCAAACCTCCTCTTTTGAAATTGTGACGAAAGCGTTCAAAACGGGCATATCGCCCGACATTTCCATCTCAGCTTTAGACAAAAAAGTGGTTTTGAGAAATTGTCTATTTGGTGATGTTTTCTTAGTTTCTGGTCAGTCTAACATCGAATATCGGTTGAAACAAGATGCTGAGTACGAAAAAGAGCAGCCGTGCTTCCGAAATTTGGGAAATCTGCGCTTTTACAACCTTTTAGCCCCCGATGATGAAAAAGCAGAGCCGTTTTGCTGGGAAGACGTGAACGGAAACATTTCTGCGGTAGCTTATTATTTTGCCAAACAGCTGCGCCTAAAAAATCCCGCTGTCCCAATTGGAATTGTCGGCTGCTTTAAAGGTGGAACCTCGATTTCAAGCTGGCTCCCGGAAGCCATGTTGCGAGGCAATTCGCTATTTAGCGAACGGTTTATTCAGCCATTTGAACGTGAAATTTCCGGCAAGAGCCCGCATGATTTTGAGCGCTTACTGGAAAACTACCAAGAAGCCGTCACCATTTATACGGCGAAACGAGAAAAATACATCGCGGACCATCCCGAATTGACACTCCAAGAAGTGAAACAAATTGTGGGGCACACGCCTTGGCCGCCACCCGCAACACCAGATAGCTACCGTGCGCCCGGTATGCTCTACACCAAAATGTTCTCGGAAGCGCATAAAATGAATTTTTCCGCTGTTCTATGGTATCAAGGCGAAGAAGACGCACAAAACGCAGACCTTTACGACTTTTTGCTAGAAAAATTGGTCCAAGAATGGCGTATCCATCTTGGAAATAAGCCGTTTTTTATTGTCCAACTGCCAAAATACCAGGACGCCCCAAAAGACTCTTGGGCGCTACTGCGCGAAAAACAAGAAAGCGTCACGCGGAAGCTCGCGAATTTGTACTTAGTGGTCACAATTGATTGCGGCGAATCGTACAACATTCACCCCATTTCAAAACGAGCCATCGGTGAGCGAATCTCCTTTTTATACGAGAAAAAAGAAAGCAGTCCCATGTTCGAACGTGTAGAGAAAATATCGGAGAACCACATCAAAATCACGATCAAACACGCAAAAGAACTAACGCTTATGGGTGAAAATTGCGTTTCTGCCTCTTTCCACTTAAAAGGAAATTGTCTGTTTGTGGACGTTTCCCCTGAAACGAAAAAAGTAACTTACGCGTACGAAAACCACCCTGAAGGTTATTTGGTAAATGAAGCAGGCGTTCCCGTGTCCCCATTTAAAGTATCGTTGCTATTGTAATTTTTTCTGGAATTTTCATTGACTTTTACCCTTAAAAATTGTATTATGGACTATGGTATTGTTTACCCCACAATATGCCCCGGAAGGTTGTTGTGTTGAATAAAACAATAGTAAGAAATTTTTATGATGTTTCGGAACAAGGAACGGTTCCGGGCGCAATTTTTAATTTATTAGGAGGGTAACTCATGCGTACAACTTATATGGCGAAACCAGGCGAAGTAGAACGTAAATGGTACGTGATCGACGCTGAAGGTGTTTCTCTAGGTCGTTTATCTAGCGAAGTAGCATCAATTCTTCGTGGTAAAACTAAACCACAATTTACTCCACATGTTGATACTGGAGATTTTGTAATCGTAATTAACGCTGGTAAGGTTGGTCTTACTGGTAAAAAAGCAACTGACAAAATTTATTACCGTCACTCTCAATATCCAGGCGGTTTAAAATCTCGTACTGCAGGCGAAATGCGTACGAACAATCCTGAGAAATTAATCGAGCTATCTGTAAAAGGTATGCTTCCAAAGAATTCTCTTGGACGTCAACAATTTAAAAAATTACACGTATACGGTGGAAGCGAGCATGAACATGCAGCGCAACAACCAGAAGTATACGAATTACGCGGTTAATTATTAAAGGAGGGAAATTATCGTGGCAGAAGTACAATATTACGGAACTGGTCGTCGTAAAAGCTCTGTAGCTCGTGTACGTTTAGTACCTGGCGACGGCAAAGTTGTTATCAATAATCGTGATTGGGAAGATTACATCCCATTCGCTGCACTACGTGAAGTAATCAAACAACCTTTAGTAGCAACTGAAACTTTAGGTAACTACGATGTATTAGTAAACGTTCACGGTGGTGGATACACTGGTCAAGCTGGTGCAATCCGTCACGGCGTTGCACGTGCACTATTACAAGTGGCTCCTGAGTACCGTCCTGCGCTTAAATCTGCTGGACTACTTACTCGTGACCCACGTATGAAAGAACGTAAAAAATACGGACTTAAAGGCGCTCGTCGCGCACCTCAGTTCTCAAAACGTTAATCTTATGCGTTGTAAACCCGCTTCCTATTTTTGGAAAGCGGGTTTTTTGTTGCTTATTTTACTTTGTGTGCTCATCTATTTAGTCAACTTTAAACTCCAAGTTTCTCCTTAAGCGCCTCTGTCAACGTCTGAGAAAAATTAATATTTTCTTCTTCGGCCATATCTGAAAGCCATTCTGGAATTGTTAAATTCTTCCTGATTTTCTTTGAATAATATTTTCTGCGATAAGCTGCTAAATCTAGTCCGATTAAGGCAACATCTTTGTCAGGGAATGATGTGCTCACTTCTTTAATTGTGCTAGCTTTTGGGAATGTATCGTAATCTTCCAAGCTGAAGCCAAGAATTTCCTCTGCCATTTCAAATGCTTCTTCTAAAGTTTCCCCTTGTGTTGTTGCTGTTGGAATGTCAGGGAAATCAACAAGAATATACTTTCCGTCTTGCTCTAAAGTGATTGGGTAAACGACGTTCACGGTCATTACTATACGCCTCCTTGTTCATATTCATGTAATTTCCTGTAAGTATAATTTAGAGCACTCTTGCAAGCAGTCATTTTAGTCCTGCTTGCTTAAGAATGCTTTGTTCTAAGCCTTTTCCTAAGTCTTTATTGTGAATGGGAATGATAACCGTTCGATTAGACTCAGGATGGTACATCTTCAAATGACTGCCTCTTTGGGTTACGATTTCGAACCCTTTCTTACCTAGAAGCCTAACCATCTGCTTAGCTGTCATCGGCATCTTGAAGACCCCATCTCTATGATATTTAATGCTTAATTCGATTATACGCATTATATGCGCATTGGTCAAGTGCTGATTTTTAGTATAAATATGGTAAACTCATTTATTTCTTGCGCAAACCTGACTAGCGACGTTTACATGTCAAGGCTTTAGGTGGCTTCAGTGGGAAATGCAGAATTAATTTTGTGTTTTCCCTTGCTCTCAAAATGTATATATGCTAATATACACATATAAAGAAAAGGGAAGTGATCCAATGTCCAACCACAATCATTCACACGACCACGGTCATAGCCATAATCACGCGCACAACGCCAACAAAAAAACACTCTTCATCTGTTTTCTTCTCATCGCGACTTTCATGATTGTTGAGGTTGTCGGTGGAATTTTAACCAACAGTTTGGCACTCTTATCAGACGCTGGGCACATGCTTAGTGATGCTGCAGCGCTAGGGCTTAGTTTACTTGCATTTAAATTCGGTGAGAAACAGGCGAACGCGCGTAAGACTTATGGCTATAAACGTTTTGAAATACTAGCCGCTTTTTTGAACGGACTGACCCTGATTGTCATTTCGCTTTATATATTTTACGAAGCGTATCATCGCTTTTTTGCTCCACCAGAAGTTGTTGGGGCAGGCATGATGACCATTTCCGTCATCGGCTTACTTATAAACGTTTTAGTTGCCTTTATTTTGATGAAAGGCGGAGATACAAGTGAAAATTTAAATATGCGTAGTGCATTTCTGCACGTCCTTGGAGACTTGCTTGGCTCTGTGGGCGCGATAATTGCGGCGCTGTTAATCATTTTCTTCGGCTGGAATATCGCCGATCCAATTGCGAGTGTCATCGTCGCAGTCCTGATTTTAGTTAGTGGCATTCGTGTTTTCCGTGACTCCGTCGATGTTTTAATGGAAGGAAAACCTGCGAACGTGGATTTTGAACAAATTCATGATTTTTTACAAAAGCAAGAAGGTGTTGTTTCTGTGCACGACTTGCATGTGTGGTCGATTACTTCGGATTTCCCGTCGCTTACCGTGCATTTGCAGGTGGCTGAAGGGATTGACAGGGATCTTCTTTTGGAAAAAATTCAGGCTGAGCTTACGGCGGAATTTCAAATTTCGCATTGCACGATCCAAATGGAGCGACATCACGGACATGAGCATTGCAATTAAATAAAAAAACAGCGGCCAAATTTGACCGCTGTTTTTTATGCCTTACCGACTTCCGAATAAGGTTGTGCATGAAGCATCCAAGTGATGCCGTATTTATCGGTGAATTGCCCCATTTTACCGCCCCAAAATTGTTCTTCGTAAGGCATGGAAATTTCAACTTGACCGGATTTTGCAAGCTTGTCGAAAAACTCATTAGATTCTTTTAAAGCTTGCTCGTCTTCCCAGTTCACATCGAGCATAATGGAGATTTGACGTGTAGGCTCAATATCATTGCCAAACGAATCAGAACAGTAAAGTTCGGCGCCTAAAATACGAAACTCTGCATGCATTGTAGCATCATCAATTTTATCAAGCGGAACATTGAATTCCTCAGCTTGATTTGGCTCAACTTTCACGCGTCTAATGTTTGTTGCCCCGAAAAATTCTTCGTAGTACTCTAAAGCTTCTTTTGCATTTTCAAACGACAAATATGGATAAATTTGTGCCATTTTATCACTCCTTTCCTATAGTTTACTCGCTGCGCATCATTTATTCAAAGGAAAATCTACTTTTTAGTTAAAAAATTTCAAGTAAAAGTTTGCCTATGATATAATAATGTAATCGTATACATTTTATGGAGGGGAAAGCATGTTAAATGAACAGCAAGTTGGTAAATTGTTAGAACGATTGGTAGACCCAGTTTTGGAGGCAACAATCGAAGAAACGAATGGCATCATCGAAACCGAGATTATAAAGCCGGACGGAATCCGAATCCGACTAGCGCTTGCGGATCCAGAAATTGAAACCGCTGCTTTTACCCAAAATATAAAAGAGCTTTTAGGGCAATTTGGCTTTGGCGATATCGATTTAGAGTTGGACTATCTACCGGCTGCAACGATTGAGAGAATCTTGGAAGCGCGCGACAATATTTTAGCCGAAGGAAGTAAAACGAAATTTATTGCGATAGCCAGCGGGAAAGGTGGCGTCGGCAAATCTACAGTCGCCGCTAATTTAGCTGCCGCGCTTGCTAGACAAGGTAAAAAAGTTGGTGTGCTAGATGCGGATATCTACGGCTTTAGCCTTCCCGTCTTATTTGGTGAAATGTCAGCGCCGCGCAAAGAAGGCAATTTCATCATTCCTGTCCAAACACACGGTGTAAATATGATTTCAATGGACTTTTTTGTAGAAAAGGGCGAGCCGGTTATTTGGCGAGGTCCAATGCTTGGGAAAATGGTAAAAATGTTTCTCGAAGAAGTAAAGTGGGGAGAACTCGACTTTTTGCTTATCGACTTGCCGCCAGGAACCGGCGACGTAGCGCTTGACATTCACACACTTCTCCCATCTTGCTATGAACTTATTATCACGACGCCGCATTTCGCGGCTGCCCAAGTTGCGTCTCGTGCAGGCTACATGGCCGAGAAAAACGGCCACCACATTTTAGGTGTTATTGAAAACATGACCGCCCTAAAAATTGATGACAAATCTATCCAGTTGTTTGGACAAGGTGGTGGAGAAAAAGTAGCGCGCGACCTAAAAGCACCGTTACTTGCGCAATTAGAGATGGCCCAGCCGCAAAAAAACGCATCCGGCTATATTGATGGCATATATGATACAAGCGACAATTTATACAATGAATACGATTCTCTAGCAAAAAAAGTACTCCACACAACCAATGAAATCCCTCATTAATAATGGGTAGTTTAGTTATTTATGCATCGATATATACAGTGACGAAACTTTTTTTGAAATAAAACATAAAAAGTTTTGAAAAACTATTGACGAATGCATAAAAAGTTGGTATATTTATAAACGTTGCTGATGCGTTAAGCGCGCACAGGACAAAAGAAAGAATGACCTTTGAAAACTGAACAAAACGAAGATGAAAAAGCGATGAAACAGATGTTTCACCAATCAATTCATAGGACAGGAAACAAAAAGATGTTTCCAAAAAAAGTAAGAAACAAGCTAGCAAAGTCAA
>NZ_FYBS01000006.1:0-203179 GCF_900186185.1 Listeria sp. ILCC797
TTGACTTTGCTAGCTTGTTTCTTACTTTTTTTGGAAACATCTTTTTGTTTCCTGTCCTATGAATTGATTGGTGAAACATCTGTTTCATCGCTTTTTCATCTTCGTTTTGTTCAGTTTTCAAAGGTCATTCTTTCTTTTGTCCTGTGCGCGCTTAACGCATCAGCAACGTTTATAAATATACCAACTTTTTATGCATTCGTCAATAGTTTTTCTCATTTTTTTTTAATATCCTGAAAAACAATTTGTTTTTAACTGTATAAATGATTATTTTAGCACGTTTAGGTAATGTATATTTGAACTCCTTTTTCTTCAAACTGTAGCTTTAGAACGGGATCAATTTCGCTTCCTGTAATAATATACGAGAGGTCATCGAGTTCTGCATATTTATATAGTGACAGTCGGCCGAATTTTGTATGGTCGGTCACGAGAATGACTTCGTCGGCGGAGTGGATCATTTCTTGTTTAGCGGGGACGAGATATTCGTCGTAGTGCATTAAACCTTTGTCGCTATCTAAAGCCGGAGTTGTCACGAATGCTTTGTGGACGTGCAAATTGCGCAGGGTGCCACTTGTAATCATGCCGTTTAAGATGTAGGTTTCTGGATAGACGACTCCACCTGTTACAATAATTTTTGATTTTGAGAAACGCAAAATGGAAGCTACATTGATATCATTTGTGATGACGGTTAGGCCTGAACGTTCTTTTAGCGCTTCTGCGATATGACCCGTTGTAGTACCAGCATCAAGTAGAATCGTGTCGCCTTCTTCGACCATTTCCGCAGCATAGGTCGCAATTTTCTTTTTTTCTTCATAGCGGACTTCGCTTCGTTTCTTCCAATCGGGTTCTGAAACGACCTTTTCTTCTATCATAACGCCACCGTGGGTTCGCTTTAGTTTTTTGTCTTTTTCTAGTGCTGTTAAATCGCGGCGGATGGTGGCTTCGTGAACTTCAAAGTGTTTCGCAAGTTCGCTTACCGTTGCAATCTTTCTTGAGCGTACATATTGGACAATCGCGCGCTTTCGTTCAATAGAGAGCATTATTTTTTCTCCTTTCCTACAAAAGAAAAGAGCCCTTACGAAACGCAAGGACTCCTCGAACATTTTAGTCGTTTAAGCGTTTTTCAAGTTCCGCTTTTTTCTCTTCAAAACCTGGTTTACCTAGGAGCGCGAACATGTTTGCTTTGTAAGCTTCCACACCTGGTTGGTCAAATGGATTCACGCCGTTTAAGTAACCGCTAATGCCTACTGCTTTTTCAAAGAAGTAAACAAGGTAGCCAAATGTGTATGGGTCAAGCGCTGGCACTTCGACTACAAAATTCGGTACTTCGCCGTCAGTATGCGCAAGAAGCGTTCCTTCAAATGCTTTTGTATTCACGAAATCAACCGTTTCGCCTGCTAAATAGTTTAAACCGTCAAGATCAACTTCTTCTTTATTAATGGTTAAATTATGACGCGGAGTTTTCACTTTGACTACCGTCTCGAAAAGATTGCGACGACCGTCTTGAATGTACTGACCTAGTGAATGTAAATCAGTTGAGAAGCTCGCGCTGGACGGGTAGATACCTTTTTGGTCTTTCCCTTCGCTTTCGCCAAACAATTGTTTCCACCATTCATTGAAGTACTGCAAACCTGGTTCGTAGCTGATTAAAAGCTCTGTTACCTTGCCTTTTCTGTACAGCACGTTACGTGCTGCCGCATATTGATACGCGATATTTTCTTTTAAAGAAGGTTTTGAGAAGTCTTTAGATGCAGCTTCTGCGCCTTCCATCATTTTTTTAATGTCTACACCGCTCACTGCGATTGGTAGAAGTCCTACTGCAGTTAGTACAGAGAAACGACCGCCAACATCATCTGGAACTACGAAAGTTTCATAGCCTTCGTTATCAGATAATGTTTTAAGCGCGCCTTTTGCTTTATCTGTTGTGGCATAAATACGTGATTTCGCTTCTTCTTTGCCGTATTTTTTCTCTAAGAGTTCTTTAAATACGCGGAATGCGATGGCAGGCTCTGTTGTTGTACCTGATTTTGAAATCACGTTTACAGAGAAATCACGATCGCCAACAACTTCGATTAAATCGTGTAAATAAGTGGAGCTAATGCTGTTTCCTGCGAAGAAAACTTGTGGCGTTTTACGCTCTGCTTTATCCAGCACATTATAGAAGGAATGATTTAGTGTTTCAATCGCGGCGCGTGCCCCTAAGTAAGAGCCGCCGATACCGATGACGATTAAAACTTCGGAATCATTTTTAATTTTTTCTGCTGATTTTAAAATGCGTGCGAATTCTTCTTTATCGTAGTTACTTGGCAAATCAACCCAGCCAAGATAGTCACTTCCCGCACCAGTACCGTTATGTAACATATCATGCGCTGCTTTTACTGCAGGTTCCATGTACGCTAATTCGCGTTCTTCAAAAAAACGCAATGCTTTGGAATAATCAAAACTAATGTGTGTCATTATTTTCCCTCCAAAAATTATAAAGATTTCTGTTTTAACTTTATCTCAAAAGGCGAACTTTAGCAAGGATTGTCGCTAGCTGACAGGAAATTCATTATGATGATCATAGAGCACACCTTTGTCAAAAATCAGTTTATTGAGCGGCGTCTTTTCTAACTCGAGAAGGCTGTCTGCTGTAGGAATCGACAACCATTTCACACGAAAGACGCTTTCATCGTTTTCTGGCCAATTAAAATCCCCCATTGCAGTTGCACGGAACACAATTGTGCAAACGTGTTCCCACTCTGTCCTGCGCTCTTTACAAAAAAGGAGACTGTCGACGGAAATCGTCACATTCGTTTGTTGTTTCACTTTAAGAACGAGCGCTTCTTCCATTGTCTGGTCTTTCTCAACTACGCCCCCCGGGAACCCCCAAGAAAGATCCCGTTTACGCACTGCTAAAATCTCATCTTTTTTCTCATTGTAGATAAATCCTTCAACGTTAATCGTTCTTTTCATGGTATCCTCCCTTTTCGTTTGAAAATGATTAAACTACCTGAACTAATTAAAAACTGAAATGGCTATTACCCTAAATTTAGTTTGACTAATTGTCAATTGATGAAATACTGATTAAAACGTGAATTATCTGACTTTTTGAAATAAAGCTTCGGAAGCTCCTTGTCGAAAGAAGTTTCCAAACATGCTTACTTATCTGCTTTTTCAACCCATTCTTGCAGTTTATCTCGGAGTGTGTTAAAACCTTCGTCTGCACCTTTTGTTTCTTTTTTAGGCGAGGAATTTCTCTCTGGTTTTACTTCCTCGGTCGCACGAATCGAAAGACTAATTTTATTATTTTCTTCATCCATATCAAGAATTTTAACTTTCACTTCTTGTCCGATTTCTAAAAAATCATGGATATCTTTAACAAAACCGTGCGTCACCTCTGAAATATGCACAAGCCCTTGCGTTTTATCATCAAGCGCCACGAACGCTCCGTATCCTTGAATACCTGCGACTTTCCCTGTTACAACGTCGCCTACTTTAAATGTACTCATCTACAAACACACCCACTTTCCAAAATACCGATAATGTACAATTATACCACTTGCTTAGGATTACCACAATTATTCATTACTTTGATTAAAGCTGATGCAGCTTTCTAAAATTGTGTTACAATGGCATTATAAAAAAAGAAATGCTTGTCGAAGGAGGAACTAAATATGAGTCAATTTGATGAAGTAATTCCGCGCCTAAATACAAATTCTGAAAAATGGGACGGGGCGGAAGCCTTATTTGGAAGGAAAGATATTATCCCCATGTGGGTTGCTGATATGGATTTCCGGGCGCCGAAGCCTGTTTTAGATGCCTTCCGAAAACGAGTTGACCACGGTGTTTTCGGCTATACGAAATGTGAAGATGGCATGACGAAAGCCATTTTGAATTGGAATAAAACGCGGCACGGATTTGATGTGGATTCGGATGCGATTTTATATAACGCCGCTGTTGTCCCTTCGATTTCACTCGCGATTCGGGCGCTAACGAAACCTTCAGAGAAAGTCTTGATGCATTCGCCAATTTATCCGCCGTTTTTTAAGGTGACTGGCGATGAAACGAAACGCGAAGTCGTGCTTTCACCGTTAAAACACACGGGCACGCGGTTTGAAATTGATTTTGCCGATATGGAACAGAAGCTTGCCCAAAATGATATTCAGCTATTTTTACTTTGCAATCCGCAAAATCCGGGCGGAATTTCCTGGAAAAAAGAAGAACTTACGCAATTGGTTGAGCTTTGTGCACGTTATAATGTGCCGATTGTGTCGGACGAGATTCATGCGGATTTAGTGATGAAAAACCATGTACATACGCCGCTTGTTAAGGTGGCACCGTATTACAAGGAGCAAATTATTACGCTGATGGCACCAACGAAAACGTTTAATTTGGCGGCTTTGAAAGTGTCCTACTTGATTATTGATAATCCAGATTACCGGGCGAAATTCCGTGAGTTACAGCAATATGTGCATGCGCCAGGCATTAATGAATTTGGTCAAATCGCGCTTGAAGCGGCTTATAATGAAGGTGCGGAATGGCTAGATGAGCTGCGCGATTATATTTACGAAAACTTCCAATATGTCAAAGCTGAATTGAATACGCATTGTCCTGAAATCGGCGTGACGGAGCTTGAAGCGACTTATCTGATGTGGCTTGATGCACGGGCGCTCAAAAAAGATGAAGCGACGCTGTATCAAGATATTATCGATGCGGGTTGCGGCGTTCAAATGGGGTCAGGTTTTGGCGCGGTGGCCGATAAATTTATCCGCCTGAATATTGCTTGTCCGCGTGAAACACTTAAAAAAGGCGTGGCTGCACTAATTGCGGGGATTCAAAAATAGTAAACTAAAACCAGACTGAAATGGTCTGGTTTTAGTTTGTAGAAAAGGCTACATAAAAGGCATCTCGCACGTTTAGCACGACGACAAGCGGTAAATATCGGCGTCTGTAAATCAGGTTTTTGGTAAACCACATGGAACCTTGTTATACTAAAATTGTAGTATGGTTTTTAGGAGGAACGAGGAAAATCGTTTTTTCTTTATTTTTGTAAAAGGAGTTGGAGAAGTTATGTTTTTAGGGCTACGTGAAATGCTCTATTCAAAATTGCGATACATACTTGTGACAGGCATCATGGTTTTGATTATGTTGCTCTCACTGATTTTATCAGGCCTTGCAAATGGTCTGGCATACGATAACGCTTCTGCAGTTGCGGATAACGGGGTTCCGTTTTATGCGATTGCGAAAGATGCGCAAGGTAAAGTGTCACGCTCACTTTTTGATGAAAGCGAGTTGGCAAGTGTTCAAGAGGATAAAAGTGTGAAGGAAGCAGCGGTGCTTGGGCAATCGATGCAAACATTGAAACGCGAAAGTGATGATAAGAAGTTCAGTATCGCTTTTTTCGCCATTCAACCTGGCACTTTCCTCGATCCAAAAATTTCATCTGGTAAAGGGCTTGAAGTGACGAAACCCGATGAAATCGTAGTAGATTCTTCTTTGAAAAAAGATGGGATTAAACTTGGCGATATTTTGATGGACGACCAACTTAACAAAGAGCTAACGGTTGTTGGTTTTACGGAGAATAAAAAATATAGTCACGCGCCCGTTGTTTACATCAACATGCCGACTTGGCAATCTATTAATCCGGTTTTATACCACCAAAAAACACCGCAAGTTAGCGCGATTGCAATCCAGCCTAAAGGCGATACTGTCAATTTAGCGAACAAAGACTTGTCTGTTTTAACGCAAGCTGAATTTTTAGACCAGATTCCGGGCTATTCGGCGGAACAAATGACGCTAAATATGATGATTTATTTCTTAATTGTGATTGGCGGCTTTATTTTAACGGCGTTCTTCTATGTGATGACGCTTCAAAAGACGACACAATTTGGGATTTTAAAAGCGCTAGGCACCAAGTCCGGCTATATCGCGGTGAGCGTGATCACACAAGTTATCGTGATTTCCCTCATAAGCATTTTAATCAGTGTTGGGGTTACGCTCTTGTTGCCGAACGTGTTGCCTGAGGCGATGCCGTTCCGCTTGTCGAGCTTCACAATTAGCTTATATAGCGTGATTTTCTTCGTTGTAGCGCTGATTGGTTCACTGCTTTCGATGTGGAAAATTAATAAGGTTGATGCGCTTGATGCAATTCGCGGAGGTGATGAATGATGCGTCCAATTTTACAATTTGAAGGTGTAACGAAAAACTATAAATCTGGTCCCACTACGATTCATGCTTTGCGTGAGACCCATTTTGAAGCAAACAGCGGTGAGCTCATTGCGATTGTTGGACCGAGTGGATCTGGTAAGAGTACTTTCTTGTCACTGGCGGGGGCGCTACTTACGCCTACAGATGGCAAAATCATTTTAAACGGGCAGGAAATTAGTCAGCTAACGAAAAAAGAACAGACGCAAATTCGTCTGACGGAAATTGGTTTTATTTTTCAAGCGGCGCACTTAGTCCCTTACCTTCGCGTGGTGGACCAAGTCCGTTTTATCGGGCAACAAGCGAAGCAAAATAAAGATGCGGTGACCGAAAAGAGTGTCTCCCTTTTGAACCACCTTGGTCTCGAAACTCGGACAACTTTTTATCCAAAAGATTTATCTGGTGGTGAAAAGCAACGGGTTGCGATTGCGCGGGCCTTAATTAATTCGCCGTCCATCATTTTGGCGGACGAACCGACGGCAAGCTTAGATACTGAGCGGAGTCGAGAGGTTGTACAGTTGCTCCGTAGCGAAGTAGAGGGCACGGAGCGCGCGGCGATTATGGTGACGCATGATGAGCGCATGCTTGACTTATGCGACCATGTTTACCGCATGGAAGACGGGCGTTTGACGAAAGAACGTTAACAATTAAAAAAAGCGTGGGAAAACTCTAAACCCACACAAAATCAGAGTGATGACAAATGGCTAGATTCTAGGCAAAACCGAGTACCGCACCGGAGCGTACTTGAGTACGTGAGGAGCGGAACGCAGGTTTTAACGACGAAGATGGCCGTTTGTCATCACTCTGAAGCGTAGGAACGATGTTCCTACGCTTCTTTATTTATTTTCTTCAATCAATTTAAGCGCTTGAGCGTAAACTGTTTCGCCGTCCATTTTCCCGTATGCCATCATATCAATAACATCAACTGGAATGCGTCCTGCGGCTGCATCTTTAACTGTTTTTTCTTGGTAACGCACTTGCGGACCAAGCAACACGACATCAGCATCTTTAATAACTTCATTAATTTCAGCTATTGAGTAAGCAGCAATTTTTGCTTCATCGCCTTTTGCAGCGGCTGCTTTTTCCATTTTTGTAACGAGTAAGCTTGTGGACATCCCTGCCGCACAGATTAAAACGATATTATTCATTTCTATTCTTCCTTTCCAATTAAACGGCTATTGTTGTAACACCTTCATTATACAATACGTGTAGTATTTTAAACAAGTAAACGTTATCAACAACTTTATCTCACTAAATACACACGCATTTTTAAAATAAACTAAAAATAGATTGCACTTTTCCCCCAAAAGAGCGATAATAGACAGAAAATACGTAAAATTTCGCTTAAATTAAACTAGACAGGAGCTGTATACATGAAAGTCGTTAAATTTGGTGGAAGCTCTCTAGCTTCCGGACTTCAACTGAATAAAGTATTAGATGTAGTGAAAAGTGATGCTATGCGCAAAATCATTGTCGTTTCTGCGCCTGGAAAGCGTTTTTCAGATGACACGAAAGTAACTGACCTTCTCATTGATTGCGCGGCAAAGGCCTTGCTTTCGGAAGACACGACGGATATTTTCAATCAAATCGTCGCACGCTATCACGATATTGTGTTGGACACTGGTATGAGCGAGGCCGTCATATCGGAAATCAGCGACAATTTAACGACCATTTTGCAATCTGATAAATCCAATCCCGACCAATTTATGGATAAAATGAAAGCGAGCGGCGAGGACAATAACGCAAAATTAGTTGCCGCGTTTTTCAACCACAAAGGTCTTCCTGCAACTTATGTTAACCCTAAGGACGCGGGGCTTTTCGTGACCGAAGACCATGCTCATGCGCGTGTTTTGCCTGAGTCTTATGATAATCTTTTCGCGCTTCGCGATTACCCGGGACTTGTTGTTTTTCCTGGTTTCTTTGGCTATACGAAGTCTGGTGAGATTACAACATTCTCACGTAGCGGTTCAGATATTACGGGCGCGATTGTCGCAAACGGGATTCAAGCGGAACTTTATGAAAACTTCACCGATGTTGATGCTGTTTTTGTTGTAAACCCTGCTATTGTTAAAAAACCCCAGCAAGTGGCTGAACTTACGTACCGCGAGATGCGTGAACTTTCTTATGCCGGCTTTTCTGTGTTCCATGACGAAGCGCTCATTCCAGCGTTTCGGGCGGGTATTCCAGTCCACATAAAAAACACGAACAACCCCGAAAGCACTGGGACGCGTGTGATTCATGAAAGAGATACTTCGAATGGTCCTGTTGTAGGGATTGCCAGCGATGACGGATTTTGCAGCATTTACATTAGCAAATATTTGATGAACCGCGAAATCGGTTTCGGTAGACAAGTCCTCGAGATTTTAGAACAAGCGGGACTAAACTACGAACATATGCCGTCTGGAATCGATGATTTAACGATTATCTTGCGGGAAAATCAACTCGATGCGGCGTTAGAAAAAAAACTAATCCACGAACTCACGCACAAACTAAATGCCGACCTAGTTTCCATCCAGCACAACCTCTCCCTCATCATGATTGTAGGCGAAGCAATGCGTCAAAACATTGGGACAACATTCCGAGCTAGCCGCGCCCTCTCTCATGCAAACGTCAATATTGAAATGATTAACCAAGGCTCTTCCGAGGTTAGCATCATGTTCGGCGTCAAAAAAGAAGATGAACGTACAGCCGTTCAAGCCCTTTATAATGAATTTTTTCAAGAAGTAGAGGTATAATAAAAAGCGAGGACAATTTGTCCCTCGCTTTTTCTGTTATTCAACAATATTAATTTTTTCGATGACAACATCATGGACTGGTTTATCTTGTGCGCCTGTTTGAACGCTTGCGATATTATCTACAACGTCCATTCCTTCGATGACATGACCGAAAACAGTGTGGCGTCCATCTAACCATGGTGTCCCGCCTTCTTTGTAAGCTTCAATAATTTCTGTAGGGAAACCAGCTTCTTCCATTTGTCCAATCATTTCTACTGGCATATCCGGTTTTTGTACAATGAAGAATTGGCTTCCGTTTGTGTTCGGACCTGCATTGGCCATTGATAAAGCACCACGCAAGTTAAATGCGTTTTTTGAAAACTCATCTTCGAATGCCTCACCCCAGATGCTTTCACCGCCTGTTCCGATTCCGTCAGGGTCGCCGCCTTGAATCATAAATTCAGGGATAACACGGTGGAAAATCAAGCCATCGTAGTAGCCATTTTTTGCGTGTGTCACAAAGTTCTCAACGGTTTTTGGTGCCACCTCTTTGAAAAGCTTCAGCTTAATTGTGCCGCGATTTGTAACCATTTCAGCTAAGATTTCGTTCTCAGCGATTTCTTTTGATAATTGTGGGTATGTCATATATGATTAGCTCCTTTGTCATAATTTACCTTCCAAACCAGATTATTAAAAGATTTACGAAAACCGCAACCATATAAAGCACTAAAATTGTTGCGAGTGTCCATATGATAATTTTTTTAACCATGAGGCGCTCCTTTTGTTAGAAGAGCGACTCTTGCCGCTCTGATTTATTCAGTACTTCTTTATTCTAATAAAAAACTGCGCGTTTTGAAACTAAAACGAACGGAGATGTCAAAATATGTCAGTAAAAAAACGCAATTTATACATTTGCATGCTGGCGAATTTACTTATGTCTGCTAGCACAACGATGATTATGCCCTTCTTATCTCTTTATATTGAAACTTTCGGTGACCATGATCCGGCTTACGTACAAAAATGGGCTGGCTACATATTCGGCGTCACCTTTCTAGTCGCCTTTATATTTTCACCGATTTGGGGACGGATTGGCGACCGATTTGGCTATAAAAAAATTCTCATCTTTACTTCATTTGGTATGGCGATTAGTATTTTTCTAATGGGCTTTGCTCATTCCGTGACATACTTATTTATTTTGCGAATCTTCATGGGGATAGTCACTGGGTTTATCGGGATTTCAAACGCGTTTATCGCGCGCCAAACGGATAAGCATGAGGCCGGCAAAATCCTTGGTACGCTCCAACTCGGCGGGGTTACAGGAATGCTATTCGGTCCGCTAATTGGTGGTGCTATGGCGGATTTATTTGGTTTTAAAAACACCTTTACTGTAACGGGAATCGCGATTTTAATTGCTTCATTTCTCGTTGCCTTTGGTTTAAAGGAAGTGCGAAGCGAAACACAAAAAACAGGTCGGCCAATTTATTCGCGGAGAGCCGTCTTGAAGAAAATTTTCACCCTAAGAGTGCTCTTTACAGTGATGGTCATTACAGCGCTTATCCAAATTGCGAACTTCAGTGTTCAACCGCTCCTTGCGCTTTATGTGGGGGAGATGACGCATTCGTCTAACGTCGCTTTCATGTCTGGGCTTGCCTTCTCGGCTACTGGGTTTGGTAATCTTGTTATGACGCGTAGTTGGGGGCGTCTTGGCGATAAGTATGGCTATGAGAAAATCTTAAATATTTTACTAATACTTGCGGCGCTCACAGTGATTCCGCAGGCGTTCGTCTCGCATTTATGGACGTTCATTATTTTTCGCTTTTTATTCGGCATTGCGATTGGTGGTATGGTTCCTTGTATCACGGCGTATATTCGACTCGCTGCTCCTGGTGCGATGCAAGGCGAAATGCTTGGTTATAACCAAAGCGCGCGTTTTTTAGGAAATGTCATTGGGCCAATTCTTGGTGGAACGCTCGCGGGCTTCGTTGGCATCAACAACGTCTTTTTATTCATGAGCGGCATGTTTTTCGTCGCCTTCTTCATTTTACTCTACGCCCTTCACGCGGATAGAAAACGCCATCTGAACGTGGATTGATTAGAAAAATGAATTTGCGCCATTCAAAACGGAGACAAAAACTCCGAAGATTGCCGTTTGTCATCAGTATAAAAAGTGAAAAAACTCTAAACTTAAACCAAACAAAACGGACTACACACAATCAGACTGATGACAAATAGTGAGATTCTCACGCATTGCCGAGTACTGCACCGGAGCGTACTCGAGTACGTGATGACTGAAAACAGGAAGGGCGTAGTTTGCCCGACCATGTGAGACGTTAGGCGAAGCGGAGCGGAACGCAGGCAAAAACTCCGAAGATTGCCGTTTGTCATCTGTATGAAAGGTAAAAAAACTCTAAACTTAAGCCAAACAAAACGGACTACGCGCAATCAGACTGATGACAAATAGTGAGATTCTCACGCATTGCCGAGTACTGCACCGGAGCGTACTCGAGTATGTGATGACTGAAAACAGGAAGGGCGTAGTTTGCCCGACCATGTGAGAAGTTAGGCGAAGCGGAGCGGAACGCAGGCAAAAACTCCGAAGATTGCCGTTTGTCATCAGTCTGAAAGGTGGAAAACTTGTTAAGAGAACAAGTTTTCCACCTTTTTTTCCACCAAAAAAGTATGCTATAATAAATTGTATTTGCTTTTTTTCAAAAAATGTAAGTACTTGCTTAAAAAATAAAAACGTTACGTTTGAAATAGATTATCAAAAAGGAGGAACCGACTTTGTCATTGTTGCATCTTGCAATCATTCTGCCATTTATCGTGGCACTTATTATCCCGCTTATTTATAAGTGGACGAAAAAAATTCATACTGGTTGGCTTGTTCTACCGGTTCCAATCGTGCTCTTCATTTACTTTTTAACTTTTATTCCGGAAACAATGCAGGGAGCTACAACAGAAACCTTTGCTTGGATTCCTGAATACGGAATTAACTTCACTGTCGTTGTAGACGGTCTTAGCTTATTGTTCGCCCTTTTAATTACGGGAATCGGTTCGCTTGTTGTGTTCTACTCTATTTATTATTTAGGAAAAAACAAGGAACGCTTAAACAATTTTTACGCCTTTCTGATGATTTTTATGACAGCGATGCTTGGCGTTGTACTTAGTGATAACCTCATCGTTCTTTATCTATTTTGGGAATTGACGTCCATTAGTTCTTTCCTTCTCATCGGCTACTGGTATCACCGCGAGCGTTCTCGTTATGGCGCTAGAAAATCAATGATGATTACTGTTTTTGGCGGTTTAATGATGCTCGGCGGATTCCTAATGCTGCACATCATGACGGATAGCTTTTCCATTCGGGAAATCCTCGCAGCTAGTGAAGCTATCTCACAAAACGCCCTTTTCATTCCCGCAATGATTTTAATTTTACTTGGCGCGTTCACAAAATCCGCTCAAGTACCTTTTCATATTTGGCTTCCTGACGCGATGGAAGCTCCCACACCTGTCAGCGCTTATCTTCACTCCGCTACAATGGTTAAAGCAGGTATTTACATCGTAGCACGCTTTACACCGCTTTTTGCCGTTTCATCAGTTTGGTTTTGGACGGTCACCATTGTCGGCAGCATTACACTCCTTTGGGGCTCGATTAATGCGACGAAGAAAAATGACTTGAAAGCCATTTTAGCTTACTCCACCATCAGTCAACTTGGTTTAATCATGACACTGCTCGGAGTCGGGGCCGCCAGCTTACATTTTGATAATTTAAGCGATGATATTTACGTTCTTGCCGTTGTCGCTGCCGTCTTCCACCTTTTCAACCATGCAACATTCAAAGGAAGCCTGTTTATGATGACGGGGATTATCGACCACGAAACCGGCACACGTGACATCAGACGCCTCGGCGGACTTATGCGCATCATGCCTATCACCGCAACAATCGCGTTCATCGGAACATTCGCGATGGCCGGATTACCACCTTTTAACGGCTTTTTGAGTAAAGAAATGTTTTTAGAGAGCCTTGTTAACCTCACGCACCTTAATCTTTGGAATGCGGATACTTGGGGAATATTTATTCTAATTAGCGCGTGGATCGCTAGCGTGTTTACGTTTACGTATAGCATGATTATTTTCTTTAAGACTTTCACTGGCAAACAAAAGCCGTACTTATTGCCAAAGAAACCACATGAGGCACCTTTTGGCTTATTGCTACCTCCATCGATTTTAGCATCACTTGTACTTTTGATTGGGCTATTTCCCAATTTGATTGCCGCACCAATTTTAGAACCAGCTGTGAAATCCATTGTGCCATCGCTTGCGACAAATGATGATTTCCACATTCACATCGGCCTTTGGCACGGCATTACACCGGCCTTACTTATGACTATAGGCATCATCATTGTTGGAACACTAGTTTATAAGACGCATCGTTACTGGAAGCCATTTATTACAACACGAGTACCTAAAATGCTCCGAATTGGCAAAAGCTATGATAGAGGCATGTCTTACCTTGAACAAGGTTCCTACCGCATGACGATGACCATCATGACAGGGTGGCTACGCACCTATTTGAACTACATGTTATTTGCTTTTATTGTTCTTGTCCTTGGGTCACTCATTCTGACAGGCTCACTAAATTTTAACTTTGATAACTTAACGGCTATCACACTTGTGGACTATGTTTTAGCCGCGGTAATTCTTGTGACCTTAGTAGGTACGGTCTTCTCGAAATCGCGCATTACGTCCATCATCTTGCTTGGTGCGATGGGCTACACGATTAGTATTTTCTTTGTAATCGCTCGTGCTCCAGACCTTGCGCTAACGCAGCTCGTGATTGAAACGATTTCTGTTGTACTCTATTTACTCGTCTTCTATCATTTGCCACAGTTTAGTAATATTGAAGAAAAGCCGCGATTCTTTTCGGTTAAAACGTTTTTAAGTATTGGGGTCGGCATCACGATTACACTCGTCGCATTATCTGCCTACGATACAACGTTTTATGATTCTATTTCGCAGTACTATATCGATAACACATATAAAGAAGCTGCCGGAAAGAACATTGTAAACGTGATTCTTGTTGACTTCCGTGGTTTTGATACATTGTTCGAAACGACTGTTCTTGCTATTGCATCTATTGGGATTTTCCAAATGATTAAACTACGACTTACGAAACGGAGGGATAAAAATGAAAACCAATGACGTACTGCTCCGCAATGTTACAAAAGTGGTGGCATTCATCATCTTTTTATTTTCACTGCACCTCTTTTTCGCGGGGCACTATAATCCCGGCGGCGGCTTTGTTGCTGGACTTACGAGCGCTGGCGCCATCACGCTTACCCTCCTTGCTTACGATATTAAAACGGTGAAAAGCATGCTCAATATGAATACGATAATCATTACAGCTATTGGTCTTATTTTCGTCGTAGGTACTGGGCTGCTGGGTGTTTTCAGCGGAAAGCCGTTTTTGACGCATTTATATGGACATGTCGACTTGCCCGTTCTAGGCGATACGTCCCTTCATACTGCGACATTATTTGACTTAGGCGTCTATCTTGTCGTTGTCGGCGTAACGCTGACGATTATTCAAACGATTGGGGAGAGTGACTAAATGGAATTATTAATGTCTATCCTCATCGGCTTAATGTTTGCCGCTGCTGTCTATTTAATTTTATCAAAAAGTTTATTGCGGATTATTATTGGAACGGCGATTTTAAGTCACGGCGTCAATTTGCTCGTTTTAACGATGGGCGGAATTAAACGTGGTGATGTGCCCATTTTAGGCTTGAAAGTCACCGCCTCTTATAATGATCCACTGCCACAAGCGCTCATTTTAACCGCCATTGTTATTAGCTTTGGTGTCACCGCTTTTTTCCTAGTTTTAGCTTACCGAGCTTATCAAGAATTAGACAGCGAGAGCGTATCCAAAACGAGAGGACATGAAGCCGATGATGAATAATATTATTTTACTGCCCATCTTTATCCCGCTAGTCGGCGCTATTATTTTAATGTTAGTGCCAAAAAAAGTCATCGTTCAGCGCACGATTGCTCTGATTATGAGTTTACTACTTGTTGCTTCAGACCTTTTCTTACTCTTTTATGTAAAAAATAACGGTATCACAACGCTCAATATTGGCAATTGGCGTGCGCCCTTTGGGATTACAATCGTAGCCGATATGTTGGCCGCTCTTCTAGTCGTAACAACAAGTTTAGTGTTAACTTGCGTTATCATTTATTCGTTTTACACTATTGGCAAAGCCCGCGAAAAGTTCCTTTACTACCCGTCAGTTCTGTTTCTCATCGTCGGTGTAAATGGCTCCTTTTTAACAGGTGATATTTTCAACTTATTCGTGTTTTTTGAAGTGATGCTCATGGCGTCTTACGTCCTGCTCGTCATTGGGGGCACACAAATCCAACTGAAAGCGACCATTAAATACTTGCTCATCAATGTGGTCGGCTCTGCTTTTTTCGTCGTTTCAATCGGTATTTTATATTCAATGATTGGTACGCTAAACATGGCGGATATTTCTCAAAAAATCAATGCCCTTAACGGTGCAAATACAGGCATGATAAGCGTTTCCGCCGTTATGTTTCTGTTCGTTTTTGGGTTGAAAGCTGGACTCTTTCCGCTTTACTTCTGGCTACCGGGCTCCTATTTCGCGCCACCAATGCCAGTCCTCGCCCTCTTTGGCGCACTTTTAACAAAAGTTGGCGTTTATGCAATTATTCGGACGTATAGCTTATTTTTCGCAAAAGAAACCACATTCGCGATGCCACTCCTCGGGGTTTTGGCGCTCTTAACTATTATTCTAGGCGTAATTGGGGTTATTAGTTATTACGATATGAAAACTATCGTTATCTATAACATTTTAATTGCGATTGGCGCGATTTTGTTCAGTGTTTCCATCATGACTCGCGAATCCATGACCGGTGCCGTTTACTACCTGATTCACGATATGATCATTAAATCGGCGCTTTTCCTCATAATCGGGGTTATTATGGCGATTACTGGCACGTCTACGGTGAAAAAATTCAGCGGTTTAATGACCGTAAAGCCGACACTTGGCTGGTCGTTTTTCATCGCGATTTTAGCGATTGCCGGGATTCCACCACTGAGCGGATTTTTTGGAAAACTATTGATGGTAGAAGGCGCCTTTAGTACTGGCGAAATTTTCGGGGGTATCGTCATCCTGCTATCAAGCTTATTCGTTTTAATGTCACTCATCAAAGTGTTCACTCGCGGATTTTGGGGTGAGAAAAGCGGCAAATTCAATCTCGCTATTCCCTATAAGAAAATGATGTTTCCGGTCGTTATTTTACTCGCTTGTTCCGTTTTATACGGCGTCTTTTCAAACGCGCTTTATCCGTTTATAAGCGATGCTGTTGATCCAATTATCGATCCGAATATTTATATTAATGCTGTGATAAAGGAGTGATGACACATGGCGTTTCAATTGATTATTAACGTTATTTTAGCTTGCTTTTGGATGTTCCTTGAGTCATCCTTCACGTTCGGTACATTTATTATCGGCTTTGTGATAGGGATTGTGCTACTGTTCTTCATGCGGCGCTTTCTTGGCTCAACGTTTTACTTGTTCCGTCTTTTTGCGCTCATTAAGTTGCTATACAATTTTTTGCGCGATTTAATTGCATCGACCATTCATGTGAGCCGCATTATTTTAAAAAAGGATATGAACATCCGTCCAGGGATTTTTAGATATGATACTTTGTTAGAAACTGACTGGGAAGTAACCATGCTTGCGCTTATGATTACGCTCACGCCTGGAACGCTCTCCATTGATATTTCTGACGATTATAAATCGATTTATGTTCATTCGTTACATGTTCCAAATATCGAAGAAGAAATTGCCACCATTCGAAAATCATATGAGGGTGCCATTATGGAGGTGTTTCACGGATGATTTTAAAGATTGCCCTATCCATCGCACTTTTACTTTATTCCATTTCCACTTTCCTGTACTTGTACCGTATTTTAAAAGGTCCTACTACGTCAGATAAAGTCGTGGCACTCGATTCTATCGGCATGAATTTAGTCGCCACTGTCGCACTTCTATCAATGTTTTATGACACAAATGCCTATTTAGACGTCATTCTTTTAATTGCGCTTCTTGCGTTTATCGGAACGGTTTCCTTCTCCAAATTTATTGAGAAAGGCAAGGTGATTGATCGTGAACGTGATAATTGAAATCATTATTTCTATTATGGTTCTCCTCGGCGGTTTATTAAGTATTTTAGCCGCTATTGGTGTCATTCGCCTGCCAGACGTCTATACGCGCACACATGCGGCTGGTATTAGTAATACATTCGGTGTTAGCATTCTCTTATTCGCAACTGTTGGGTTCTTTTTCCATTCCGGCGAAGGTTTCAATGCCCGCGTTTTGCTCGCCGTTTTCTTTATTTATTTAACGACGCCTGTCGCTTCCCATCTTATCAACCGTGCTGCCTATGACACAGGCGTGCCGCTTGCAATTCGGATTCGCGACCAATTGCGTTCGGTCAAGAAAGATGAAATTAAAGCAAGGAAAAATTTAATTATTCGTCAGGAGCAAATTGAAAAAGCACGTCAGGAGAAAGAGGAACTCGAGGACCGCCTAGACTACGAGCTTCGCGAGGAACAAATTGATGCCCGCGAACGCAATGAGGACTTAGAGCGCGAGCATGACGAGCAGACCATCGAGGAAGAGGCGGATGATTCGGAAAATCAAATCATCGAACAAGAAGATAGCCATACTGAAAAGAAACAAGACGATTAAATTAAAAAACCCGATTCCACGTGAGGATTTCGGGTTTTTGTTTACTCAATGCGTTTTTTCTTGACGGCAATTGTTACGCGGCTCACGCAAATGATTTGGTCTTCGCTTTCAATTTGAACTTGCCAAACTTGGGTGGTGCGACCGATATGTATAGGTTCTGCTATAGCGTAGATGTCGCCACTCTGAACGCTCCTCAGATGACTGGCGTTGATGTCTAGCCCGAAGGCGATTTCGTCTTCTGCGACTGATAGCGAGGCGCCAATGCTTGCTGCGTGTTCTGCGAGCGCCACCGAAACGCCACCGTGCAGAAAGCCAAAGGGTTGTTTCACTTTATCCGTAACTGGCAATTTTAGTTTAACGTAACCTTTTTCAGCGGACACAACTTCAATTCCGATATTTTCTCCAAAATCCATATTTTCACCGTCCTTTTTCTTTTATTATAAAGCTTTTCGGGAATTTGGCAAAAATTGGGTTTTCATTATTTTGATTGTGGTAAAATAAGAACAAAGAAGAAAGACTGGGGAGATTGCTATGACCATTTTTGAAAATGTACCTTTGGTAGCCTCGATTGTTGCCATTTTGTTTGCTCAATTTGTTAAAGTTCCGATTCGTTTGATGATTTCAGGAAGGTTTGAATGGGGACTAATGTTTTCAACTGGTGGCATGCCTAGCTCCCACTCTGCTGCTGTGACTGCTCTCATGACCACGCTTGCGATTGAACATGGCTTAGGTTCGCCATTTTTCGCGATTGCTGTAGTATTTGGCATCATCGTCATGTTTGACGCGACCGGCGTTAGACGCCAAGCAGGGGAACAAGCTGCGGTTTTAAATAAACTTGTGAGTGATTTCCAAGAATTTGTGGAACATGCGAAAGGTTTAACGGCTTCTGAACAAGCTGAAAAACAAAAACATTTAAAGGAACTTTTGGGGCATAAACCGATGGAAGTTTTCTTCGGCGCCATCACCGGTATAATAATTGGCTTTTTAATCGCCTTTTTGATGGGAAGTTTGTAAAGATTCACCAATCTGTCACAGCATTTCTATTTTCATCATGCTAAAATGAAGATAATGCTGGAACAGAGGAAGTGATATTTTTGATTACCGTGGTAAAATTCTTAGACACCCGAACCGAAGAACTCGTTAATTACTGGTTGAGCACCTATTATGTTCGCTCAGAAGAATATGCGATTCGCAGACACGCGATAGGTTTTTTAGATGCCGAGCGCCGCGAAGCTATCCTTCTTTTTAAAGAAACACTGCACTGTTTTGGAAAAAACGAGAGTATTCCTTACCTTAATGAAATTGTTGAAGACCGCCGTGATATGCAAACACCATTTCATGACGCTTATATAAATTTAGAAACTTTTTTTACAGCAATGACCGAGTTCTTAATGATTCATTACGAAAAGAAAACATTAATGTGCTCACAAGAAGCGCTTTTCGAGGTGATTTTAGAAATCCGTAGAATAGAAGCGTCAGCTTGCTTGACATTGGTGAATGGGTATCATTCAGTGTGAGGCATCGAAAAGATATGAAGAATCGTCCTTCAATAAGACTAATTTTTAAGGAAAAAGCATAAATCTAGTAATAATCACATTTTTAAATGGATTTTACTGGACTTATGCTTATTTACTTTCCACAGGCATTAAACTCTTTCTTCACCTTCATTTACTATATGATAGTAATGAACCCCGTGTTCTTTCTTCCAATTAGTAACAAGTTCTTGATATCTATGCTCATCTTCATCAACGTATCCCTTAAATACAACTCGGTCTATATTTTCTTCATTAAAAAAGAAAGTTTCTTCTGGATGAATCCCTTCTGGATAAGCACATGCCACATAATCAAAAAAGATCTCTTCCTTGTCTTTTTTAATTGCTTGATTACGACCAATGACCATTAACTTTTTATTACCTTGTTTTAAATAAATAATTGTCCCAAGTTCTAGCATATTTTCCTCCTTCCTCTCTATGATTGCACATGTATTCTTTTAACGAGCAATACTATCTTATCAGCTTAGAAATTACAGATATATTTAATGCTAGCGAAGGATATATCACTTAGCATAGCATTTTTTAGTTGCCTTTATATCTGATTTAAACGTAAATTAAGCCTTTTTACTGCTGTTTCTCATTTACTCTCAGTAACTACAATACTATATACTTTAGGCAATCTCATAGTACCAATTCCAGTATATAAACAAACCAATAAGAAAAAAATAAAAATAAAATAAAATATTAGAGAATGATATAAAATAAACATGATGCATCCAAAAACAACAAAGAACGTAAGAATCAAAAAGATTAAAATATTTTTCATATAGAATAGAAATGCATCAAAAGAGGATGATTTAATCTGAATATTTATCGTTTCACTTCCAACTAGCTGTTTGAGAATCTGTTGATTTCTCTTAATTACAAAAAAATAACTCAAAAAAATCAACAAAGCACTCACTGTCAGAAGAATGATTGAAAACAAACTAGATAAGTTGGTATCCAAAGCATTCACGTATTTCCGAGAAGAAAAACCGCCTATAGCAACCACACTCAGAACTATTCCTGTAACTAAGCTTGAATCTACAGGTCGCTTTTCGAGAATAGCCTTGCTTTTATCTTCTGCTATTAGTAAGTATGCATTTTTTTTCCTAGACCAAGTAAACACCGAAGCTAACCAGCCTTTTTTGGAAGCCATATCGATAATATATTGCTTATTATTATATTGTATAATCTTAAATTGAGTATTTTTAGTTCCCTTTATTTCTTGATTCATATTACCGCCCTTTCCACATCGGTCCGGTTATTACTAATTTATCAGCAGATTCTACAACAGCTTGTCCAAAATCATCTAATTTATTACCTACATAGTCAACACCGTCTTGAATTTTCAAAAAGTTATTTTGATATACCCAATCTGCTCCATATGATACCGCTACCCCTACACCAACAGCAAGGCTAGCTACCCAGCCACCTGGATTAGAAAATGCCACAAGTGTCAATCCAGCCCCCCCTAATCCTGCTCCAGCAGTAAAAGTTCCATGGGCAATACCTTGACCAATTGTTTTCCCATCATTCACATCTTGCCAGGTACCGATCCCAATTCCAACAGCTGTCGAGGCATATCCTCCATACTTCGCTACTTTTCCTAAGCTTTTCCCAAAACTAATAGCTCCTGGATCTAATGTTTTTGCTCCAGCAAGTTTTCCAGATTGTTCAATTGTAAATAGCAATAATTCATTACCTGTGTCAGCCAAGATACTGTCTTTATTATCCTTCAAATATTTCATAATAGGCTCCGGAATCTGGTTACCTGGATTTTGGCCTATATAAGCATCAAGACGACTAATATCCCGTTCACTTAGATGAGGCACTTTCTTCGCAATAGCATCGATTTCTGCTTTCGATACGACATTCAGCTTATTTAACTTATTAAGCCAATTTATTGACGCATCAACAGCTGGTACAAATGAATGAGTTGAATTATCATAGCTTCCACTATTCAAATAAGAAATCCCTGTTGAAACATGCTCCAGTAATTGATTAGATAAGTCATATAGTTGAGCACAGCTCGAATCAAAATCATGTAGCTTTTGAATTTGTTCAATTACTTCTTGCGTTCTCATTAATCGATTTTGTGAAACTGCAATGTAGTTTTGATTAGTTGACTGTGCTTCATTTAAATAATTAGATAATGAATTCATTTGAGTAACTAAGCTTTGTATATTATCAGCATCAATTTTTGCTGATGGAGAACTATCTACTTGTACCGCAAATTGTTCTTTAAAAACTTGATTGGCATCTATAATGGCATCATTAGCTGCAATTAGTCCGTCTATGATAGGTATATGTATGTTAATGAAGTGATTTCTCATATTCTCATAAGTTTTTCCCTTTAAAGAATCTATTTGATGTAGCTTAGAGAAAGTAGCTTTCAACTGTTTGTTAGCTTCATTTTTTTGTTTTAGAATGGCATCAATACTTTTAATTTGTTCATTAATCTCAGACATATCAATTCTTAATCCCATTTATTACTAATCCTCCCTCGCCTCAGTTCTATAGTTTTTTTCTAGCTCTCTTATACTTTCTTGTAATTGTATCTTGTCCCTTTTCATCTCATCATAACAATCATAAAACTGCTCATTTGTCATTTTTTCTTCTTGAAATAGTTCATCCTTTGCCTGAAAAATAAAATGCTTTGCTTCTTCACCCTGCCAATAATATTCTAGTTCGTCAAACAGTTGCTTTCCTTTACGTAAAGCTAACTGATAGTCTTGCTGCGCTTCTTTCAACTTTGCTATTCTTGCATCATGTTTTTCATATTCTTCCTCTGCTACTAGCAATTGATAGCGAATTATTTTTAGCTTCTCAAATAAATCATTCAACTTAATCACCTCTATTTAATCCAGCGCATCCCGGAAGCAATTTCGTGATCCATCTCGGAAAAAGTTGTAGCTGTCTGAATTATCCTTTCAATGCTTTCTTGTAAGGAACTGGCATATTGATCAGTATAAAGCAAACTATTACTGAAAGCTTCTTTCATTTTTTCACTTGGTGTAACAGTTGAAAATGATCCATTTGGTGTGATTTTTTTTGTTTCTTGTAGCTTTTCACACTTCCTTTTCAAATCATCAGCAAATTGTTGAGCATCTCTTTGATTCGATTTAATTTCTGGCATCATAACTCACTCCTACTAAACTTATATCACATTTGTACTTTAGAATACTTGTACTACATGATTGTCTTTGCGTTTGGAATACCCCATAATCAGTTACACAATTCACAATACCTCCTGAATATCCGACGAATAACAAAATTACTTCATTCCTAAATACAATTTTTTCTTTCATTTCGGTTTATTTACTCATATGTATACGATACCATAAATTAATTGGCTTGTCTGTATTGAATTCGTGATTTTTTTAACTTCTTGTTTCAGATTTTTTATCCGCTCGCTTCCAGAGCTCATTCAAAATAATAATGACAATACTACCCATAAAAATACTTGTAGCAAGAAGCAAGAAATTCCCGGTAAACAAAGTCGAATAATGATTTTCAAGAACTCCAGACACCCTTCCCGAGTAACCAGCAGCAATTGTAAAAATAAAAAGCACAGCAAGATATCCGTAAACTAATAACTCAGTAATTACCAAAAGAAAGTTCATGCTAAATTTGTTCAAGTATATACCTCCTAGTTTTAATTTTCAAAAATAACACATCTACAATTTCAATATATATTAACCTCCCATTAAAAAACACTCCCTTTAAAGTAGATACTAGAATTTTTTGATTTCTAGTATCTACTTTAAAGGGAGTGTTTCACTCATTTAGATAATGTAATAGCTGCTATTTATAAAACTTAAACTTACCTTTATTCACCATCACGCTAGGTCCGCCGATTTGGAGCAGTGCCCGGTCATCGATAACCTTTTTCATCACAGATGCGGGGTAGCCTTTTAAGTTTTTGCCGAACACAATTCCGATGGCGTCGTTATCGCCGATAGAACAAACTGTTCCTTTTTCGTGATACTCGAAATCAACAAGATCCGTGTCGCCAGTTGCAAGTTTCGCTAAATTTATAGCCGCGATATCGGCTTGTTGCATCGCGATTTGTGCAGTTGGTGGGTACGGACGATCATTGGCTGGGTTAATGATTAGTGAGCAATCGCCTACGATAAGAATTTCTTCATTGCCTGGCACAGTTAAGTTGTTATTCACTTTCACACGGCCGCGGCCTTGTTCAAATCCAGAAGCTTCAATTACACTGTTGCCACGAACGCCGGCTGCCCAAATAATTGTGCCCGCTTTAATTTCTTTCACTTCATTTTCACTTGCAGCATATTTCACGCCTTCTGCGGTCGCTTCTTTTACTGGTTTCCCAACTAAGAATTCTACGCCGCGGTCTTCCAAAACGCCCACGCCATAATCTACTAATTTCGCATCAAATTGTGGCAATACTTTAGGCGATGCTTCCAAGCAGAAAATGCGTACTTTTTCGCGCGGTACGTCATACATTTTCACAAGTTCAGGAATACGATTAGTTAGTTCCCCTAAGAACTCAATGCCCGTAAATCCTGCACCACCAACGATAATCGTTAGCAGTTCGTCTTTTTGCTCCGTTTTCCACTTCGCAAATTGTGATTCAATGTGGGCGCGAATTTTCTTAACAGATTCCACACTCGTAATCGTTAACGCATATTCTTTCAATCCAGCAATACCGAAAGTTTCAGCTTCCGAACCTAAACCAATTAACAGATAATCATAGGAAACCTCACCATTATTCGTTAAAGACACCGTTTTCTCTTCTTTATTGATTTTTACAACCGTATCTTGAATAAAAGTGGTTTTGCTTGGATCAATGACTTTGTCTAAGGGATACACGAGTTTTTCAGGTTCAAGTGTCCCTGCCGCTGCCTCATGCAACCAAGTCGTTTCGTGGTGATAGTCATTCTTGTTTACAAGTACAAGTTCAGCATCTGCATTTGAGTTTTGCAATTTCTTTAACGTTTTTAATCCACCGTAACCAGCACCTAGAATGACGATTTTCGGTTTATTCATCTGTAATCACATCTACTTTCCCTTTATATTTTTTTCACAAACTAAATTAAATCGCGAATATTCTCCGTGTTTCTTATGTAGATTGCGCTAAAAATCTACCTTAAGTGAAATGTTCCACTTATAGTTTCTATGATAGACGTTTTAGGCAAGTATTTCAAGAATTGATGCTTAGAAAAATTGGTACATTTAAGGCTTTCTAAGTGGTACAGTCATTTTTCACACCTTGAAATGCAACTGCTAATTATTTAGACCGTTTTGTTCATATTTTAACAAAAATTGGTATGGTGTACTGGAAATTTCCCCCATATAGTCCTCCTACCCAACATTGTGAAATTCGAAACATATGGTTTTAAGCAAAAGTTGCATCGCTTTTAATTTTTTTATGCTAGAATGGATATATTATTTGATTGAAAGGGGAGTTTATTTTGGATGATAAAACCAAAATTTATGATATAACCATTATCGGCGGCGGCCCCGTTGGACTTTTCGCAGCTTTTTATGCCGGCATGCGCAAAGCCAATGTGAAAATCATCGAAAGTTTACCCCAACTAGGTGGCCAATTAACCGCGCTTTATCCTGAAAAATATATTTATGATATTCCCGGATTTAAAGCTGTGCGTGCCCAAGAACTTATCAATAATTTAACTGAGCAAATGCAACCGTTCAATCCTAGTATTTGTCTTGAAGAAGCCGTTTTGCAAGTGGAAAAACAAGCGGATGGCACATTTGAAATTACTACAACGAAAGATGTTCATTATAGCAAGACCATCATTATTACAGCCGGAAACGGTGCGTTTGAACCGCGTAAACTTCAATTAAAAGAGGCGGAGCAATTTGAGGGTGCGAATTTGCACTATTTTATCAACGACTTAAATCGCTTTAAAGGGCGACGTGTTGCTGTTTGTGGCGGCGGTGATTCAGCAGTCGACTGGGCATTAATGCTTGAACCTATCGCGAAATCAGTTACGATTATTCATAGACGCGGAGCGTTTCGCGCGCATGAGCATAGTGTCGCAAACCTTGAAAAGTCTTCCGTAACAGTTTTAACCCCATTCATTCCAACTGCGCTACACGGGACAGAAGCGGGCATCGAACGAATTGTTTTAGACGAAGTAAAAGGTTCTAGAACAGAAACGCTCGAAATTGATGATTTTATCGTTAATTACGGCTTCGTGAGCCAACTTGGTCCTATTAAAGACTGGGGTCTAACTATCGAAAGAAACTCCATTGTCGTGAATTCAAAAATGGAAACATCGATTCCCGGCATCTATAGCGCAGGCGATATTTGTACGTATGACGGCAAAGTTAAACTCATCGCCACTGGATTTGGTGAAGCGCCGACAGCCGTCAATAATGCTATTAATTTCATCGACCCGACAGCACGCGTTCAACCGATGCACTCCACATCCATGTTCGCTTAAACCAAAAAGGAACCTAGCTCTTCAGCTAAGTTCCTTTTACTCGTAAAAACCCTATCATAGTGTCTTTCTTTTCATCATCTTTTTATTTATTGATGCTTAATTAAGCGTCTATCTTTATCATTGTAAATCTGTTCCTGAATGTTCCGCATTCTTACCTTAAGCTCTGCCAACTCACGTTCCATCGTGGCACTTTCTTCTTTTTTCTCTCTGAGTTTTGCGCGTATCCTCCTTAACAAATTTATCACCTCATATATTCTTTTTTCTCTATGATTAAATGGTATCATAAAACGAGGCTTCAAAACGTAAAATACCCTAGAAACCCTATTTTTAGTCCTAAATAACAAATGTAAGCATAATTTTCACATTTTGTGTAGACTGTTCAGAATTTTCAGCCTCAGTTTTATTTTGCTCCGTCAGGGGAAAAAGACAACTACCAAAACTAAAAGGAGGCCAATTTATGAATGTTTTAGTTATTGGAGCAAACGGTCAAATTGGAAAGCAAATTGTGCGCGAGTTGGCACTGGAAAAAGGTTTCTTTGTGCGCGCCATGATTCGTAAAGCAAGCCAAATGGACGAATTAGAAAAACTAGGTGGCAAGCCCATTATTGCTGATTTAGAAAAAGATTTTAGCTACGCTTACGATGAAATCGACGCCGTCATTTTTGCCGCCGGTTCTGGCGGGCATACAGGTCCCGAAAAAACCATTAGCGTTGACCAAGATGGCGCCATCAAAGCCATTCAATTTGCCGAAGAAAAAAATATTAAGCGTTTCATTCTAATCAGCTCCATTTTAGCTGGCGAACCTGAAAAAGGTCCCGCATCGCTCGCAAATTACTTAACCGCAAAAGGTCATGCCGACAATGCGCTGTTAGCAAGTCAGTTAGACTTCACCATTTTGCGTCCCGTCACTTTAACAAACGACTCGCCTACGGGGCTTGTGGACGATGCTAGCGAATTTGGCCAAGCTACTATCACCCGCGCTGATGTCGCACAATTTGCGTGCGCTATTTTGTCTGAGGCGACCACATACAGGAAAATTTATACTTTCCAAAATGGCCAAACTCCTATCTCCAATTATATTCACTAAAAAAGCCGAGGATTTCCTCGGCTTTTGATTTATTTAAATTGGATTTTCTTCAAGAAATGCATAAATGTTACGTAATAGTTCAGCGGCATCATTTCCGCGCACCACTTCGCCGTCCACAAGCGCAAAAAGACTTGTCGCACATAAATCGCAGTAGGTGAGGCAGTCATATTCCACGACGTCCAAATTTGGATCTTCATTCAAACGCTCATAGACTTCCTGTGCCCCGCTCGCTAAATTATTGACGCAAAATTCCACAATCGGATTCACGTTTTTTTACTTCCTTTCTTTACAACGGAAGCCTTTCACACTTCGTCTTTCTACATCGTCGGAACATAGCCACGATCAGTCATCACTTTATAAATATCCTTAAGTCTTGGGTTTCCTTCTGCAATAATTTCATCGTCCACCACAATGACGGGGTACATATAATCTTCATCGACAAATTTCCTCGCTAAGTCCCTTACATTAGAGTCAACTTGCTCTGGGTCAAAAATATCGACATATTCAACTTCAAACGGTTGATCTTGAAACTTTCTCGAAACAGCTGCACGTAGCCATTCTTCCGTTTCTTTTGAAGAAGGTGCACCCACACAGCTCGCGCAAATAACAGAAGAACCATACACATAAAGTTTCGCTTGATTTTCCATCGCAACTCACCTCACACACATTGTACTAAAAAAAACTAGCAAAATCGACTTTTCTGTTTCAAATGAATAAATGTGAATTTTACTGATTAGATATTCATTGACAGTGTTTAAGCAGTATATTATAATAATTAAAACAATTCTGTCACTTTAACGCTTGTTGGTGATAAAGCGGCAAATGAATACTGGTTGTTTCCGTGAAAAAATCACGGTTTATATAACAACACTCCCTTTTTGGCTGGTTAAATAACCAGTCTTACGCGGCTTTACCTACCGCGTTTTGCCCGTTCCTTTCTGAGCCTTAGGAGCGGGCATGTTTTATGTCAAGTGCTTCCATCTCTCCTTCACTCCTGTTATAATAATGAATATCACTTGAAAAGGAGTTTTGTTTGCGTATGGAAGAAATTAGTTTTGATGCAGTTGACAAAGCTTTACAAAAGTTCCGTCCGTATTTACTCCGAGATGGTGGCGATTATGAACTTATTGATGTGACGCCAGATGGCATAGTTAAAATTAAACTTCTTGGCGCTTGCGTAACCTGTCCCAGTTCGGATATGACTCTAAAAATGGGCATTGAACTCACACTTTCAGAGAAAATTTTTGGCTTTAAAGAAGTCGTTCAAGTTTTTTAAGGAAAATGTTAAATGAAACGTAACCGCGCCATAATCTGACTGATGACAATGCGGATTGTCGCGTTTTAGTACGAGGAGGAATTTTACATGGTAGAAAAACAAAGTGTTTTAGAACAAAAAGCGCGTACAATGCTGACTGAACGCGGCGTAACAATTGATGACATCGCCGATTTAGTTTTATTTCTACAAAAAAAATATCATCCGAAGTTAGAACGATCGGTTTGTATTGAAAATGTCGAACAAGTTTTAAGTAAACGCGAAGTGCAAAATGCCATTTTAACAGGCATTCAATTGGATATTTTAGCCGAAAAAGGCGAATTAATGCAGCCGCTACAAAATATTATTAGTAACGATGAAGGTTTGTATGGTGTTGATGAAATTTTGGCGTTGTCCATTGTTAACGTCTATGGCTCCATCGGTTTTACCAATTATGGCTATATTGATAAAGTAAAACCTGGCATTTTAGGAAGGCTGAATGAACATAATAGTCAAGACGTTCACACCTTTTTAGACGACATTGTGGGAGCTATTGCAGCTGCGGCCGCGAGTAGACTTGCCCATAGTTATCACGATGATATTGTGCAGTGAAATGAAACAAAGCCTAGCAGCTCGAGATTGCTAGGCTTTTACTATTTTAATCTGATATTATTAGCGCTTCATATGGTCTTAGTTGAAGCGTGCCTTTTAGTGCTCGGCCTTCCTGTTCGTAGTTAGCAAGCAATACTTGTCCGCCTTTGTCTAACCATGTTAATTCGCGCAAGTCGATGGTCGCTGACTGCTCATAAAAGTTAGCAACGACTAATAAATGGCCCTTTGCTGTATTCCGCGTATAGGCAAAAATTTGGTTATCGTGAAGGAATAGCGGTTGATAATCTCCTTCTGCAAGAATCTGTTGTGTTTTACGAAGCTTAATGAGTTGCTGATAATATTTAAACACTGACTTTGCCGCTGCCTGATCCGCCGCAGCATTCACTGTTGTTGCGTTTTTGCCGGCGCCAATCCAAGGTGTACCAGCAGTAAAACCATTTGCCTCACTCGTATCCCACGTCATTGGTGTGCGACCATTATCGCGCGACTTATCCGCTAAAATGGCCAATGTTTCTAGTTCGCTATTTCCAGCCATTTTGAGCCTCTCATAGGCATTCAGTGATTCCACATCACGATACTCATCGATTGAACGGAAAGCAGGATTACCAGTAGCAAATTCTTCCCCTTGGTAAATATAGGGCGTCCCTTGCATACCATGCAACATTGTGGCTAGCATTGTCGCACTTTCATAGCGATATTCTTCATCGTTACCAAACCTCGTTACTGCGCGTGGCTGATCATGATTATTCCAAAACAATGCGTTCCAGCCTCCGCCTTGATACATGCCAGTCTGCCAGTCTGCAAATAATTGTTTCAATTCAATAAAATTAAATGGTGCTTTAGTCCACTTTGCTTTATCTTTATAATCAACTTTTAAATGATGAAAATTAAACACCATATCTAGTTCTTCATTCTCTGGATTCGTATAAGCGACACAACTTGGCAAACTTGTTGAGGACATTTCTCCAGTTGTTAGTGCATCTGGAAAGTCGGTTAAGACTTCTTGATACATTTCGTGTAAAAATTCATGAATTCTCGGACCATCTGTATAAAACTTGCGGCCATCATCAGTCGCCGATAATAGGCTATCATCTAAGAAGCGCTGATCTTTCGATAGTAAATTGACCACATCTAGACGAAATCCGTCAATTCCCTTTTTAAGCCACCAACGCATCATCTGATAAATTTCTGCGCGCAACTTCGGATTTTCCCAATTCAAGTCAGCCTGCGTCACATCAAATAAATGTAAGTAATAATTTTCAGTTCCCTCGTTGTATTCCCATGCGCTACCACCAAATTTTGACTGCCAATTATTCGCTTGCTCGCGCCATATATAATAATCATAATAGGGATTCTCGCGTCCCGTTTTTGCCTGTATAAACCACTCATGTTCCGTTGAAGTATGATTAACAACTAAGTCCATAATGATTTTTATTCCTTTTTGATGCGCTTTAGCAAGTAATTCATCAAAGTCAGCCATCGTGCCATATTGGGGGTCAATATTATAATAATCAGCAATATCATAGCCATTATCGCGCTGCGGCGATACATATATCGGCGTCAACCAAACATAATCAACGCCTAGTTCCTCTAAATAATCTAAACGTGCAATAATTCCTTGAATATCCCCTATGCCATCACCATTACTATCCTGAAAACTTTTCGGATATATTTGATAAACAACAGATTGTTTAAAATTTGTACTCATTTCTTAGCCTCTCTTCAATCAAATGCCTTTTGGTATTTTATCTGTTCTACATACCGAAATCTGTATCCTCTGGCGTTATTATTTCTTGTCCGCCAGCTTTTTTCACTGCCATTTTATGGAATACAAAAGTTAGCGTCATCGGCACCGCAATCGCTACAATCATTGCAATGGCGAACGGTAACCAATCTTGCGGTTGAATGGATAGAATTCCTGGCAATCCGCCGACACCGATAGCATTAGCCATTACACCGCTGACAGTGGATACAACGGCGGCACAAGCAGATCCAATAATCGCAGCATAAAACGGATAACGGAATTTCAAGTTGACTCCGTACATGGCTGGTTCAGTTACGCCAAGCCAAGCTGAGATAGTTGAAGATGTTGTGACTGATCTCGTTTTCGAATCTTTGTATAAGAAGTAGCATGCAAAAGCGGCAGCACCTTGCGCAATATTGCTTAAAGCAATCATCGGCCAAATCATTGTTCCACCAAGATTAGCAATCAACTGTAAATCAACTGCAATAAAGGTATGATGTAATCCCGTAATCACAAGCGGCGCATATGCTAGACCAAAGATAATCGCTCCAATGAAGCTGAACGACCCTGTCAACAACCATTCAAAGAAGAAGGCAATGCCGTTCCCTACTTCTCGTGAGATTGGTCCAATAATCGTATAGGATAATACTAACGTAACTAATAAAACTGTAATTGGAATAATGACCATTTTTAAAGCATCGTGGATATATTTGTTTAAAAACGTTTCCATTTTGGCAAGGACAAGACCGCCAATTAAAGCTGGTAGCACTTGTGCTTGGTAGCCCACTTTTTGAATCTCAAACCAGCCGAAATCCCAAACGGGTACTTCACCTGCTGCATTAGCTGCTGCATAGTCGTAAGCATTCAGCAATTGCGGGGATACTAACATAATTCCGAGCGTAATTCCAAGTACTGGTGTTCCACCGAATTTTTTCACAGTAGACCAACAAATCGCGACCGGGAGGAAATGGAAAATTGCTTCCCCGGGAACCCACAAGAATGCATTCAGCGAATCCACCCATGGATACATTTGTGCTAACGTTAAACCGCCATCAAATTTGATTTCACCAATGATATTGCGCAATCCTAAAATTAAACCGCCTGCTAATAAGATTGGAATAATTGGTACAAAAATTTCTGCCAAGTTAGCAATTAGGCGTTGCACGATATTTTGATGTTGTAAAGCGTCTTGTTTTACTTCTTCCTTACTTACTTTTTCAACACCGCTCACTTCCGCAAAATCTTTATAAAAGTCAGCAACTGCATTTCCGATAATGACTTGAAACTGTCCTGCACTCGTAAAAGTTCCCTTCACGTCGTCAAGCGTCTCAATTTTTGCTACATCAGCCTTGCTTTCATCTTTTAAAACAAATCGAAGTCGTGTCACACAATGCGTTAATGACACAATATTCTCTTTTCCGCCAACATAATCAAGCAACAGCTCAGCTTGTTCCGTATATTTCCCCATACTTTACCCTCCTAAATTGAAAGCCTTTACATAATACTATAACTTGTTCGAACATGATTGTCAACGTGTTTAAACAAGTTTGTATGAAAAATAATTTTAGGCATAAATAAAATAAGCATATATTCAGTAAAAGCCCGTTTATAATAGGGAATGATTACTGAATGTATGCTTTTAACGCCGGGCAATGTCGGTAAAAACAAAGCGGTCCGGGCGATGTCTTGACTGAGTATATTCAAATAATACGCCGTTTTGTAAGTAAACAAAGTTATGGACAACCGCAACTAGATCAAAATCAAGCATATCAAGATGTTCATAATCATCAGCTGTTGCACGTTCAATCACAATATTTTTTTTGGCAATACCAATTTCAATCGCCAACTCTTTTTCTATAAATGTATAAATCGATTTTTGAGCAATTTCTGGGGTTAATCCCGGTATGAGCTCCCGCGCAAAATAATTCACATCAAGAATAATCCGTTCATTTTGGAGCGAACGTACTCGCTTAATATGCGTTAATACAGTATTAGGTGCAAAGCCGCTCTTGTTTGCCAACTGCTCATCAGCAATCATATGTTCAAACAAGGCTACATCAGTTTGGAAGTTTTCCTTCGTGCGCACCATAACTTCTTGAAAGCTTTCAAGACCGTTAATGGCAAACTCAAAAGAACGATTTTCCAGCACAAAAACACCCTTGCCTTTCTTGCTCACGACTAAACCATCACTAATTAACGAATCGATTGCTCGGCGAATCGTATTTCGACTTACACCATACTTTTCAGTCAATTGGCTTTCAGAAGGCAGCTGTTGCTGATATTCATTATTTATAATTTTAGTTTTTAAGTCCTCATAGATTTGATAATATTTGTTCATGTTGCAAAGCACCACCTAAACTGTATTTTATCATACATCGCGAATTGTTGAAATCAAATTTAGTTGGCAGATTTCCGTATTTCCACCTGCCGAACGGAGTTTTTATTCATCGCTAAAATGGTAAATTGCCAGCCAGATTCTTCTACGACATCGCCGCTATCCAAATTGAAATTTTGTAAAAACAGCCAGCCGGATAATGTGTGCACGCCTTGCCCGACAAGTTCGATTCCTAAAACTTCCTCTACGCTAACAAGCGGTTCCGAGCCTTCCACAACAAAATGGTTTTTTGCAAGTCGGCGAATCCCTTTCGGATTTTTCGCTTCCTCCATATCGCCGACAATAATTTCCATCACGTCTTCAAGTGTCACAATGCCCGAAGTCCCGCCGTACTCATCTGTCAAAACAGCGAAATCCGCCGCACGCTCCTGCATTTTCACAAGCAATTCTTCGAGCATAATACCTTCAAACATTTCAAGCGCTTCTGTTATAAAGGGGCGAATTGATTTTCCTAGGATATTCTGGTCTTCTCCAAGCCCTGCCATGACACCGCTCACTTGAAGGATACCGACAATTTTATCTTTGTTGTTTTCTTCGGTGACTGGAAAAATGTGATACGTATGTTGGGCGGTCAATTTTAGTAAGTCAAGAACTGTAGCCGTTTCGTCAATCGTAGCGACTTTCAGGCGGGGGATCATAATTTCATTTGCGGGGACGTCCGCAAGTTTGAAAATATTTTTCATATATTTGAATTCTTGCTGATTTAAAAGTCCTTGGCGGTAGCTATCTTCGAAAATAATCTTTAACTCGGTTGGCGTCATTTGCTCACTATTCGCTTGATTTTTAGCCCCAAAAGGTTTTGTAATGAGGTTGGCGGAGCGATTTAGTAGCCAGTTTAGCGGGAAAGTTAACTTATACCAATATACGAGCGGACGCGCGATAAGGAGCGCCACTTTTTCTGTGCTTTGAATGGTCAGCGTTTTCGGTGCTAGTTCACCGAGAACGACATTGAAAAATGTGATGAGAATGAACGAGACAAAAATGGAGATGGGGCCTTCGAGCGAACTCGGCAGCGGCAACCATTCAAATACTGGCGCAAGGAATTTTTGCATAGTCTCTTCGCCAATCCAGCCCATTGCAAGTGCTGCTAGTGTATTGCCAAGCTGGCAAGCCGCCAAATAATCGTTCATATTTTGCGTCACGCGTGCAACGTATTTTGCGCGCTTATTGCCACTTTCGACAAGACTTATAACGGTTGGCCTGCGAATCGCGACAATGGCAAACTCAGATGCTACGAAAAATGCCGTTGCTACAATTAGAAATACAACAAAAAGGTCATTCAAAATATCCACGCTCACCCCTCCTTTTTCCCAAGTAAAAAAGCGTCACAAAAACGCTCTTAAAATTGCCACTCTGCTAAACTAGAAAGCGCATAAGTAGGCTGAATTTCCTTTTGTGCCAGCGCTTCTTTGGAAGTAAAACCTGTGTGGACAATAAGCGTGTCCATCTCCGCATGAATCCCCGCTAAAATGTCCGTTTCATAATTATCGCCAACCATAATCGCGGCGTCCTTCGTTACGCCAAGCCGCGCGAGCGCTTGATTCATAATAATTCGCTCGGGCTTTCCGATGATTGTGGGCGCCGTTTCACTCGCAACCGATACCATCGCCGTAATCGAGCCGTTTCCAGGGAAAAGTCCACGTTCAGTCGGAATTGCCGCATCGGCATTCGTCGAAATAAACCGCGCCCCGCCGCGAATCGCAAGCACTGCCGTCGCCACTTTTTCGTACGTCAAGCTCGTGTCCATGCCCACAACGACAAACGCCGGGTTCTCCGTCTGCACCTCAAATCCCGCATCAAACAATGCCGTTTCAAGCCCTTTTTCTCCTATGAAGAAAACGCTTCGTTCATCGGTTTGTTGCGTCATAAATGCGGCTGTCGCCTGCGCCGAAGTAAAAACATCCTCTGGTGTGGCTGGAATTCCCATTTCATTCAAGCGTTCGCTCACCTGTTCAGGCGTTTTCGTTGAATTATTCGTCACAAATAAATGTGGAATATTTTTTTCATTCAACGTTTTAACGAACGGAATCGCATCTGGAATCACCGCTCCGCCGCGATACATCGTTCCATCTAAATCAATTAAATACGCATCGTATGGTTTCAAACTAAAAACGCCTTTCTATTTCTTAACTTTTTTCAAAACAAAGTATGCACAGCCAAAATTACAGTATTCGTATAAATATTCTTTTAGCGTGCTAATTTTATTGTCGTAAGTAGATTTGCGATTGTTATCTTCAAAAAAACCTTTTAGACGCAGTTGGTCGTAACCATAGTCACCAACGATATAATCATAGCGAAGTAAAATATCGCTAAAGCGTTCCATTAGTTTTTCTTCATCGAAACATTCACGGTAATTCGTTAGCAGTTCATATTCTTGTTTTTCTATTGTAATCATTCTTTTTCCTCCCCGTACAGTTTTTTTAGCTGCCATGTTAAAATATCACGGAGTAATTCCGGTGTATATACTTCTTTTTTCTTTACTTGTTTAATAATCGGGAAAAATGGTGCGTAAACGAACGTATCGTGGGTCACAATTCGGTAGTTCCGACTAGGGTCAATGGGTTTTCCGTCCCAGAGTGGCGCGCTAGAAGTGGGGTCAAAGCCCATGCGTTTCATTAAAACGGCACCGAAAATTTCGCCGCGAAAGCCAAATCCTTTTAAGGGGAATTCTCTAAGCTCGTCTTGTTTACGGACGATTTCCTGAATTAAAACTTCAAGCTCTTGCCCTGAAAGCGTCACCGCAATTAAATTCAGCGGATGCGGCAAGAGTTGGTGGATGTCAAACGCGGTTACGTCACCTTTTTCAAGGTCCGACATATAAATTCCGGCATTCGTTAAAAAGGTATCCGCCCCGCTAAAAGCGCAAGCTGCCTCGTAGAATACCTCTGCGATTTTTGACTCTCCAAACCAATTATGCTCTAACTTTTCAGGGAGTGCAACCACTTTTTTAGAAAGCATATTTTTTCCTTTTTCAAAAAAGGCGGCAATTTGCGCCTCCTCATCATTTGGCGCGGGGAGCGTCTCCGTTTTGTATACTGTAGCTGTTTTCCCTAAAACCGCGTTTTCATCACTGAAGGTCACGGTCACTTCGCCAACATATTCGCCCCATCTGCCGCACGCGGCAAGTAGCGTCGAGCCAATTGTTTTCCCGTTTTCAAGAAGATGATGCGTATGGCTTCCTAAAATCACGTCAATTTCGGGAATTTCCACTGCGATTTGTTCATCGGACGGCAACCCAAGGTGCGAAAGCAAAATGATGAAGTCAGTATCTGCATCAAGCGCCGCAATTTGTTCGCGGATACACTGGATTGGTTCTCTAATGCCCCAGCCAAGCGATTCATAATACTCGCTAAACGCCGCCGTCACACCAATAACCGCCATTTTAATCCCGTTAACTTCCTTATAAATAAAAGGCAACGCCCAGTCCACTCGCTTTGTTCTTGCCACGTCGCTATATACATTCGCACATACGACCGGAAAATTAGCATTATCATAAAGCGTTGAAAGCTGTTCATGGGACAATGTTGTACCTTCATTATTTCCAATTGTCACCGCATCATACGCTAATTCATTTAGCAATTCCACATTCGCTTTTCCCGCACTGCCTTCTGTTAACGGATGAACGCGGTCCAAAAAATCACCAATGTCAAACAAAAGGCTGTCGCTCGCATTTTCTTCCTTTTTTTCAGCCAAAAAGGTTTTGATTCGCGGCCAATTTTCCAAGTGACTATGGATATCGTTCGTATGCCAAATTTGGAGTTTTTTCATAGCATCATCCCCTTTTTCTCCCTCTATTGTAGCTTAAAATCCTGTTTTTGACACGCAACTCCGCTCCCGCTCTTTTCATTTTACTTTTTTTGGCGTATGATAAAAAGATGATGACTAACAGAAAGAAGTGAACTTATGGACACGCAAACGATGATGATACTGATTATCGCCATTTTTGCCGGAATACTCGGATCAATTCTCGGGCTTGGCGGCGGAATTATTATTACACCTGCGCTAACGCTCATTTTTGGCATCGACATTCAGTATGCAATCGGCGCAAGCATTATTTCCGTCATCGCGACCAGCAGTGGCTCCGCGATTGCTTACATAAAAGATCACATCACAAATCTCCGCGTCGGCATGTTTTTAGAAATCGCCACCACAATCGGCGCAATAACCGGGGCCTTCGTTGGCGGACTGCTATCCGCAACCGCGCTCTATATTATTTTCGGTCTACTCCTCCTTTATTCCAGCTATAATATGTTTAAAAAAGTAGGTTCCGAATTTCCTGTCAACGTAGAAAAAGATTCTATCGCTACCAAATTGAAACTCCACGATAGTTATTACGACAAGGCGCTTCGAAAAGAAATTCCGTACAATGTTGCAAACGTAAAAGCAGGGTTTGGCGTCATGTACGGAGCCGGCGTCGCAAGCGGCTTACTTGGAATCGGCAGTGGTGCGTTTAAAGTCATGGCACTCGACGTCTTCATGAAAATGCCGCTTAAAGTGTCCAGTGCAACGAGCAACCTTATGATGGGCGTGACCGCTGCCGCAAGCGCGACCGTATACTTATTCAAGGGCGACATCGATCCAACCATTGCGGCCCCAGTTGCCATCGGCGTTTTAATCGGCGCCACAATTGGAACGCGCGTTATGCAACGCCTAAAAAGCAAAGTCATTCGCATCGTTTTCATCCCAGTGCTTTTATACGTTGCTATCCAAATGATTCTTGAAGGATTGGGGTGGATTTAATTGGCGAGCGATAAACAAAAAGAAGAAGAAATGTATCACGTTGAAATTATCGTCGGCGGACTGCTTCGCATCGGCGTTTTAGTCAGCGCAGCAATTATAATTTTAGGCCTCGGTCTTTACATGGTCACTGGCGAAAGCGGCTATCCTGGGTCAACCTATCCAACATCATTCACAGCGATTTTTTCTGGACTTGCCGCATTAAAACCATTTGCGATTATGATGTTTGGACTGCTCTGCCTGATTTTCACGCCCGTATTTCGCGTTATCGTTTCCCTCTTTACTTTTTTAAAAGAAAAAGATTATTTATATGTTGGCATTACCGGTATTGTCCTTTTCATCTTGTTAATCAGCTTTTTAATTGGTAAAGGATAAAAAAATGAGATTTCCGCGTTTTAGGAAATCTCATTTTTATTTATAATCCAAATGCTTCATAAATATTTTTGAAGAAGATGTCTTCATTAACAATCTGCCATTTTTCTTTATCATCAGGATTTTGCTCCAGTTCAAGTTTAACTGTTACCGCCTTTTCTTCAGCAGGGCTTTCTAAGTACATCGTTTCAAGCGACTTATAACTCACTTCGTTAATCACCGCATTCAACTCTTCTTCCGAACTATCTGCCGTAATTTTCTGTTCTGTTTGATTAATCAATTTTTCGATTTCTTTATTGACAGTCCCACTATCCGTGTCTAGCCCTTTTACAGCAATCATCAAAGTCGCCTTTTCACTGCTTTCATCTTCAACTTTAATCGAATAGGAACTCACCTTTTCTAAATGTTTTTGTACCTCTTGCTGAAAGTCCTCCAGCTCTGACTTCGACTTATCTGGAAATTGTTCTTGAATAGATGATACAAATGTATTTTGATTTTCTTTAATCATACTTGCATCATCAATTCCAAAAATCGCTTTTAATTCAGGCGTCGATTCCTCATAAATATAACTTTGTATGAGTGCATCACCAGCTTTTTTAGCATCTTCTGGTTGTTTGCATCCTGCAAGCACGAGGAAAATGGCACCCAAAATCACTAAAAAGAAATATTTCTTCATTTTATTCTCCTAACGATGGCTTTGATTATATTTTTTCTTTTCTTCAATAATGCGTTGACGCTCTGCATCCGAAAGATTAGGATCGCTTAATTGATTTCCATATTCACGATTTTTCTCCCCAATTTCTCTTCCACTTTGGCTCGCACCTGTAGTCGCATCTGGCTGTTCGCTTTGCGTACTTGAAGACGATTTAGACTCAGCACTCTTTTCTGTTCCTGACTGGCTTTCTTGACCATTTGAAGTTGCAGCTTGTTTAGACTGTTCCGCTTGTTTTGCTGCTGCCTCCTCACGAGCTTCTTGCTCTTTCTTCGCTGCTGCAGCTTTCTCAGTAGCCACTTTTTTCTCTTCCACTTTTTTCACATGTGTTGTATCCACTTTTACTTTTACTTTCGCGCGAATCGCAGCAATTTTTTTCTGAATCGCAACCTCTTGCACTTTATTGAAAGTTGATGGCGCAGTTGCTTTAGCTGAGGGCTGAAATAAAATGGATAGCATTACGAGGAAGCAAACCATACAAACTGCTTTCACATATTTTTTTTGTAACATGTTCTACTCTCCTTTTATATCATGCAAAATGGAGCCCGAATAAACGGGACTCCACAGAATTATTTAACTTTAAATTCAAATTTTGCATTGTTAGTTTGTTTGACTTCATACTCGAATTTTTCAAAGTCTTTTTTAAGATTTAATTTAGATGTTACATGATTAATGATTTGTGTTTTATTTTTGTTTTGGAAATCGAAGCCGTTAAAGATTTTTTCGATAGCAACTTGTGCATCTTTACCTTTTAATTTTTGACCAGTGAATTCATTTTTGTATTCCGCTTCCACTTTACCATTACTTTTCACTTCGTAATCAATTTCAACATCTTTCTTTTTATACTCAATTTCAACTTCTAAATCTTTAATTTTTAAAGCAGTTGCTTTTGTTGTATCTTTATCAGGAGTTGGTGTTGCAGCTTCCTCTTCTTTTTCAGGAGTTGGGGCTGGTGTTGGAACTACTGTAGCCGTTGAATATGTTCCAAAGTTCACTTGCGTTGTCCAGTTGTTAGCCACATAAATGACTTTAAGACCTACTTTTTCTCCTTTAGAAATCGAAGTTAGAATACCTTTTAATTGGTTAGCGTAGCTTATAGAAGATGCTCTTGAAGCAATTACTTTCGCTTGAGCTTTCGTGAAGCCAGCATTTTCCCAAGTTTTAGCTACTTTAAATTGGTTGTAAACTTTTGTGATATTCGCTGTTGTAAGTTTGATACCTGTAATTTTTTCTACATCAGCTTTACTAAATTCAACAACTTTCTTATACGCATCTTGATAAACAATTTTCCCCGGTACTGTCGCTGCTTCGGATACTGTTGGAGCTAGCGTTGCCACACCTATCGTTAAGGCTAGCCCTGTGATTGCTGTTACTTTTACAAATTTGTTCATGTCTCATTTCTCCTTTGTCCTATAAATTATGTAGTATTGTTTTATTTATACTAGCTAAACTTAGTATATACACTACCCTTTTATTCGTCAAGCTTTTTCTACTATTTTTTTTATAGTAGTGAATATTCATTTGTACAAAACCGTTGAAAATGCTATACTTAGAGATGTTCTTAACTAATATAAAAAAGTGAATAGCGAATGTAGGAGGAAAGAAAATGCGCTCATCCGCACAATTTAAAAAAGGAGTTCTCGATATTTGTGTCCTTTACTTATTACAAAAGACAGATCGTTATGGGTACGATTTGACGCAACAAGTAAATAGTTATATTCCAATTACCGAGGGAGCTCTTTATCCATCACTAAGACGACTTGTAAAAGAGGGCTATTGTTCTACCTATTTGCAAGAATCCCCTAACGGACCGTCTCGAAAATATTATCATATTACGAACACAGGTCGAATTTACTTAGAAGATATGCTCGAAGAATGGGATGAGTTCGTCACAAGTTTTAACCAACTACGAAAGGAAGCGGATATCAATGACTAAACATCAATTCCTTAAAGAATTAGATAAAGCATTTTCTGGCTTACCTAAAGAAGAAAAAGAAGAACTTATTCAATATTACGAAGAATACTTAGATAACGCACGCTTAGAAGGAAAAACGGAAGCTGAAATCTTAGAAGAACTAGGGAAACCTAGTCAAATTGCTGAAGCTTATTTGGAAGCGAATAGCGTTGTCCCACTCGAGCAAAAAGCTTATGAGCAACTTGCTTTAAAAGGCTTTTGGAAAAGATTCTTCATTCAATTTCTCTTTATAGGTGGGCTTCTCTTACTTGGAATCATTTGTTTAAGTAGTTTTGTCAGCATTTTTCTCTTACTTGCAGATATCATCTTCTTTAGACAAATCATTCTGTTCCAAATCTTTATTTTATTATTCGCAATCGGCGTTTTATATATAACAATTCTTGGCATCAGACAATTGTGGTTCATTTACACAACACGAAGAGGGCGGTTTTTATGAAAAAACATGTTTGGGTTAGTAGTATCTTTTTAATTGTTGGCGGCATCGGGATTTTGTTCTGCCTATTCACGCAAAATTTTCAAGATAGCGGCAAAAATTATACGAATAACTGGCAATTTACCAATGAAGAATTTGCTAATTTAGACCTTTCTAGCGAGAAAAATGTGGCAATCAACATTGAAGAAGCCGATGTCGAAAAGCCCACTGTTACTATTTCCGGCAAGCTTTCGAATCGGGAAATTCAAGATTTAAAACCAACTTCTTCAAAAAACAGTACGGAAATTAAGATTGGGACTTTTCGGACGTGGCTAGAGCGCTGGCACCTTCCCGCATATGGCACGCAAAAAGTGCGCGTTAAAGTTCCGAAAGATTATTCTTTTAAAACCCTTTCGGCAAAATTAAACAACGGTAATGTCCACATCAATGAATTAACGGGCGAAGGTCTTTCGATTCGGCTTAGCAATGGGGATTTTGTAGGAGAGCAAAGTGCCTTTAAAAACGCAAAAATCACAACCAAGTCGGCTGGAACTGATTTGACGAACTGGACAGGAAATATCACGTTAGTTTCTAGTTCCGGCAATCAAATTGTTAAGGATTCCACTGGTGACTTTTCGCTTCACAATTCGGATGGCATGTCACAAGTTCACAGGCAAAAAGCGGAAAAAGGTGAAATTGACAATACTTCCGGTAAAGTGATTACTACACGCATCAAGTCTGGCCTCCTTACGATTGATTCTCAAAATGGAACAAACATCATTGAACAGCTCGAAGGAAAACTATTTTTAACTTCTTTAAACGGAAAAAGTATTTTAAGAGCTAATTACGGCGAGCAAATTGTGGAGAGTAAAAACGGTGATATTATTGTGGAGGAAAATGCGGTTAGCGGAAATATGAATATTAAGAGTGAAAATGGGCTAATCAAAATGACGCTTTCAAATGATTATCATCAAGAGAAATTCCAAATTGTTGCGCCGCATGGCCAAGTGACATCTGATTTTTTATGGCAAAACAATGCGAAAAACGCTACGGTGAAAATTCAAACTTTGCGCGGTGAAGTAAAAGTTTTAGAGGGCGATGCATAAAATTTAAAAACAACACGTGCAATCAGATTAAACGGAAGCGGACTTTGTCCACTTCCGTTTTTTTATTCTGAAAATAGGTCCATTTGCATTGGCGCTAGACCAGTGTATTCGATTTTCATTTTTTCTTGTAAATGCTTGGCGTTATCTGCTGCATCACCGCCACTGTTATTATTGAAAATGACAACAACCTCGCCTGATTCTTTTTGTAAATGTGATACGTATTTCGCCCATTCAGAAATTTCTTCCTCGTTATAACGATAAAGCGTTCGTACCTCTCGCCACTCTGGGCTGTTCGCTTTCATCCAACCATATTGGTTTCGACCGTGTAAGCGAACTAAAGTTACATCCTTATTCGTTCCTCGTAGCACGATAGGGACACTGCCCGAACCAACTTGCGGCTCATCCACTACGACATGAATCAAATTCAATTCTTTTAAAAAAGCGAGCGTTTTTTCTTTATTTGCTTCGCTATACCAACTTGCATTTCTAAACTCAACGGCAACAGGTAAATCTCCCATTTGTTTGGCTAAATGGCGTAAATAAGCCACATTTTCCTTTGTACAATTAAAGTACGGCGGAAACTGGCATAACACGGCTTTTAATTTTCCACCTTCACTTATTGGTGCGATGGCATCCATGAAACGACGATACATTTCAATTTCCGAATCAAAATAATCTTGCCATTTTTTATGCGTTGTCATGGCGCTAAAAGCCTTGACGACAAAGAAAAATTGTTCTGGCGTATCATTTACCCAATTCGCTGTCGTACGTGGTGACGGAATGGCATAAAAGCTAGTATCAATCTCAACAAGCGGAAAATGCGCCGCATAATCGACTAATTTATGTTTATTGGAAAGATTTAAAGAGTCATGGTCACTAAACCCCGTCAAACCAATCGTTATCATCTGCATCCCAACCCTTCTCGTCATTTTATTTTATTATACCGCAAAGCACAAAAAAACAGAATGCATGTGCATTCTGTCAGCATGTCATTCATGCGCAGGCAAGAACTATCAAAAGAAGAAAAATCGTTTCTTTAGCTCAATTGGATCATAAGGATTGAATACTTTATCATTCAAGAGCGCTTTCGCGTTATTTAAAAAGTAATTGCTTTTTTCTCGACCCTCTATTCGACGAAGTTTTTGGAGCCCATCTCGCATATCCAGCGAACGTCCCGCATATGAATGCGCATCTGTTGCAATAAAGTGCACGAGATTAGCTTTTATCAACTGGTCGCTCAGCTTCTTAATACTTTTATCTATCGCTCCCATATAAGAACCCCACGTTAACTGCGCAAACGCCCCCGCATCAACCAGCTCATACAAACTTTCTAAATCACGCATGACCTCCCGATTTCTCTCGGGATGCGCAATAATTGGTATATAGCCTTTCATTTGTAAATTAAAAAACAACTCTTGGGTGAAAAGGGGGATGGAGTCTGTCGGGAATTCGATTAGGATATACTTCGTTCCGCCAAGTGTTAGCACCGAACCGTCTGATAGCCCTTCAAGCATTTCACCGTGAATGCGGACTTCCTGACCTGGGTGAACGGTTAGCGGGATTCGCTCCGCAAAAAGAATCTCATTGAACGCTTCCACTTGCGCCTTGACTGCATCGCCTGGATTAACAAATTTTCCTTTTAGATGATGGGGCGTTGCAATTATGTCATTGAAACCTTGTTCTACAGCTTGCCTAGCCATTTCCAAGCTCACTTCTATACGTTTAGGGCCATCATCAATTCCATGTAATATATGGCAATGAATGTCTATCATCTTACGCCAACTCCTTTTAATCTAAAAAAGCGGATGAAGCGAGCGATTTTCTTGCACGCCTGAAATCGCCCTTGCTAATATCTCACCAATTGTAATCAATGTCATTTTATCTTGCCATTTTTCTTCTGGAATATCAATGGCATCTGTTAACACAAGTTCTTGTATCGGCGAACTAGCAAGCCGTTCTGCTGCGTCTCCTGCTAAAACAGCATGAGTGGCACAAGTTACAACTCCTGTAGCGCCATTTTCAAGCAATTTTTCAGCGGAAGTAGTTGCTCGGTATCCGGTATCAATAATGTCGTCTACGACAATGGCAAGCTTGCCGGCTACATCGCCGATTATACTTGAAATTTCACGTTCGTCTGGACGCGGTTTTCGGTTTAAAATCGCGATTGGCGCATTCATTTTGTCGGCCACTCGGCGAGCACGAACAACTCCGCTGTGGTCTGGCGCCACAATCACCACATCGTCGTTTCCATATTTTTCAACCAAATGCGCGGTTAAAAGTGGTACAGCCGAAATGTGATCGATTGGGATATTGAAGAAACCTTGGATTTGTGCAGCATGTAAGTCAACTGAAATAAGTCTTGTTGCACCAGCCTGTTGCAGTAAATTAGCGATTAATTTGGCCGTTATCGGCTCTCTGCTTCGTGCTTTTCTGTCCTGCCTAGCATAAGGATAATAGGGCATAATAACGGTTATCGAATGCGCTGAAGCACGTTTTAATGCATCAATCATAATAAGCATTTCTATAAGGCGTTCATTTACATTGCTATTCGCCGACTGGAGTACATAACAATTGGTTCCGCGAACGCTTTCTCCGATGTTGATTTTAACTTCGCCATCACTAAATTTTTGCAACTCAATCTCACAAAGCGGCACGCCTAGTGCTTTTGAAACTTTAACCGCAAGCGGCCGTTCATTTGTTACAGAAAAAAGCCTCATTTCATTTGACATTCTTATCCCCTTCCAGCAAACTAATTTGACACTTAATATTATATAAAACAAGTTGGGTTGTCGCAACCATATTCATTTAATATAGAAAAAGGCATACCCGTTCTATGATAAATCGGTATGCCCTTTGCTTCATTTATTTTTTTAAATCCGCTTTAATTTCTTTTAATCGATTCGGTGTTACATCGTCGCCTAATGGATCTACAATGGTCACATGATGTAAATTATCTTGAAGCGTCCCGCGAATCATTTGGCAATATTCTTTGCGAAGTTCTGCTTGATGCGCTTTTTCAGCTGCCGTAAGCCCTTCGCTTTTTTGTTTTGCCCCGTAATGATTGATTTTTGCTAATAATTCTTTCATGTGATCCCTCCTCTAACTGGTTACCCTTAGTAAGTAACTAACAAAATAATAACACATTGGTCAAAAATAGTCAAATCGTATTTGTTTTGCTATTATCGCACCATGTTTCATGCTAAAATAATGAAAGACAACTTATCCGAAAGAAGGAGACAATTTGAAAGAATTTTTTCAGCTATTAAAACACGGAAATAAATCGGCACTGATGGCGGCAATTGTAAATGCAGTCGTTTCACTCGTAAAAGGCATAACTTATATGTTTACTGGCAATGTGGCGATGTTCGCTGAAACGCTACATAGTTTAGGCGATGCTGCCAACCAGCTTTTTGTTTTCACAGGATCTGCTCTTAGTAAAAAACGCCCGACGAAACGCTTTCCAAAAGGCTTTGGCCGTGTCGTCAATTTAGTTTTACTCGGCGCTGTCCTTGTCGTTGGCATCATGGCGTACGAAACCATTAAAGAAGGCATCACCCATATAATCCACCCCAGTGAATCGACTGGTTTTTTAATCAACCTAATTGTTTTACTTACTTGTACGCTTTTAGAAGCGACTGTCCTCGTGAAGGCGATGCGCGAAATTACGCATGAGACGGGCGTTCAAGCGAAAGGATTCAAACTTTTCCCTGCTGCGATGAAAAATTTAAAGTCAGCGAAAGCCGCTACTAAGCTTGTTTTTATGGAAGATTCTGTTGCAACTGGCGGTGGGCTTTTGGCTGCCCTTGCTGTTGTGATTTCCCATTATACACCATTCCATCAAGCAGAAGGAATTGCTTCGATTTTAATTGGCCTAATGATGTTTATCGTGGTTGGCGAAGTGTTCCTAGACAACGCTGCTGGTGCGATTGGAGAGTCCGACGAAGGCATGCACCTCCAAATTGGGCAGCTTATTATGACCGACCCTGATGTGAAAGATATCCAAGTTTTAACTGTTTTAAAAGAGGGAGATTCTTTCCATGTCGATGCTGAGGTTGAACTTGACTCCTCGCTCACGCTTGCTGAAATCGACCAAATTCGCGAACGTATTGAAGATTCTGTCGCCACCATTCCACACGTAGCCGATGTTATGATTACGTTTGATGAAGTGGATTCCGTTATGGACTGGGAATTCGGCGACGGAAGATAAAACTAAGAACGGAAAATCAACAAACTGATTTTCCGTTCTTTTTAAATTAAATTGTATTTTTTCAAACTATCTATTGCCGAAAGAACGGCCTCTTCCTTCGTTGCAAGTTGCTCCCAACCTAAGACTTCTTTCGCCTTGGCATTACTGATTTTCCGGTTCATCTCTAAAAGTAACAACCCTTCTTTCGCTTGACGGTTAAACCTCGCACCAATTTTTATGAACCAATTAGGAATGGTTCTTGTCGTTACTTTGTCTGCTAACTCTGGTCGTGCTTTTTTTAGTAGTTTAGCTATTTCTAGCATGGAAATTTCTCCGTCTGCCGAAGCAATAAACCGTTGCATTGCCGCATCTTTCGTTGTCATAGCACGAATATGCATGCTAGCCACATCACGAACATCTACCACATTAAGCGGTATATTGGGAACTTTTTTTACTTTTGGGTCTAGTAGCATTTTAAGCAAACCAAAACTCCCCGAGACGTGACTATCTAACGCAGGTCCAAAAACGGCTACCGGATTAATTGTCACTAGTTCTAAATTCGGATTCTCATTAGCAAACTCCCAAGCTGCTTTTTCTGCCAAAAGCTTAGATTTTTCATAAATTGAAAGCCCTGCCTCATGTTCGTTCGTCCAATTTTCTTCTGTAGTTGTCGAATTTAAATCCTTATTACTAAAACCTACAGCTCCGAAATTAGATGTCATTACAACACGTCTTACACCTGATTTATGTGCAGCCTTTAAAATACGTAAGACTCCTTCAATCGCTGGCCGAATTGCCTCCTCTTCATTTTTAGGTATATCGAAAAAAACAGGCGATGCAACACTTAGTACATATTCACAATCTTTCATATTGTCTTCCCAGTTTTTGTCGCTAGTTAAATCAGCTTCAACAAATTCAAGCGTGTCCACACCCACACCATGCTCTAGCAAAGTATCTAAAACTCTTTCTTTACTATTAAGATTGCGAACAGTGGTTTTTACATTATATCCTTGCTGCAATAATTGTAAAATAATTTGCATACTCATAAAACCTGTTCCACCAGTTACTAAAACTTTATTTTTCATGCCAATTCCTCCAAATATCATCTTTATTTACTAAAATAACTTTTTAAGCTATTATTAGAATAAACCCTAGACCATAGTCTAGAGCAAGCGTTTATTTTTAGGAGGAACTATGACTTATACAATTAAAGAAGTCTCTGAAATGTTTAATTTAAGTATCTATACAATTCGTTACTATGATAAACAAGGATTACTGCCATTTGTTTCAAAAAATAAATCTGGCTACCGAGAGTTTACGGAATCGGACTTACAGTTCATCCACACAATTTGTTGTCTAAAAGCGACTGGAATGTCAATCAAAGATATTCGGACTTACATTTCATACTGTATGGTCGGAACTGAATCGATTGCTTCGCGAAAAAAATTACTTTCTGATCATCGTGATAAAGTTTTAGAAGAAATAGCACTATTACAACAAAATTTAAAGGGTGTTGAGCAAAAATTGGATGTTTACAGCTCCCCAATGGCCGCCGAAATTATTGAAGCACAGCGCAATTTTGTCCGAAGCGAAAAGGAAAAAGCAGCTCTTTTTAACCCCTACTAAAAAGCTGCCTTTTCCTTCTATTCTTTATGTTCTAACACTGTACGACCGTTAAGCTTTTGAATTTCCCTATTGTTTGCCTCATAATATCGGTCAAACTCCTTAATTTGTTCACTTGAAACTTCTACGGGATTTGCCATCACATACCATTCCACATTTTCTGAAAGAGGAGGAGTTGTAAGCGATCCTAAATAATGATAGTAACTTTTATTTTCTGGAAGCATACTTGCCACATTAATCGTATCTCCAACTTTTACTTTTTCACCTTTTTTAATATTCGCAAGCACCGTATTAAAACCTGCGTTTTCCTTACCCTCTTTAAAGAACACACCAATTACGGCGATTCGTCCATCTTGCGACTGGTTGACAAAATGCGCTTCAATCGGATAATGCTCCCCATTCAGCGTGTGCTCACTTTTTGCGTGGAAATGGAACTGACTAAGTTCAAAGTTACGCCCGTTAATCTTCGCCGTACCCGTATCATCAACTTGAATGCTATGCCCGTTATCCACCTCATCTACTACAGCATCTGAATAATCAAGCTCAATTTCTCCAGAATCTTTCATCGGCTCGGTTTTAGCAGTTTCAATATTAATTGGTGACTGCGAATCCCCAGACTCAAATTTCCAATCCTTTTGATTTTTATAATCGATATGGTCACTTGATTCTTTCTTCACCACTTTTTCGCTCGCTTTTGGCTCTGTATCATTCGAACAACCCGTAAGAAACGCCACGGCCACAAGCATTGTAGCTGGAACTAACAACATTTTTTTCATTTAATTAACCTCCGTAATATTTAATCAACCTAATTAACATACCAATAATGACACCTAAATGCTGTAGACAAATTGTGACGTTTTTCACAAAAAATGAGACTTTTAGCGCCGAATATACACAAAAAAAACACCCGCTTTAATAAACGGGTGCTCCTGTCTTTACGAGACATAATGCGGTTTTCTGCGGGTCTCCACAAACCCATAAATGCAGAAAACACTCGGCAGCTAAAAATCACGCTGCATAAGGCTCATCGCATGACCTTTAATATAGCATTTTTTTATTTTTTTGTAAAGCTAGCAAAAGACCAACACCAAGCTTCCGCAATCAACTCGTGTCCTCTTTTTGTCGGGTGAACCCCGTCAGGCGCAATTTCAGCATATCCTTGCGCGATCCCCGCTGCGTTTAACATCCCATCAAGCGGCACATACAACGCCCCGTACTCATCAGCAAGCTCCCGCACAGCATGAATTTTCGGATCCAAGTCAGCCCGCCAGTCTTTCCTATCCGCCGGAATTGGCAATACAAACGGCTCCATTAAAATTAGCTTCGCCTCCGTATTTTGAGTAGCGTCCTCCAAAACATCTGCATACACCGCTTTGAACGCGCTAGTCGAAGTATCCCGCCATTCCGAAAAGCTCCGCCAAGTATCGTTAACCCCAATTAAAATCGACAAATAATCCGGCGCAAGCCTAATTGCGTCTTGTTGCCAGCGCGCACGCATATCCGTCGTTAAATCACCAGAAACACCACGATTAATCACCCGAAATTCAGGCAGCATTCGCGAAATCATGGCCACATAACCCTCGCCTAAACTCCCACTATCCGCGCGATTCCGTCCCGCATCCGTAATACTGTCACCTTGAAAAAGTATCGTCTTCATAAAACTCCTCCTAATTTATAAAAAAACACCAACAAGTAGGTACTCGTCAGTGTTCATCACATCATACAACTTTTTCTTCCAACCAGTTTAAATCATCCAAGAAATAAAGCAAATCTTCTTCTAGAATGTCGCGTTCACAGTCGTTCACAATATCGTGACCACTTCCTTGATAAAAACAAAGTTGTTTTTCCGCCGTATGAATATTTTTGAAAATATAATTCGCGTTATCCGCGTCAATTTCCTCATCTTGGCAACCTTGCCCAATCATTGTTGGCACATGGATTTTTTCAATATTATCCGCCACAAATTTATAAAAATCAGAACGTGCGTCTGCCATCTTTTTAATTTCCGGTTCATAGCTTTTTAGCATCGCTTCCGCAGACGCCGCTTCAAAACCTTCTTTTGCAAGTTGTTTTAGCAAATATTTCTCTACTGGAATATAGCGCATTTTGCGATTAACGTTCGCACATAAAGGTACAATCGCTTTCGGTGAAAATGATTCCGCCATTTTAAGCGCAAACACGCCACCCATCGCAACACCAATAATCGCAATTTCATGGTATCCTTCTTTTTCCAAAAACTTATACCCAGAAACAGCATCTTCGTACCACATTTCAGGCGTCGTTTTCAAGAATAACGCTGGCTCATCTCCGTGTCCACGGAAATTCGGAGCATACACCGTATACTCATTTTCAGCTAAATATTCTCCTAAACTTTTGACATCTTCTGTAGTCCCTGCAAAGCCATGCAAGAGTAAAACAGCACGATTTCCCGCTTTTAACATAAAGCTACGATCCGCACTCATTTTTCAGCAGTCCTCCTACCCTTAAAATAAAGGTTTTGTGAATTACAATAGACCTATCATAACGCGAAGTTTGGCAACTGTCAACCCTAAAAATCTACTGCTTTTTCCTGACTAAAACAAAGTTAAAAATCCCACAAAACACCCCCTTCTCCGCCTAAAATCCCACAATAAAAAAAGCCCGGCGAGCCATGCGTTTCCGCATCGCTCACCGAGCTCAGAATTCAATTATTTTTTCAAGTTGTAGAATGCTTTAAGACCACGGTATTCCGCAAGATCTTGAAGGTTATCTTCAATACGTAATAATTGGTTGTATTTCGCAACACGGTCAGTACGAACTGGCGCACCAGTTTTAATTTGACCAGCATTTGTTGCAACTGCGATATCAGCAATTGTGGAGTCTTCAGTTTCACCAGAACGGTGAGAAACAACTGCAGTGTATCCAGCTTGTTTAGCCATTTCAATCGCATCTAAAGTTTCAGTTAAAGTACCAATTTGGTTAACTTTGATAAGGATAGAGTTCGCGATACCTTTTTCGATCCCTTGCTCTAATTTTTCAGTGTTTGTTACGAATAAATCGTCACCAACTAATTGTACTTTAGAACCAATACGTTCTGTAAGAAGTTTGAAACCATCCCAGTCGTTTTCATCTAAGCCATCTTCAATAGAGATGATAGGGTATTTGTTAATCATTTCTTCATACCAAGCTACCATTTCTTCAGAAGTACGTGTTACGCCTTCACCTTTAAGTTCATATTTACCAGATTCACGGTTATAGAACTCAGAAGATGCAGCATCCATTGCGATTCTAACTTGTTCGCCTGGTTTGTAACCAGCAGCTTCAATTGCTTCGATAATCGCTTCAATTGCTTCTTCATTAGATTCTAAGTTTGGCGCGAAACCACCTTCATCGCCAACACCAGTGTTAAGACCTTTACCTTTAAGAACACCTTTAAGCGCGTGCACAATTTCAGCACCCATACGTAAAGCTTCTTTAAAGTTAGCAGCACCTACTGGCATAACCATAAATTCTTGAATATCAACATTGTTATCAGCATGTTCGCCGCCGTTTAAAATGTTCATCATTGGAACTGGAAGAACTTTCGCGTTCGTTCCACCAATGTATTCGTATAAATGTACGCCTAATTCGTCAGCAGCAGCACGAGCAGCAGCTAAAGAAACACCAAGGATAGCATTAGCGCCTAATTTACCTTTGTTCGGTGTACCATCTAAGTCGATCATCGCTTTATCAATACCAATTTGATCAGTAACATCAAAACCGATAATTTTATCAGAAATAATATCATTTACGTTTTCAACAGCTTTCAAAACACCTTTACCAAGGTAACGACCTTTATCGCCATCACGTAATTCTACAGCTTCGTATTCACCAGTAGACGCACCACTTGGAACAAGCGCACGACCAAAAGCACCAGCTTCTGTATAAACTTCTACCTCAACAGTTGGATTACCACGAGAATCAAGAACTTCGCGAGCATATACTTCAGTAATAATAGACATTAATATCTTCTCCTTTGTTGGGACTCTTCGAACAAAGTGAGTTAGAGTCCCAATATGCATGTGAGCAAAGCGAACATGTAATCCTCAAAAGACTCTTCGAACAAAGTACTTTCCAGAACCACAATCCTCAAAAGCCCCTTCGAACAAAGTACCTTCCAAAATCACAATCCTCAAAAGCCCCTTCGAACAAAGTGCCTTCCAAAATCACAATCCCCAAAAGCCCCTTCGAACAAAGCAACTCCACCACACACATATTGGAATTCTCTCAACTCGTCCAATCCCACATTTTAAATTACATTTTTATTGTAGCTTTGTTTTAGTAAAAACAAAAGTAAAAACTGTTTTATTTCTCAATTAAACTTTCACCAGTCATTTCAACTGGCTTTTCTACGCCTAATAAATCAAGCATAGTTGGTGCCACATCCGCCAAACGGCCGTCAGCGCGTAATGTTGCACCTTTTTTCGTTACGATGACCGGAACCGGAACTGTCGTATGCGCAGTATGCGGTTTTCCTTCTGGAGTCGACATCGTTTCAGAGTTTCCGTGATCCGCGAAAATAACAGCAGAACCACCTTTTTCTAAAATCAAATCAACTACACGACCTAGATTTTCATCCACCGCTTCAATCGCTTTAATTGTTGGCTCAAGCATACCAGAGTGACCAACCATGTCCGGATTCGCGAAGTTTAAAATAATCGCATCGTGCTTGTCGTCTTTAATATCTTGAACAAGTGCGTCTGTTACTTCATAAGCACTCATCTCTGGTTTTAAATCATAAGTTTCAACTTTTGGTGAGTTGATTAAAATCCGATTTTCGCCTGGAAATTCTTCATTTCTTCCGCCATTCATAAAGAATGTAACATGTGGGTATTTTTCCGTTTCAGCAATTCGCAGTTGCGATAAGCCGGCATCAGATAATACTTCCCCAATTACGTTTTTCATTTCAATTGGCTCGAAAGCTACTTCAGCGTCAATACTTGGATTATACAAAGTCATCGTCACAAATTTCACGTTTTTAGGATGTTTCTCCCCACGTTCAAAATGTTCCCATTCTTTGTCTGTAAAGGCATTTGAAAGTTGGATAGCACGGTCTGGACGGAAGTTAAAGAAGATGACTGCATCATTATCTTTCACCGTCGCAGTAGCTTCGCCGTCTTTCGCAATAATTGCCGGCACAACAAATTCGTCGTTTTTCCCATTTTCATAAGAAGTTTCAACTAATTTAATTGGATCCGCAAATTTTTCACCTTCACCGTACACAAGCGCTTTATAGGCTTTATCAACACGTTCCCAGCGCTTGTCGCGATCCATCGCGTAAAAGCGTCCAGATACAGTCGCAATCTCACCATATCCAAGTTTTTGAATAGCTGTTTGAAGTTCTTTTAAATACTCAACAGCAGACTGTGGCGCCACGTCACGACCATCTAGGAAAGCGTGGATATATGTGTTTGGAACACCTTTCGCTTTCGCTGTTTCAAGTAGTGCAACAAGATGGTTAATGTGACTATGAACACCACCGTCAGAAAGCAAACCGAACAAATGCAAATCGGAATTGTTTTCCTTCGTATGATTAAATGCGTTATTAATGGCTTTATTTTCTTGGAACTCGCCTTCCGCAATTGCTTTATCAATACGTGTTAGGCTTTGATATACGATACGACCTGCACCGATATTTGTATGCCCTACTTCTGAGTTACCCATTTGTCCATCTGGAAGACCGACATCAAGACCCGAAGCTTTTAACGTACTATGCGGAAATTCAGCCCAGTAACGGTCGAAATTTGGTTTATTTGCTTGTGCAACAGCATTTCCAACTGTTTCAGCACGTTGTCCAAATCCGTCCAAGATAATAATCGCTACAGGAGATTTACTCATTTTATTTTACTGCCTCCAATAAAGCTAAGAAAGATTTAGGTTCTAAGCTTGCGCCCCCTACAAGAGCGCCATCAATATCTGATTCCGCCATGTATTCAGCAATATTTTCTGGTTTTACACTTCCGCCGTATTGAATGCGAACCGCTTCTGCCGCTTCTTTAGAAACAGCGTCGGCAATTTCTGCGCGGATAACCGCACAAGTTTCGTTTGCATCTTTACTTGTAGAAGATTTACCAGTACCGATTGCCCAGATTGGCTCATAAGCAATAACTGTTTTCTTCACTTGTTCTTCAGTAAGCCCTGCAATAGCAGAACGAATTTGACCACGAACCCAAGTTTCAGTTTGACCAGCTTCACGTTGGTCAAGTGTTTCACCACAGCAAATGATTGGTGTCATGCCACGTTTGAAAATCGCATGTGCTTTTTTATTAATATCTTCATCTGTTTCATGGAAATACTCACGACGTTCAGAGTGACCGATAATCACATAAGATACGCCAAGATCAGCAAGTGCAAACGGACTTGTTTCTCCAGTGAATGCACCTTCATCTTCTGAATAGCAGTTTTGAGCAGAAATTTGCAAATCAGTTCCTTCCGCTAAACGAGTTAAGTCACGAAGGAATAAAGCTGGGGAAGCGACTACAGAATCAACCGCGCTTTTAGCTGGCACTTTCCCTTTCACTTCTTCTACAAATTCTGCAGCTTTAGCCGCTGTTTTGTTCATTTTCCAGTTTCCAGCAATAATTGGTTTACGCATGAAAAACATCCTTTCGAACTAAAAAATTTGTTTTTATTTATCGCTAATAGATGCAACGCCTGGTAGTTCTTTACCTTCTAGATATTCTAGAGAAGCACCGCCGCCAGTTGAAATGTGCGTGAACTTGTCAGCAAATCCAAGTTGCATAGCTGCAGCTGCCGAGTCACCACCACCAATAATTGTTGTTGCATCTTTTAAGTTTGCGATAGCTTCACAAACACCAATTGTACCTTTTGCAAAATTGCTCATTTCGAAAACGCCCATTGGACCATTCCAAATAACTGTTTTCGCTCCTTCAAGCTCTTTCGCAAATAGTTCGATTGTTTTTTCGCCAATGTCAAGTCCTTCTTCGTCAGCAGGAATAGCATCAGATGCAACTGTGTGGAAAGGAACATCATTGCTGAACTCTTTCGCTACAACAGTATCAATTGGAAGAACAAGTTTATCACCAGCTTCTTCCATTAAACGTTTTGCAAGATCCACTTTATCCGCTTCAAGAAGAGAAATACCGACTTCATAGCCTTTTGCTTTCATGAATGTATAAGCCATACCGCCACCAATTAAAAGTTTGTCTGCTACTTTTAATAAGTTTTCGATAACGCCAATTTTATCGGATACTTTCGCGCCACCTAAAATCGCTACAAGTGGGCGATCTGGGTTTTCAACAACCCCACCGATAAATTTAATTTCTTTTTCCATTAAGAAACCAGCTGCAGAATCTAAGTTAGAAGCAATTCCAACATTAGAAGCGTGCGCACGGTGAGCTGTACCAAAAGCATCGTTTACGAATACATCGCCTAAAGATGCCCAGTATTTGCCAAGCTCAGGGTCGTTGCCGCTTTCTTTTTTACCTTCAACGTCCTCAAAACGCGTATTTTCAAATAAAAGAACGTCTCCGTCTTTCATATTAGAAATAGCAGTTTCAAGTTCAGCGCCGCGTGTTACAGGAACAAATTTCACTTCTTTGCCAAGTAATTCGCTTAAACGTTCAGCAACCGGGCGAAGGGATTTGTCTTTTTTATCTTCTTCAGTTTTCACTTTTCCAAGATGGGAGAATAAAATTGCTTTTCCGCCTTCTTGTCCAATATATTTAATAGTTGGAAGAGCAGCTACAATACGATTATCGTTTGTGATTTTGCCGTCCTTCATTGGCACGTTAAAGTCAACGCGAACAAGTACTTTTTTGTCTTTTAAGTCTAAATCAGTCACTACTTTTTTAGCCATTTGGATTCCTCCTGATAATAACAAAATACACAGTCGCTCGTGTAGTTTGAGTTTGTAACATAAAACTAAATAACTTCAGAAAACAAGCGGAAACAAATACATGTCTCCGCCTATTCGTTTAAAACTTATTTAATTCAGGCTTATTTTGCAATTTTAGCGAAGTATTCTAAAGTACGAACTAATTGAGCAGTGTAGCTCATTTCGTTGTCATACCAAGAAACAGTTTTAACTAATTGTTTGTCGCCAACGGACATAACTTTAGTTTGAGTTTCATCGAATAAAGAACCGTAAGTGATACCTTTAATATCAGAAGATACGATTTGGTCAGCAGTGTAACCAAATGTTTCTGGATCGCTTGCAGCTTTCATTGCAGCATTTACTTCGTCAACTGTTACTTGTTTGTCTAAAACTGTTACAAGTTCAGTAAGGGAACCAGTTGGAACTGGAACACGTTGAGCAGCTCCGTCTAATTTACCTTTAAGGCTTGGTAATACTTCACCGATTGCTTTAGCAGCACCAGTAGAGTTAGGAACGATGTTTTCAGCCGCTGCACGAGCACGACGGAAGTCACCTTTAGGGTGTGGACCATCAAGAGTCATTTGGTCACCAGTGTAAGCATGGATTGTAGTCATAAGACCTTCAACAATACCAAAGTTGTCGTCTAAAGCTTTAGCCATTGGAGCTAAGCAGTTAGTTGTACAACTTGCACCAGAGATAACTGTTTCAGTTCCGTCAAGTGTTTCATGGTTAACATTATAAACGATAGTTTTCATGTTACCAGTTGCTGGAGCAGAGATAACAACTTTTTTAGCCCCTGCTTTTAAGTGTAATTCAGCTTTTTCTTGTGTTGTGAAGAAACCAGTACATTCAAGAACGATTTCTACACCTAAGTCGCCCCATGGTAATTCTTCAGGGTTACGGTTAGCTAAAACTTTAACTTCTTTTCCGTTAACTTTAAAGAAACCATCGTGTACTTCAACATCTTTACCGAAAGTACCTTGTGTTGTGTCATATTTTAAAAGGTGTGCTAACATTTTAGCATCTGTAAGGTCATTGATTGCTACTACTTCAATTCCTTCTACTTCTTGAATACGACGGAATGCTAAGCGTCCAATACGTCCAAAACCATTAATACCAACTTTAACTGTCATGAGTTATTTCCTCCTTGAAAATAAGTGAAATTTTTTTATTTCAAATGGGTTTTACTCCCATTTAAAAGCATATTTGCTGCTCCTTCGTCCGTGACTAAAATCGTATTTTTCGGAGCGCTTTTCATATACGATTTAATTGCTTTCGCCTTTGAAGTCCCACCAGCAACAACAATGATGTGCGGGATTTTGGCTAAATCTTCAAATTGCAGGCCGAATGTAGAAACTTTATGTACGACTTCACCTTGCTCATTGAAATAATAACCAAATGCTTCGCCAACTGCCTCAAGACGTGTAATCTTATCGATAACTTCATCACTTGTATGGCGGCGTTTCGCCATCGTAAGCGCGTCACCGATACCATGAACGATTGCGTTTGCCGATTGCACCAAGCGCAAACCTTCTTGAATCGCAGGTTCTTTCATAAGAGATTGATAAGCTTCTTCACCTAACTGTTCTGGCACGTATAGAACACGGTGTTTAGTACCTGTTTTTGTTGCGATGCGGTCGCAAATGGTGTTGGCTTGATTATCTAAATCTTCGCCGATTCCACCTCGCCCAGGAACGAAAAGCAACTCTCGCCCTTTAGCAAAATCGCTTGGCATTGTATCTGCAAAGGTTGCCATTGTAGAACCACCCATGACAGCTACAACATTGCGTTTTTCAACTAATGCTAAATCAAGTTGTTTTACAGCAACACGACCCATTTCCTCGCGTACCCACGGCGTAATATCACTATCTCCCTGCACGACTAAACATTTCTTTATTTGTAAAAGCTCCGCCAGTCTATTTTCTGCAGAATGTAAACCAGATAGTTGATTCATTATGCTTTCGAGATCACGAAAAACAATGAGCCCTTCTTTTGTCACAGTCATTCCTGATGATGCAATATCAATCAGTCCTTGCGCTTTCAAAAATTCAACTTCGCCGCGAAGAACGCGTTCACTCATGCCGAGCATTCCTGCTAGAGTCCGCCTGCCAACAGGCTCTGCAAAATAAATGGAACGAAGTATTTGATAGCGTTTTTGCATGACCGCTAAAACGTCGGGTAATAGCTTTTGTTGAATGTTAATTAAATCTGACATTTTAATTGCTCCTCGCTTTTGGACACCATTCGACCCGCATAGTCATCAAGCGTCCCGTTGAAACTAAAAAAAGTGGAGATAAAGGTTTCTAAGTTTTCGACTGGATGAATTTTTCAAATCATACGTCTTTCTCTTTTTCTTACCTTCTCTCGCTCTACGTGCATTATGATGAAGCTTTATCATTCCTTTATTACCCTACAACATTTATTTTAACAGCCTTTTGGAATTTCTTCAAGTAATAAGTGGGACATTTATGAAAAAGCAATCATTTTTTTACAAAAGGAAAATATTTCATTTTACTTAGAGCTTCTTATGACTAGCTTCATTTGAAATAGCGCCCTTGCCATGTTTCCATAAAAAAAGACAAATTTCGTCCCATCATTTTTAAAACTGGGACAAAATTCGTCTATCATTCATCAAATCGTTTTCTTTTAGAAGAAGATGGAATTCGCAGTTCTGTCCGATATTTGGCAATCGCCCTACGCGAAACTTCAATCCCTTTTTCTGCAAGCAAATCAACAATTTTCTGATCTGAAAGTGGTTTTCGCTTGTCTTCTTCTTTTACAAAGTCAAGAATCAACTGTTTAATACTCGCGCTTGAAACATCTCCTGTATCCGTTGCCGTTTCCTTCTTCTTTTGTAAACCGGACGCAAAAAAGGACTTTAGTTCAAACACACCTTGGCTTGTTTCAATATATTTCCCGTTCACAGCTCGACTAACCGTTGATTCATGGACGCCAATTTCTTCAGCGATTTCTTTAAGGGTTAGCGGCTCTAGATGGGCATTTTCTAAAAAGTGAGCTTTCTGGTGGGCAACAATTGCTTTGCCGACACGTTTTAATGTATCCTCGCGCTGCTCCATGCCTTTCATAAGCCAGTCATACTCGCCAGTTTTGTCTTTCAAAAAGTTCAGCACATCTTTTTCCTTCGTGTCGCGCATCATTTTATAGTAGTTCTCTTGGAATCTAATTTGTGGAATGAATTGTTTCGCCACTGAAACGAACAGCTCCTGTCCAACTTGTTGCAAAATCAAATCCGGGACAACGTACTGCACGCGTTCCGTTTCAAATTCGGACCCTGGCTTAGGATTTAACGTCTGCACAAAATCAGAAACTTGCTGAATCTCTGAAAGCGGGACATCAAGCGCGCTCGCGATGCTCTTCCACTTTTTCTCCGCAAAAGCAGTAAAATGTTCTGAAATCACATCGTACGCAATATACGGCGCGTCTATCGAACGATCAATCTGCAACAAAATGCACTCCTTCGCGTCACGCGCACCCACACCAGCCGGCTCTAGGCTTTGTAAAACTTCAAGACCCGCGAGCACATCCGCTTCGCTCATCAAAAGCCCGCTCGCAATCGTTTCAATGTCCGTCACTAAATAACCGGCATCATTCAAACTTTCCACAAGATACAGCAAAACAATTTTTTCCTTGTAGCTTAATTTCATAAGCGCGATTTGATTCTTCAAAAAATCAGGCAGCGTTTCCTTGCTGTCCGCAATTTGTTCCAACCAGTCATTATCCGTATCATAATTTTTTTTGCGCTTCGTATAACTGTAGTCTGTTGCAACATCAATGCCAGCGACCACTTCAATTAGAGGGTTTTCCAGAGCTTTATCTTCCAAAAAAGTCGTTAAGTCAGCCGTTGTAAATTGTAGCATTGCAATAGATTGGGAAAGTTGCTGCGTCATCGCAAGCTTCATCGATTGTTTTTGTTGCTGCTTTTGCACATAATTGGATTCAAATCTCATGTCAAAACCTCCTTTTCATCTATTATTATAACACGGGATTAAAACACCGTTAAAAGACAAAGTTTTCAAAAAATAACTTTGACGCGTTTGCCTGAATCACTTATACTTAAAATAACAAAAGAGGGCTTCATGGAAATACAACTAAAGTCAATTAAGCATACACTATACTTTCGACTTCTTTTCATCCTTGTATTACTTAGTCCATGGATTTTCGGCTTCAGTCAGAAGCAAGGCCAGCTAGCCATTCTATTCATGGCCAGTGTTTATTGCGCTTCAAAAGCTTTAAAAAGTCTACTTTTAATTTTAAACCCTGATGAAAGTACGGCAAAACAAAAAATCTCTACGTTAGAATTTATTATCTATACCGCTTTCATCATCTATATTTTCATCTTATTTTGCACTAAATTTTTAACAATTTAAAGTATAAATCCAGCAATACTGCCATTTACAAAAATGGGGTTACTGGATTTATACTTATTTTTTGTCGCTGTCTGGCCGCTTCTTTATCGCGGTAAATGATTCATGAAATTTTTATAAGCAAAACCTTCCACGTCTTCTTCGGAAAAATGTTGCCGTAATACTTCGATAAAATCTTGATATTGCCCAGCATGTTCAAGTCCTTTTACATGCGAAGGAATCCCATCAAAATCCGAACCAAATCCAATATTGCGAATGCCGCCTAGTTCAGCAATGTGCTCAATATGGCGCACGATATCTTCCATTTCTGCAGTGCCGCTATTCGTTGTGAAAAGCGGGTGGAAAACTACGTGAATCATCGCATCGTGCGCAATCATCGCTTTCAATTGGTCATCATCTAAATTACGAACATGTGAACAAATTGCTTTTGCGTTTGAATGGCTCGCAATTGGGAATTCCGAAGCGTCCATTGCATCCCAAAAACTTTTGACGCTTAAATGCGAAACGTCCGTAAAAACTTTTCGTTCATTTAAACGCCGAATGATTCCCTTCCCAAATTGCGTGAGCCCCGCCCCACGCGGTTCAAGAATACCATCTGCCGCTAAATTCGCATTGTTCCATGTTAGTCCCACCGAAAGCACACCGTTATCTAGCACTTGCTCCAAGCGATCTAAATCCTGACCAATCGGCTCCACCCCTTCTAATGTTAATGCCGCCGCAATTTTCCCATCAGGCAAAGTTTCCAAATCCGTCCATTTTTTGAGCGGCTTTATTATGCCGTCACGATGCAAAACGTGTTGCTTGAAAATATTTCCTTGCTCCACCGTTTTTTTCCACTTTTGCTCAACAGGCACTTCCGGATCTAAAAAAATGGCAAATCCCTGCAAAAAAATATCTCCCGCAAGCAGGCGCTCAAAATTCACATCCAGCTCCGCATCGTCCTGAAACGTCATGCGCCCCTTGGCTTTTTGCAATTTATAAAGAACATCACAGTGCATATCAACAATTTTCATGATTAAAATCCTCCCTCTAAAATAGCGCTTGTCCCTCGAGACTCAAAAGTTTCTGTACCGTGCTTTGATGCCATTTCCGCCCAATAACCCGCTTACTAACTAAATATTTGCCTTCCTCAAGCTTCCCATCTTCCGTGAGCGCTTGAATTTTCAGTTCATAAACAAGCGTTTTTTTACGCATTTCAATTTTATGTAACTGGGCCTTCTCTAGAAAATGCATTTCTGCTTCACCTAATTTAAATTGAAAGGTGAACATGCCAACGTTTGTAAAAGCCAAGATAAGTGTATGACGCGTTCGCATTGTTGGACCAGCATACATGAAATGTATCTCAGAAATCGAAAGCGCGTTTTCTTTCGCGTAGCTAAAAAGCTCATTTTCAAGCCTATCTTTCAAACCCATTTAATCACCTTTTCTCATTAATAGTTCCATTATAAACGGGATTTTTAAAGAAGGGTAGGAAAATCTTCATTTTACTATCGAACAAGTTATAATTTGCTTTAAAAGCAATGTTTTCAGCTGTTCATTTTCGTCATACAATTCCACGATTTCTTCCCGCATATCAATAAAACTTGGAAAAAGCGCTAAGTCAACATGCTTCAACCGGATGCAAACCGCCTTTTTCAAATTCATTGCATTTAATAAAGTAAAGATGATTTCATTTTTCATCATTTTCTCCTGTTCAAATAAACTATACATATCGTCGCCACCTATTCAACTTCTTAATAACCATTATACGAACATTTGTTCTTTTTTAAAATAGGTCGAATGGACGAAACAAAGGACTAGAGTATATTCCAGTCCCGTGTTAATTGATTATTCGTTCAGTTTTCCAAAGGAGGTAAAGTCAATTAATCTTTCTATATTCGTCACAATCTTAGCGAGTTTCTTTTGCGTGTTTGTATCATAAGTTATCTGTATCAAAATAAGCAAGTAATTGGACGCATGTTTTGTCTTTCATTGCTCAGACAGAAGCTATTTTTAGGTCAGCATTAAAAAAAGTTGCTGGATTTTCATGTCGCACTATTATGAAAATAGAATGTAAAAGTTTAAAACAAAAAGAGCCAAAACAGCTATACAACGCCATTTCAACTCTTCTTTAGAGCGCCCTCGGAGGGAATCGAACCCCCATTTTAAGAACCGGAATCTCACGTGCTATCCTTTGCACCACGAGGGCAAATAAATTTACCGTACGAATAGTAATTATAGCGGAAGCAGTGTACTTTGACAAGTTTTTAATCAAAAGAAAATGTTTTAAGAGTCTTTCATTTGACCTAATTTGACCAATATTGTATGATGTAATCAGTGAATGGGCGATATGCCCATCTTAAATTTTAGGCTTATAGGAGGAATCTTGATATGAATTTAATCCCTACAGTAATTGAACAAACAAGCCGCGGGGAACGTGCTTACGACATTTATTCCCGTCTTTTAAAAGACCGTATTATTATGCTTGGTTCTGCGATTGATGACAATGTTGCGAACTCGATTGTTTCGCAGCTACTTTTCTTGGACGCCCAAGACCCTGAGAAAGATATTTTCCTATACATTAATTCGCCAGGTGGTAGCATTTCTGCTGGAATGGCGATTTATGACACAATGAACTTCGTAAAATCCGATGTTCAAACAATTGGTATGGGAATGGCTGCTTCGATGGGATCGTTTTTACTAGCTGCAGGAGCTGATGGCAAACGTTTTGCGCTTCCTAATACGGAAATCATGATTCACCAACCTCTTGGCGGAGCCCAAGGACAAGCTACTGAAATCGAAATCGCAGCACGCCACATCTTGAAAATCAAGGATCGCATGAATCGTATTTTATCCGAAAAAACGGGTCAAACGCTTGAAGTTATTGCGCGCGACACTGACCGTGACAATTTCATGGACGCGGAACAAGCGAAAGAATACGGCTTGATTGATGATATTGTTGTGAATAAGAATAATTTGAAATAATGAAACGAAAAAATCCGAACTCAGACGAGTTCGGATTTTTTGTTTTACCACCCGCGACTATACTGTCTCGGACCATCGATTGTTTCCCCAAGTTCAATGGCTGCTTCGCGTGCAAAATACGGGTTGCGTAGTAATTCGCGGCCGATGATGATTAAATCCGCGCGGTCATTGCACAAAATTTCTTCTGCCTGTGTGGCGTTTGTGATAAGACCTAGAGCGCCTGTTGCGATTCCAGCATCACGGCGAATCAATTCGGCAAATGGCACTTGGTAGCCGGGATAGCTAGACGGTGCTACGGGCACTAGGCCACCACTTGATACGTCTACCAAATCGACGCCGTCTGCTTTCATCCATTTTGCAAAAGGCACGTAATCTTCTGGTTTTAAACCACCGTGCGCATAGTCTGAGGCTGAAACGCGTACAATGACCGGGCCGTCCCAAACTTCGCGCACCGCTTTTATAATTTCACTAACAATGCGGTAGCGGTTACCCGCAGGGCCACCGTATGCATCTTCACGGCGATTTGTAATTGGCGATAGGAATTGATGTAGCAAATATCCGTGTGCTGCATGCAATTCGATGACGTCGAATCCGGCTTCTGCCGCACGATAAGCCGCACGTTTAAAGTCTTCCACCACTTCTTTTATTTGCTCTAAAGTTAGCGCGTTCGGTTCGCTGTATTTCTCACTAAATGCGATAGCAGACGGCGCAACAATTTTCCCAGGAAGTTCAGCTTTTCTACCCGCATGAGCAAGTTGAATTCCTGCTTTTGCTCCGTGATCATGAATTCCGTCTGTAATCCGCTTGAGCGCTGGGATTTGCTCGTCGCACCAGAGGCCTAAATCCTTTGTGGAAATGCGGCCGATTTCTTGAACAGCAGTCGCTTCCAAAATCACGAGTCCCGTTCCACCAGCGGCGCGGCTCATATAGTGTGTAAGGTGAAAATCGGTTGCAATGCCGTCTTCTTTATCGACCGAGTACATGCACATCGGCGACATCACAAGGCGGTTCTTTAAGGTAACATCTTGTAATTTGTAACTGGAAAATAATTTCGACATCAACATTCGCATCCTTTATTTTATACTTTGAACATTTAAACCTATTTGTGAAGGGGTTTCCCCGTTTTTCAGGCGTTCGGCAATTTGGTCGATTTTTCGCAAACGATGATTAATGCCTGATTTTGAAATGGCGCCATTTGAAAGCATTTCGCCGAGTTCTTTTAGCGAAACGTCTTCATGCGTGATGCGCAGTTCTGCAATTTCACGCAAGCGCTCTGGTAACGCTTCTAAACCAACTTCAGCGCGGATAAATTTAATGTTTTCGATTTGTCTAACTGCCGCATTGATTGTTTTATTGAGATTTGCTGTTTCACAGTTAACAAGGCGATTGACGGAATTTCGCATGTCGCGCATAATCCGAACGTCTTCAAAGTGAAGCAGCGCCTGTGTTGCACCAATAATACTCAAAAATTCCGTGATTTTCTCGGCTTCTTTTAAATACGTAATGAAACCATTTTTCCGCTCGAGCGTCCGCGCATTTAAGTCAAATGAATTAAGCAACGCGCATACCGCCTCATTATGTTCCTCATAAACCGAGAAAATTTCAAGATGATAGGACGACGTTTCCGGATTGTTCACTGAGCCACTTGCTAGAAAAGCCCCTCGCAAATAAGCACGTTTTGCATTCCGTTTTTTTACAAATGCCCTATCAATCGACTTCGTAAACGTAAAATTATCTTGCAAAATATATAAATCTTCAAGAATTTCCTTCGTTTTCGCCTTCAGCCTAACAATATACACATTATTTTTCTTTAACTTCATTTTTTTTCTGACTAAAAGCTCAATCGGGACGTCGTATAAACGCTTTAAGAGTTGATACATCCGTCTAGCAGTGGCTGCGTTCTCCGTTTGAACGTCCGTCACCATCAAACCATTTGAAAATGACATCGCACCGTTCATTCGAATGAAGGCGGCAAGTTCGGCTTTCGCCTCATCTTCTGTCACTTCCATATTCGTCAGTTCTTTTTTTGTTTCCGAGGCAAACGACACAACATTCACTCCTTTTCATCATTGGGAAGCATGCTTAAAAGAGCTTGCGCCACTTTTTCACCATCATGCCGGACAAGGCGATTTTCTGTTGAAAGAAAATCATGATACACTTCTTCAACGCCAATTTTTTTAAGCGCTGCGTCACTATGCGTCACTTGTCGAACATCGTCCGGAAATAGCAATTCTACCGGAACTTTTTCAGTATTAATTAACATTTTCGTAATAAATGGCGTTCCCACATGCTCGTGAATCGCCTGAATATGGTCCGCATCACTAAAATAATCCGTCTCACCAATTTGAGTTAAAATATTCGTGATGTAAACTTTCTCTGCTTTTGATGCCACAATAGCCTCTGCTAATCCTTTAACGAGTAAGTTTGGCATGATGCTCGTATAAAGGCTGCCTGGGCCGATAACAATTAGGTCTGCGTCTTGTACTGCAGCTACGGCCGTTTCAAGCGGCGCCACATCTTCTGGGTCAATAAACACCCGTTTAATTTGCTTTCCTTGTAAAGGAATAATCGATTCTCCGGTTACAATTTCCCCGTCTTCCATCTCTGCTTTTAAAACAAGCGGGTGGTCGGTTACGGGAATGACTTTGCCGCGAATGCGCATGACTTTGGAAAGAACATCAATGGCATCTACATAGTTTGCGTTTAGTTCAGAAAGCGCCGTTAAAATGAGGTTGCCTACGACATGACCCGATAAATCACCGTCCACTTTGAAGCGATACTGAAAAAGGTCAACGAGGCGCTGATCAGCGTTTGATAAAGCAACCATGACATTGCGAATATCACCGGGTGGAAGCACGTTCATTTGCTGCCGAATTTTCCCCGAGCTACCGCCATCATCAGCAACTGTGACGAGCGCAGTTAAATCAACATTTTTATTTTTTAAGCCTTTTAAAATGACGGGAATGCCAGTGCCACCGCCGATAACTACAATCTTCGGTTTCCTTGCTTTTTCCATGCTACTTTTCCTTTCTGCGTTTCATATCTCGGTGTGAAATCGTCGTTTCGTATTTACTTTGCAACGCTTTTCCAATGTATTCAGAAAGTGCAACAGAACGGTGTTGCCCGCCCGTACAGCCAATCGCAATGACAAGTTGCGTCTTCCCTTCGCGTTTGTAATAAGGCAGCGTAAAATTGAGTAAATCAAGCGTCTTATCCAAGTAAGTTTGCGTTTCTGGCCATTTCATCACGTAGTCATAAACATCTTTGTCAAGTCCTGTTAAAGGACGCATCTTATCAATATAATGCGGATTCGGCAAGAACCTTACATCAAACACAAGATCCGCGTCAATCGGCAAGCCGTACTTAAATCCGAAAGACATCACTTGCACATTGAAAACATCTTTATCCTCTGCTCTAAACTCTTGATTGATTCGTTCTCTAAGCTCGCGCGGCTTCATATTCGATGTGTTGATGACAAGTTGCGAGCGACCTTTCAAATCACTTAATAAATCGCGTTCCGCTTTAATACCTTCTAAAACGGAGCCATTTGGTTCAAGTGGGTGGTGCCGTCTTGTTTCTTTATAGCGCGAAACTAAAACCCCATCATCTGCTTCTAAAAAGAGAATTTTAGTCGTAATAAAAGAAGTGTTATCGAGTTCATCTAGCGCTTGCTCAATGGAGTCGAAAAAGTCACGTCCGCGTAAATCCATAACAAGTGCAATTTTATTCATTTTGCCGGATTCCTTCATAAGCTCCCAAAACTTAGGTAACAAAGTCGGCGGTAAATTGTCGACACAGAAATAACCAAGATCCTCTAAAGACTGCATGGCAACCGTTTTACCTGCCCCGCTCATTCCAGTAATAATAACTAATTGCAATTGATTCGTTGCCAAAAGCACTCATCCTTCCATCGTTCACTATATCTATTATTCTACCATAATCACCACTATAATGATGCAAAAAGAGGCTTCGCATCTGCGAAAACCCCTTCTATTTTAATGCTCAACAAGCTCTAAGAGTGCATCTCGAACTTTCTCGAGTTTTTTCTGGCTAGCCGCTTCAGTTGCCCCTTTTATACTAAAGTAGAACTTGATTTTTGGCTCTGTTCCAGATGGTCGTAAGCAGAACCATGAACCGTCAGTCAAGTAAAATTTAAGCACATCCGCGCGCGGAAGCAAGATAGGCGCGGATTCGCCAGACGCAATAAAATTCGTTTCACTGCGCAAGTAATCCTCCACACGCTCGATTTTCTCGCCACCCATACCAGTCGGCAATTTCTCGCGGAAGCTCGTCATAATTTCTTTAATCCGCTCCGATCCGTCTTTTCCGCTAAGCGTAAGCGACACAAGATCCTCTTTATAAAAGCCAAACTGGGAGAAAATATTGTCCAATTCTTCGGAAAGCGTGAATCCACGCTCTTTAGCATCCAGTGCCACTTCTGAAATCGCAAGCACCGCCTGGATAGCATCTTTATCGCGTGTGAATGACTTCACCATATAGCCATTACTTTCTTCATAGCCAAATAAAAATGTATTCGAACCTGTTTCTTCAAAACGCTTAATTTGTTCGGCGATAAATTTAAAGCCTGTTAGAACTTCAATCATTTCCGCCCCGTAAAATTCAGCGATTTCGCAACCAAGGTCACTTGTTACGATGGATTTCAAGACGGCCGCGTTAGCTGGCAACTCGCCTTGGTTTTTCTTTTGTTTTAGCAAGTAGTTTAAAATGAGGGCGCCGATTTGGTTACCTGAAAGCACGTTGTATTCGCCGTTTTTCGTGCGAACAGCCACGCCTAGACGGTCCGCATCAGGATCCGTTCCAACTAAAATATCCCCATCGTATTTTTCACCGTATTCAATCGCCAGTAGGAAAGCTTCACGGTTTTCTGGATTTGGTGATTTTACCGTTTTAAAATCTGGATCGTTTTCAAATTGCTCCGTCACCCGAATGATGTTTGTGAATCCAACACTTTCAAGGGCAGGCACGCCTAGAATGCCACCCGTCCCGTGAAGCGGCGTGAAGACAATCTTCAACGTGTCACCTTTTTCTTTTACAAGCGCTTTATTCACCGTAACCTCTTTTAATTTTTCCAAATACGGCACGTCCACTTTGTCGCTGATAACTTCAAGCAACCCGCTCGCTTTGAGCTCGCTCGTATCGCGAATTTCCACCGCAAAAATGTCCTCAACCGAATCAATATATTCCGTCACCGCGTCCGCTCCTGCTGGTGGCATTTGCCCGCCGTCCTCGCCGTAAACCTTGTATCCGTTATATTCTGGCGGATTGTGGCTCGCCGTAATGACAATCCCACTGAAGCAGTTTAAATCGCGAACCGCGAAAGAAAGTTCCGGCGTCGGGCGAAGCGATTCAAACACGTAACTTTTTATCCCGTGGGCGCCTAAAACCGAAGCGCTCTCGTACGCGAATTCTTGTGACATGTGACGAGGGTCATAGGCAATGACTACACCGCGTTTTTTCGCCGCATCCCCATTTTCTGCTACAAATTTTGCAAGTCCGTAAGACGCCTTACGAATCGTATAAATGTTCATGCGATTAGTGCCCGCACCAAGAACACCTCGCATTCCAGCAGTTCCAAATTCCATATTTTTATAAAAACTATCTTCAAGTGTCTTTTCATCACCGCTCAAGCCATCAAGCTGTTTACGTAAATCAGCATCTAGTTGCGCATTGTTTAACCATTTCTCATATTCTGTATTCCAATTCATCGTTCATAGGCTCCTCTCACAAATACCTTCTGTTATATTTTATCAGTTTCAAGCTTTATTTACAAAAAAGCGAAAAGTCGTTTTGGAATAAAAAGGCTTTTCAGGGCGCAGCACGCTATCACCAAAATGCGGGTGGTGAATCGCATCTGGTAAAATTTGCGTTTCAAACGTAATACCTGAAAAAGGCCGAATTGTTTCACCAAAAACTTTGTAATCGCCAAACAACGTATTTCCTGTATAAATGACAACGGCTGGCGCGTCCGTCTGAACAGCCACCCCGCGACCAGTTTCAGCATCCATTAAAACGGCATCTGGTTGCCCCGCTTCATGTTCCAAAACGAAGCCATGATCGAGGCCACCGCTCGCAAAATCGATTTGCGGGTCACCTTTTGAAATGGCGTCTTGAATTTGTTTTTTCGCAGTAAAATCAAACGCGGTTCCTGTAGTCGCTCTAATTTCTCCAGTTGGAACTAAATCGGCGTCCACACATGCGAATGCGTGACTTCGCACAAAAAGCTCATTCTCGAAAACCGCCTTTTTAACATCCCCCGAAAGGTTAAAATATGTATGATTCGTCGGGTTGAACAGCGTCGGCTGGTCGGTCTTCGCCTCGTATTCAATCACCCATGCATCGTCATCCGTCAGCGTATAGCGCATCACCACATCGACTTCACCGGGATAGCCGTTTTCAAAGGCAGGGCTCTTGTAGGAAAAAATAAGCGAATTTTGTACTTCTTCCACTTGGAAAATCGCCTTACTGAAATTCGGACGGCCTCCGTGCAGCTGGTGGTTCCCATTATTTTTCACAACGTCATATTGTTTACCGTCAAGCACAAAAGTGCCGTTTCGAATCCGCCCCGCAACACGACCAACAAAAGCCCCAAAATAAGGCGAATGCGCCAAATAGTCAGCTAAATTGTCAAACCCTAAACTAATATTTTGAAACTCGCCAAAACGGTCTTCCGTTACAATACGCGTCACAATCCCACCGTAATTTAAAGCCGAAAATTCCGTGCCACGATTATTTTTAAGTGTGTACTCATAAATTGGTACTCCATCGATTTCACCAAAAATTCGTTTCAATTTGTCCCTCCTTCGTCGTCAAACATACAAACTGACGACAATTCAAGTCGCCAGTTCAAACGCTATTTTATTCTACATACCCGTTCGGATGGCCCAAATGCCATTTCCACGCGGTTCCAATGATTTCCTCCATATCCGTATGTTTCGGCGTCCAGCCAAGAACTTGACGAGCCTTCTCACTCGAAGCAATAAGTGTACTAGGGTCACCAGCTCGGCGCGGTCCAATTGCAGCCGGAATTTCCTTACCTGTCACACGTCTCGCCACATCAAGCATTTCCTTCACAGAAAAGCCGTTGCTACTGCCCAAGTTGAAAATATTGCTCACTCCACCATTTTTCAAATACTCCAGCGCCAAAATATGCGCATCAACCAAATCCACCACATGTACGTAATCGCGCACACATGTGCCATCTTCCGTCTGATAATCGTCACCATAAATTGATAATTCCGCACGCTGCCCTAAAGCCACCTGCAAAATAATCGGAACTAAATGTGACTCGGGATTGTGGTCTTCACCTATCGAGCCATCTTCTTTCGCTCCAGCAACGTTAAAATACCTTAGCGATACGTAACGTAACTCGTGAGCCAAGTCACACCAGTGCATCATTTTCTCCATAATAAGCTTTGAATCTCCGTAAGTGCTCTCAGGATTCGTTGGCATGTCCTCTGTAATCGGTACACGCTCTGGCTCGCCGTATGTCGCCGCTGAAGACGAGAAAACGATGTGCCGAACGCCAAATTCCTCCATCACTTCAAGCAGAACTTGCGTCCCGTAAACATTATTATTTAAATAAACGAGTGGAATTTGCATCGATTCCCCAACAAGCGAGTTCGCCGCAAAATGGATTACACCCTCAATTTTTTCTTTTTTAAAGACACTTTGTAAAAAAACTTTGTCCCGAATATCACCTTTATAAAAAGTCGCCTGACGATTCAAAGACGCCTGATGCCCCGTCTGCAAATTATCAACAACAACGACATCATACCCTTTCGCTAGCAACCCATCTACCGCGTGAGAGCCAATATATCCAGCCCCACCTAACACTAAAATACTCATCTCGTCGACCTCCTTACGCCGCTTCTTCTTGTACCATTTTACAACAGTTCCAAGCAATCGTCACCCCTAAATAAAAAACCCCCTCAAAAAAAGGGGCCCCCGCATCATTCCATCACGGTCGAAATTTCCCGGTACCGCGCTTCATTTTCACATTGCGGCAACGTTTTAACTAACAGATCATGATTTTCAAAAACAATCTCATCAAATTCCGCATTCGATAAATAAAAAGCGCTCATATGCGAGAAATAAACGAATTGCAACATATTTTCATATTCCGGTACGTCTTTTATCTTCAAAACTTTCCGCACAAAGAAGTTTACAAGCGCGTCGCCCGTCTTCACATACCAGGGAATACGAATAAGATTGACATCGAATTCTTGATGCGCCTCAGCCCATTGTTCCGTCGCCTCATTCTGCACCGTAAAAGCGACCTCTTTTCCGCCCGCAGCCTTAACCTTAGTCACATCGATAGTAACAACAGCAATTTTTTTCATTAAAACGACATCCTTTCGTTCTTTAAAAAAAGATTTTACATAAAATTTTTAGTTCATTTATTTTTTATCACTAGAAATAAATTCAAATGTTTTTACAAGTAAGTACAGCCAAAAAATAAAAATTAATGTCCTAGATATAATATACCCATCCACGCCCAATTAAATAGTAGCACATTCCAGAGAATAAAATCCACACTAAAAGTATTAATTTTCAAACTATTTAAGGAAGTTGCAAGAAAAAAAGACTGCCTACAATTGGCAGTCTTTTAACCTTATTCACTCACCGCTTCAAGCGATTCTTTTAATTCTTCTACAAATTTTTGTGCGTTTTGTCCAGCTAGGCCGCCGTCACCGGTTGCCGTTACAATTTGGCGTAAGCTTTTTGCGCGAACATCTCCAGCAGCGAAAATGCCCGGAATACTCGTTTCCATTTCTTCGTTCGTACGAATGTAACCTTCATCGTCGGTAATGCCGAGGTCGTTGAACGCGCTTGTTAGCGGGACAAGGCCGACATAAATGAATACGCCATCAGCTTCTAAATCATGTTTAGAGCCATCTTTTGTGGACACTAAACGTACGCCAGTTACTTTTTTGTCGTCGCCAACAATTTCTTCCACTGTGGAATCCCACACAAAATCCACTTTTTCATTTTTAAACGCGCGATCTTGCAGAATTTGTTGTGCGCGCAATTTGTCACGGCGATGCACGATGGTCACTTTATCTGCATAACGCGTCAAGTAAGTGCCTTCTTCAACTGCCGAATCGCCGCCGCCAACAACGACTAAATCACGATTTTTGAAAAACGCTCCGTCACAAACCGCACAATACGATACGCCGCGGCCGCTTAACTCGTCTTCGCCCGTTACACCAAGTTTACGATGTTCGGCACCAGTCGCAATAATGACCGCACGCGCTTTATAGCTTTTCGAACCAGCCGTCACCAGTTTATATGCTTTAAAATCTTCAATCCCTTTAATGTCACCATACGCATATTCCGCGCCAAATTGCTTCGCGCCTGCAAACATTTTATCCGATAAATCTGGACCTAAAATGCTATCAAAACCCGGGTAGTTTTCCACGTCCGCCGTGTTCACCATTTGCCCACCAGGCACGCCACGTTCTATCATTAATGTATCTAAATCAGCACGGGAAGTATAAAGCGCTGCCGTCATGCCAGCAGGCCCAGCTCCGATGATAATTACATCATAAATTTTTTCTTCACTTACCATTTTACATCCTCCTAAGGTCGCTCTTTAAAGTCTACACCTAGCTTAATACGAAACAGTAAGTTCGTCTATATATATGCTCACACTACTTGAATAAATCAATATCTTGTATTTTTTGGTCTAAAGCCGCTTGTTTAATTTGCGCTGGACTGCCAAAACGGGTGACGAAGCTCGATAAAACAGCTTTCTTCTCGTACTCAGGTAAGAGGATTTGTTTTTCAGTAATCTGCCAAACCGTTTTTACAACTTGCATATAAAGCGCTAAGTTTTCATCCGAAAGAGGTAGGCTTTTGCGTCTTAGTTCTTCGAAAAGTTCTACCATATAGCGACTATTTTGCTCGGGAATGCCTTCTGCGAGAAAGACAAATTGCGTGAAAACGAGGTGCTCCTCGTACGTCCAATTCGTCATTTCAAACAGCGGGTGAAAAAGCACAAGTTCCGCGCGCGCAGGTGAAATTGAGAGCGCATAAACGCCTAGATAGTGCAGCGTACGCTCTTTCGATGCCAGAAGTTGCAAAACGTTTGGTACATGCGCCGCAAAATCATTTGCCGCTTCATCAAACGGAAAATCTTCTTTTTCATATACGTCACAGTTTAAAAATTGCGCCCACATTTCATGCGCAAATTCAATATTACCTAAATAAAAAGCGGTTTTTGCCCGGTAATAATAAAACTTCGGTCGTTCGGTTACCTCTAAATCAACAATATCGCCCAGAAAATCGTCCGCCGTCTTATACGCCCCCATCATAGCATGTACGTAGCCTAACCGTTCCCGGTGATGCGTCAAAATAGGCACAATTTTCGTAAGCTCCGCGTAAAGTTGCTGAACTTCTTCTTCATTCGCCTTGAAGTAATGATACATAAACAAATCAATGCGCCCTAACAAATTGCCGCTTGACCGTTCTAGTAAATCGTACAAAACTTTAAGTCCTTCCTCCTCGCGAAGCTGCTCAAAATAAAGTGCCGCCAGTTGGTTGTAAGCCGGCCAAAAGTTCGGTTTCTCATCAATAACTCGCTCTAAAACGCGACAAGCCGAAACACTATCTTCCTCCGCCAAATAGCGGTTGATTTCCTTTTTATATTCATAAAATTCCTGTTCCACTTTAATAAATTTATTTTCAAGATTTTGCCCGATTGGCGTTTCTTCAAGTAAAACGTCCATTAAATCGTTCGCCTCTTCCACATATTCGCCTTCTGGATCCTCCGCCACATACCGCTTAGCGTACTGAAGCGCCCGTTTAAAGTCCTTCAAATAAGCAAAATTGTTCGCAATAAAGTAATAACAATAATACATATTTCCATCCAAATTTTCTAAAACGTAACGCAAAAGTTGATTCGACTTATGAAATTGCCCAATTTCCGTATAACAAATCGCCAGCTGACAAATGATGACCGGCTCAAAAGGCTCTAAATCACGCGCGCGCTCCAAATAGCCTATCGCTTCCGTCATCTTCTCCTCGCGAAAAGCCACAATACCTCGTTCAAAATAAAATTGTCCGTTTGGGAGAAAGTGAATCACTTTCGGTTCCCGAAACCGTTTTTCTGCCATTATTTCTCCCCTCCATTTCGTTTATTTAGTATATCATAGTTCGCGTTTCCGTCAATACAGCAAAAAATCCCATTCTCGCTTAAGAATCGGATTTTTCTCTAATCACAATCGGATTACCAAATGCCACGCTACCCGCTGGAATATCTTTCGAAACGACTGCACCGGCGCCAATCACAGCGCGGTCGCCGATTTGGACGCCCGGTAAAATAATGACGCCCGCACCAATCATGACATTATCGCCAATCGAAACAGCGCCCACGCGGTATTCATGCACTAAATATTCGTGGGTCAAAATCGTCGTTTGATAGCCAATAACTGAATTTTTACCAATCGTAATCTTTTCTGGGAAAAATAAATCAAAGGTCACTTTAAACGCAATTGCCGTTTTGTCGCCAACCTTCATGCCTAACAGTTTGCGATACAAATTGCGTTTGCCACCCATCCACGGGAAGTAGCGCGCAAATTCGATAACCACAGTGTTTTTAAAGGTGCGCCAAAACGGAACCGTCTTGTAAACGTGGTTGAGCGGGTTTTCGTTCGCAACTTTCGGCTCGTAACGCTTGTAGTTTCGCATATCAGGCCTCGGTACGGACAATCTCAAGTAGATCGCCCATCGTTTTTAACATGTAGTCTGGCTCAAATTGCGTCAAGTAATCCGGACCTTTAATGCACCATGAAACGGCCGCCGTCTTCGTACCCGCGTTTTTCCCCGCGTGAATATCGTGGAAATTATCGCCAACCATAATCGCCTCGTCTGCCTCTGAACTTAGCAGCGCAAGCGCCATTTCAATTCCTTCCGGGTCAGGTTTCGCCACTTTCACTTGGTCGAGCCCGATGACGACCTGAAAATATTTATCGAGGCCAGTGAGTTTCAGACCTTTCATGATGACATCGTACATTTTCGTGGAAACGACCGCAAGCTTGTAATCTTCCTCATAAAGCGCGCGAATTGCCTCGTAAACACCGTCATACTCTAAGATGAGATCGTCATGGTGCACAATATTAAACTCGCGATAATACGCAATCATTTCGTCCACTCGTTCTGGCGCTAAGCTCGCAAAAGTTTCCGTAAGCGGCGGACCAATAAATTGCAAAATTTCCTCTCTTGAAAAGCTTCTTTCTGGTAAAAATTCCGCCAAGGTTTTCTTAAACGTTTCGATGATGAGTTCATTCGTATTGATCAAGGTTCCATCCAAGTCAAAAAGCAAAGTCGTAATCTTTTTCGTCATACTTTCAACCTTTCCTTGCCGAAGCAAAGCTTATTTTTTTGGCACTTCCCCGTATTTGTCCGCTAAATAATAAGGTGGATTTAGTTTGATTCGTCTATAAATAATCATGCCAATTGACACTACAATTAAAATTACAGCCAGTACTTGTGATACTCTCATGTCGCCCCACATCAGGCTATCCGTACGCATTCCTTCAATAAAGAAACGACCAAATGAATACCAAATTACGTAACCCAAAAACAGCTCTCCGCGGCGAATCTTCGTCCGGCGTAAAACAAGGAGTACAACAAACCCAAGCACATTCCATAAACTTTCATAAAGAAAAGTGGGTTGATAATAAGCGCCGTCTATGTACATCTGATTGATGATAAAGTCTGGCAGATGCAAGCTTTCCAAGAAACTACGCGTCGTTTCCGCCCCGTGTGCCTCCTGGTTCATAAAATTTCCCCAACGTCCAATCGCTTGCGCAATCAGTAAACTTGGAGCTGCAATATCCGCTAGTTGGAAAAAGGAGATTTTCTTGATACGCGAGAATATGATAGCCGTACCGACCGCCCCAATAAGCGCCCCGTAAATTGCAATCCCACCGTGCCAAATTTTAATGATTTCGCTTGGATTATCTTTATAGAAATCCCATTGGAAAATAACGTAATAAATGCGAGCACAAATAATTGAAATCGGAATTGCCCAAATTAATAAGTCCACAAACAACTCTTTATCAAAACGGCGTTTAGTCGCCTCTCTTAGTGCCAAAAGTAGCGCTACAACCACACCTAGCGCAATAATAATGCCGTACCATTTAATGGAGAAGTTACCAAGTTGAATTGCCACCGGATCAAGCGGTGTAATTTGATTTTCCATTCCGAACCTACTTTCTTTTCTTCATTTTCACTATTCAATTTTACCTTTTCTCGCACAAAAAAGAAAGAAGCTTGACCAAATTGCCAAGCCTCCTTCGTTAATCGTTCATGCTATTTTGGCTAATCAAATTGTTTAAGTCACTTGTGAAACGTTCCGCCGCATTATATCCCATATTTTTCAAGCGGAAATTCATTGCCGCCACCTCAATGATGACAGATAAATTTCGGCCTGGGCGAACTGGAACGGTGATTTTAGGAACGTCCATATCGAAAATGCGCGTTTTTTCCTCGTCAAGTCCCACTCGGTCGTAATGTTTCGTTGGATCCCAATTTTCAAGGTGCACAACAAGCGTAATTTTCTTGCTTGACCGAACTGCCCCTGCCCCGAAGAGCGTCATCACGTTAATAATTCCGAGACCGCGAATTTCAAGCAAATGCTCAATAATTGCTGGCGAAGAGCCAATTAAGGATAGTTCATCTTCTTGGCGGATTTCAACATTATCGTCGGCAACTAACCGGTGACCTCGTTTCACCAGTTCAAGCGCAGTTTCACTTTTCCCAACGCCACTACTACCGGTAATTAAAACCCCAAGACCATAAATATCTACAAGCACCCCGTGCATCGAAATAACTGGCGCCAATTTACTTTCCAAAAAGTTCGTTATATAAACAGAAAGACGCGTCGTTTTGAGTCTCGAACGGAGCACCGGGATTCCAGCCTCGCTAGCCGCCTGAATTAGCTCTTTCGGTGTTTCTAAATTCCTCGAAACAACAAAAGCCGGCGTTCGCTTCGTGCACATTTGCTTATAACGCTTTAACCGCTCACTAGGCTCCATTCCTTCCGAAAACGAAATTTCCGTCATGCCGAAAAGTTGCACACGGTCCTCTGGATAATAAGAAAAGAAACCAGTTAATTCAAGACCTGGCCTTGATAAATCACTCGTTGAAATGGGCCGCTCTAAACCTTCTTCGCCGCAAATCAGCTGCAAGTTAAGCCGCTCCACTAACTCCTTTACCGTCACGCTTTTTGTCATGTAAGTCCCTCCACTACGGTTTTTCTTTTATTTTACCATGGATCACCAGATTCGAATAGCGCAAACAAAAAGTTATGAGCGACTGCTCATAACTTATCGCCGATTCTTATTGTCAAAAAGAACCGAATTAATAATCATATTGGCAAAAGCCATAATAGCCGCTAAAATAAGGGCTGTTCCAAAACCGTCAATATTGAAAGAACTTCCCATAAAATACGTTGTCAGTTCCAACATGAGCGCATTGACTACAAAAGTAAATAAGCCAAGCGTTAAAATATTAATCGGCAACGTCAGCAGTAGCAAAATCGGTCGAATGAGCATATTCAAAATCGCTAGAATAAAGCTCGCCAGTATCGCCGTAGTAAAACCATCTACGTGAAAACTAGAAAAGAAGCCCGATAACGCTACAAACAGTACTGCATTAATTAAAACACCTATTATAAAACGCAAAATCTATCACTCCCACTCTGTACTTGGAGCTTTCGGCATAACAATCGCTGCAATAATATAGAGTAGAATTCCTGTACCAGCGAACAATGAGATAACCGCCCAAGCTAGGCGAATCCACGTTACTTCAACACCAAAGTATTCTGCAAAACCACCACATACACCAGCCAACATTTTTTGGTTGTTAGATTTCGTTAACTTTTTCATTTACTTTCCCTCCTGATTAAAACTATTTTTCTTATTTCACTTCTTGCTGTTCAAGCTCTGTTACTTTAATAATACCCGTGTTTACATTCGCCTGAATTGTTCCCGTGCTAATCTCTTCCGCATTTTGCGTAAAGACAAACGTCTGATTCGAGTTGTCCCAAACTTTTGCATTCTTCAAATCGAAATAAATCTTCTCACGTCTAGTCCCAAGCGTTCCGTCCACATTCCACGATGCGGGAATTTGGATGCGAATATCTCCATTTGGTGCCTTTAAATCAGCCGCCGTGGCTGTATCATTGTAAACTGTATAATCCACGTCACCATTAGCCGTTTTAGCAACCGTTGTAAGCAAGTTTCCAGCAATCGAAACATCACCTTTTTGCGTTGCCAAATCTACATTTTCAACATCGGCGCGTTTAAAGAAAATTTCTCCGTCCGTTACTTCGGCACTTAAAAACTTCCCACTCGCCCCAGCAGATCTCACGTCGCCATGGCGCACTTTTAAAATACTATCTTCAACAGACACATCATCAAATTTCAAGTTTCCGTTAAGTAACTGAATTTTCATTTGTTCATAAAGCCGTTTTGGCACTGTTAGCACAACATCTGTTTTTAATACATCATTCTTAGATTCAAATGTAAATTGTTCTGGCGTAATTTCAAGCATGGTTTGACTGAAAAAATAGTCCCACAATTTGTCTTCGCTTAATTGACGAATGGAGCGTGCTTTCTCATGCACAGCTAGTACAACGCGCACTTTTAAGTCATCCTTTTCCCAAACACGAAGCGTCACATCACCGGTTGCAACTTGAACTTTCAACCCTCTAAATGTTGTAGCATCAAAGCTGAATTCACGGGACGGCCTTGGTCGACTTCCTGAATGATTTCTTTCCGCATGTTGCATGCTTACTTTTTCGTGATGCATTTTATGATTCATATGCGCTTCGTGGTGGTGTTTTCTTCTGTCATACTGCCTATTTCTACGCGCTTCCATACGACGTTTTCTCTCATCAATACGTTTACGATGATGATCAAGCACTTCTTCCGTCGTCATATTTTCAGAAGGAATCACAAACAGGGCAATGATATAGGCAATAATTGCGATACCCGTTTTCATCGTAAAAACAGCGACAACAATGAAAATCAAACGTAGAATCGTTGCATCAATACCAGTGTATTCAGAAATACCACCAAAAACACCGCCGATTTTACGATCAACACGAGATCTTCTTAGTTTTTTGTCCATACTATGCGCTTCCTTTCAAGAGTCTTCGCCAAGCGAAGACTCTGAGTTCCGTTTTATTTTACACGTTTCACTTAGATTCACGAATTTTGACACTACCTGTTGTAGCTTCCGCCTCAAGTTTAAGTGTATCACCTGCAGCAGGTTTCGTGAAGACCATCGTTTTACTTACAGATTCAGATTTTGAATCCAACACTTTCGCATCTTTCACATCTAATAATAATTTACCGAGGTTCGTATGAAGGCGCCCGTCTAATCCGAGTTCTCTCGGCACAGTAATTTCTAGGTTCCCTGCACCAGTTTTTGCTTTTAAGAATGCCGCTTCTTCATTTTGCAAGTGATAATTGACATTCCCATTTTTGGTCATTAAATTGGTTGAGTAGAAACTACCTTTTACTGAAACATTGCCATTAAAGGTTTTAAGTGAAACATCGCGCACGTTTCCGTTTTGCACGCGTACATTACCGTTAATCGACTCGATTTCTGTCAATGTCGCTTGGATTGTACCGACACTAATGTTCCCATTTGTTGTTTTCGCAAACAAGTCACGGCCAGTTAGTTCATCAATGTGGAAATTACCATTTAAAATTTTCACTGACACATAATCATATTCACGACGTGGCAAGTATACTGTTAAATTCGTTACGATTTGCTTGGATTTAGATTCAAAGCGAAGCGTTTCTTCATCGACACGAAGCGTTGTGCGGTCAAAGAAGATTTTCATTGCTTCTTCTTCTGGGTATTCTTTAAATAGTTTAATCATCGCATGGACGCGAATATCATCATTATCGGACGGTTTAAATTCAATGTTTCCATTTGCCACTTCAAATTCTAAAATCGAAAGCGTTGTATCATGATAAACAAATTCGCGTTCAATTTTTGTTGATGTTAAAAATGGAAACGGCATATCTTTCACTTGATTGAAAGCACTGCTTAGGAATGAACCAATTTTTTCACCAGCTTGCGATAAATCGTTCATCACATTTTTCATTGATTCTTCGCGTTTTTCCTTTTCAATACGAGCACGTTCCTCATCTTTTGCTCTTTGCTCTGGACGTTCTCTACGCGGTTTCTTCGCTTCTCCTCCGCGATACGGATTACCGGCTGTATTCCAGCCTTGCGAGTAGTCATAACCTTGTTCTTCTTCCTCGTTCTCAAAAGCTTCCTCATAAGAAGTTCTGCGCTCAGCTTGACGAATATTTTCAGAGGCTGCTGATTTGCCTTCTTTTTTCGAAATATTTTCAAGTAGCGTTAGCGCTTCTTCCGTTGAGATAACACCTTGTTTCACGAGTTCTAAAATGCGTTTACGTTCGTTTTCCATTCCAGTTCCTCCTAAAAAATATATTGTAAGTAAAGTCATTAAATTCATAGGTCTTTTAACTATATGTTCATTATGAAGGATTCCACGTCATCTGTCATACAACTTAAGAACGATTCTTTCTTTAGACTTTTGGGGAAAAGGAAAAGCCTGATGAGAAGACTCCCTCCCAATCAGGCTTTTAAGTTTTATTTCTGGGCACTTTCAATCCGATTTTTCGTTCGCTTTTTATCGCGTTCAAGAACCCGTTTCAAATATTTACCCGTATACGATTTTTTCGAACGTGCCACTTTTTCAGGTGTTCCCGTCGCAATAATTTGACCGCCACCATCGCCGCCTTCCGGACCAAGATCAATCAAATAGTCCGCTTGCTTAATGACGTCCAAATTGTGTTCGATAACTAAAACGGTATCGCCATTTTCATCAACTAAGCGCTGTAGCACTTTTAAAAGTCGACTAATATCATCGGCATGCAAACCAGTTGTTGGCTCATCTAAAATATAGAATGATTTACCGTTACTCCGCTTATGGAGCTCAGAGGCAAGTTTAACCCGCTGTGCTTCACCGCCTGATAAAGTCGTGGCTGGTTGCCCAAGACGGATATAGCCTAAGCCAACGTCGACAATCGTCTGCAATTTGCGCGCAATTTTAGGTTGATTTTTAAAGAATGCCAAGCCTTCTTCAACCGTCATCTCTAAAACTTCCGCGATATTTTTCCCTTTGTAGCGAATATCTAACGTTTCGCCGTTGTAGCGCTTCCCGCCGCAAACTTCACATGGCACATAGACATCTGGCAAAAAGTGCATCTCAATTTTGATGATGCCATCACCTTTACAAGCTTCACAACGACCACCTTTTACATTAAAGCTAAAACGACCTTTTTTGTATCCGCGTACTTTCGCCTCATTCGTAGAGGCAAATAAGTCGCGAATGTCATCGAATGCGCCCGTATAAGTCGCCGGATTCGAGCGGGGCGTCCGCCCAATTGGGGACTGGTCAATATCAATAATTTTCTCCAAGTGTTCCGTCCCTTTAATCTCCTTATGCGCGCCCGGTTTCGCATTCGCCCGGTTTAACTTGCGCGACAGCGCTTTTCGTAATACTTCATTTACAAGCGAGCTTTTTCCAGAACCTGAAACGCCCGTCACACATGTGAATGTTCCAAGTGGGATATCCGCACTGACATTTTTCAAATTGTTCGCCTTCGCACCAACAATTTCGATTTTATTGCCATTTCCATCTCGGCGTGAACTTGGTACTGGAATAAATTTTTCTCCCGAAAGATATTGGCCAGTTATGGAATTTTTATCTTTCGCAACCTCTTCCGGCGTCCCAGCAGACACAATTTGACCGCCATGTTCGCCAGCACCAGGTCCAATATCAATTAAATAATCCGCGGCCATCATCGTATCTTCATCATGTTCCACGACAATAAGCGTATTTCCAATGTCACGCATGTTTTGCAACGTTTCAACTAGACGGTCATTATCGCGCTGGTGCAAGCCAATGGACGGCTCATCTAAAATGTACAGCACACCCGTCAAGCGGGAACCAATTTGTGTCGCTAGTCGAATTCGTTGTGCCTCCCCGCCCGAAAGCGTTCCAGCCGCCCGACTAAGCGTTAAATAATTTAAACCTACATTATTTAAAAAGCCTAGACGACTCCGTACTTCTTTTAAAATTGGAGCCGCAATTTGACTTTCCTTTTCTGAAAGAGCTAGCTCTGAAAAGAATTCCAGGCCTTCCGTCACAGAAAAATGGCTGATTTCGCCTAGATGTTTGCCATCAATTTTCACTGCTCGTGCTTCTTCCTTCAAACGGTAACCATGGCAAGTTGGACACGGTAAGTCCGTCATATATTGCGCCATCTGTTCACGCGTAAAGTCCGAATTTGTTTCCCGGTAACGCCTTTCCACGTTCGGTAAAATCCCTTCAAATGGCATCCATGTTTCTCTTGTCATTCCAAAATCATTTTGGTATTTAAAGAAGAATTCTTGGTCACCCGAACCATTTAAAACGATATTTTGTTCTTCTTTCGATAGCTTTTCAAACGGCTTCTTCATATCAATCCCGAATTCCTTACATGCCGATTCCAGCATTTGCGGATAATACTGCGAACTAATTGGACGCCACGGAACAATTGCTCCGTCCTTTAAAGAAAGCGAAGTATCTGGAATGACCGTTTCAACGTCCACCTCTAGTTTCGTACCTAAACCATCACATGTCGGACACGCGCCAAATGGACTGTTAAAAGAAAACATGCGCGGCTCTAGTTCCCCAACTGTGAAGCCACAATACGGGCAGGCATAATGTTCGCTAAATAGTAATTCTTTTTCGCCCATAACATCAACAACCGCATAGCCGTCCGCTAATCGAAGTGCGGATTCCAGCGAATCGTACAAGCGCGACTGAATGCCTTCTTTAATAACAATTCGGTCAACGATGATTTCAATAGAATGCTTTTTGTTTTTTTCAATTGTAATCTCGTCGTTAATATCATAGATTTCTCCATCAACACGAATGCGCACGTAACCTTGTTTTTTGACTTCTTCAAGCGTTTTTTTATGTGTGCCTTTTTTGCCAGAAACAATGGGTGCCATCACTTGCAGGCGTGTCTTTTCAGGGTATTCTAAAACGCGCTCCACCATCTGCTCAATGGTTTGTGATGTAATTTCGATGCCGTGGTTCGGACAAATTGGGTGCCCAACACGTGCATAAAGCAATCTTAAATAGTCATGAATTTCCGTTACGGTTCCGACTGTGGAACGTGGATTTCGACTTGTCGTTTTTTGGTCGATGGAAATAGCTGGGCTGAGCCCTTCGATTAAATCTACATCTGGCTTATCCATTTGGCCTAAAAACTGGCGTGCATAAGCTGATAGCGACTCCACGTAACGACGCTGACCTTCCGCATAGACTGTATCAAAAGCTAGGGAAGATTTCCCCGATCCAGACAGCCCCGTCATGACGACCAGTTTGTCACGCGGGATTTCAACGTCGATATTTTTTAAGTTATGGGCTCTTGCCCCTTGAATGATAATTTTATCTTTATTCAAATTCGTTTCATCCTTCCGCTTTTAATTCGAGTAATGCATCACGAAGTTCCGCTGCACGTTCAAAGTCAAGCGCTTTAGCCGCCGCCTTCATTTCGTGTTCCATATCTTCAATAAGCTGTCCGCGCTCTTGTTTTGTTAGTTTACTTAAATCTGGACGTGCCTCTTCTTCACCTTCTACAGCAGTAGTTGCCGCAATTACGCCGCGAATTTCTTTGCGAATCGTTTTTGGCGTAATGCCGTGTTCTTCATTGTACGCTTCTTGAATATGACGACGACGTTCGGTTTCTTCCATTGAAACGCGCATTGAATCGGTAATTTTATCGGCGTACATAATAACTTTTCCGTGTTCATTACGCGCCGCACGACCCATCGTTTGAATAAGCGAGCGTTCTGATCGCAAGAAGCCTTCTTTATCCGCGTCTAAAATTGCAACAAGGGAAACTTCTGGCAAATCTATTCCTTCACGAAGTAAGTTGATTCCGACTAGGACGTCAAACACGCCAAGGCGTAAATCGCGGATGATTTCAATCCGCTCGAGCGTCTTCACTTCCGAGTGGAGGTATTGCACTTTGATGCCAGCTTCTTTTAGATAGTCCGTTAAATCTTCCGCCATCTTCTTGGTCAGTGTTGTTACGAGTACGCGTTCATCTTTTTCTGTGCGCTCATTAATTTCATCCATTAAATCATCGATTTGCCCTTCAATCGGTCTAATTTCAACAACAGGGTCAAGCAGTCCTGTTGGCCGAATGATTTGCTCGATAACATCTGGATTTTTCTCGAGTTCGTACGGACCCGGAGTTGCAGAAATAAACATAATCTGATTGATGTGTTTCTCGAACTCTTCTAAGCGTAGCGGGCGGTTATCGAGGGCTGATGGCAAACGAAACCCGTGGTCAACAAGCATCTGCTTCCTTGCTTGGTCACCGTTGTACATTCCGCGGATTTGCGGCATGGTTACGTGCGACTCATCGATAACAATTTGGAAGTCATCAGGGAAATAATCAAGTAGCGTATACGGCGTCGAGCCTGCTGGGCGATGTGCCAAATGCCTTGAATAGTTCTCAATTCCTGAGCAATAGCCCATTTCTTCCATCATTTCAATATCATAGTTTGTTCTTTGTTCTAAGCGTTGCGCTTCTAAAAGTTTATTATCCGCACGTAATATTTTTAAACGTTCTTCGAGTTCGATTTTAATGTTTCCAATTGCTTTTTTGAGCGTATCTTGGCGGGTAACGAAGTGAGATGCTGGAAAAATTGAAATGTGTTCCCGCTCACCTGTAATTTCTCCCGTGAGTGCGTCTACTTCGCGGATTCGCTCGATTTCATCACCAAAAAATTCAACGCGAATACAATGCTCGTCACGCGACGCTGGAAAAATTTCAACCACATCGCCGCGAACACGAAAACGTCCGCGCTGAAAATCGATGTCATTGCGGTCATATTGAATGTCCACCAAGCGGCGTAATAAAACATCGCGACTGATTTCCATACCTGGACGTAGCGACACAACTAATTCCCGGTATTCTTCTGGTGCACCTAAACCATAAATACACGATACGCTGGCAATAATAATCACATCGCGTCTCTCGAGTAATGAAGCAGTCGCAGAATGGCGTAATTTATCGATTTCGTCATTAATGCTAGCATCTTTTTCAATATACGTATCACTTTGCGGGACGTAAGCTTCCGGTTGATAATAATCGTAGTAACTAACAAAATATTCCACCGCATTGTTTGGAAAAAATTCCTTAAACTCACTATAAAGTTGTCCAGCTAGCGTTTTATTATGCGCCATAATCAGCGTCGGTTTATTGACTTCTTGAATCACGTTGGACACCGTGAACGTTTTCCCTGTTCCGGTTGCCCCAAGCAAAGTTTGGTGTTTTAGGCCGCTATTTAAGCCAGCAACTAATTGCTCAATTGCGCGCGGTTGATCTCCAGATGGTTGATATTCTGAGACGAGTTCAAATTTATCGGTCAATGTGAGTCCCCCATTCCTGCTTCATTTTTTTCTCCACTTTCAGCTCTTCTATTTTACCATAAAGCACAATTATATCCTAGCAAAAACCGAAAATACGTTCGGTTGTTTTTGTAAAACAGAAAGAACGCAATCATTTTGATTACGTCCTTCTTTTTCTATTTTACCACTTTATCGCATATTTACCTATTTATGTGCTTCCTCTCGGCCGCGAATACGTTTCAACATATTTGTTGCTACCATAAACCCCACTGTCATGGAAAAAGCATCAATTATAATAAGCCACCACGTATCCGTGTAACCAAGTTTGGCGCTAGCAGCAATGAGTCCCACCATTAAAATCAACGCCACAAAACGATTTAACGTGACACGCGCAAAAATAATGACAAGTACGCCCGGGAAGAAAATTGCCGATAAAATTTGGTCCAGCATCGTTCATCTTCCTCTCACCATTTCGCTAGTTTTGTCCATCTTGAAGCGCTTTTGTTGTTATTTCAGCCGTAAGTTCTGGCAAGTCCGTTTTGCGAATGCCTTTTTCACCAAGCATGTCTGGTAAAATTTCACGCAAGAAATATTTCACACTTTCCATATCACGATACTCATAAATTGTTGCGAGTGCTTCACTATAAATTTCAACAAAAATATTTTCTGGGTTGCCTTTACGAATTTCGCCAAATGATTCGTACAACAAGTCAACTTTATCTGAAATGGCTAAAATTTTCCCTTCAAGCGTCATATCTTTACCTTCTTTTAAAAGATGGCGATAAGTCGGCTGAAATTCTTCTGGTATTTCCCGCTCAATAAAATTTTGCGTCATGCTTTCTTCCACTTCAGAGAGCATTTCACGAAGTTCAGCTGTGGCGTATTTGACGGGTGTTTTTATATCGCCAATAAAAAGCTCCGAGTAGTCGTGATTTAATGCGCGCTCATATAGTGAGCGCCAATCCACTTCATTGCCTGCTTGCTCTTCCACATTTCCAAAAAACTGAGCGATTTGTGTCACTTTAAATGAATGTTCTGCCACTGAGTGCTCTTGATATTTAAATTTCCCGGGACAACGATAAATGTTTTCTAAATCAGATAAACTTTGAAAATATTGATGAATGCCCATCAAAATCACTCCTTCCATTCATTATTCTTCGCGTTTTTGATTTTTGTTTGCTGGATTCGTATTTTCTACTTCGCGCATAATGAGCGCGGAACCGTATCCTAACAGCGCAATGATTGCACCGGAATAGGATCTGAAGTTTTCTGGAGCAAAAATGGCAATGATTGCTGAAAATAAAAACGTGGTTAAAATTCCCCAACTAAATAGCTTAGTGCCTCTTGAAGTGCCCACTTTCATTTGTGAATATATGCCAACATAGCAAACTGCTTGTATGAGTATAAATTGGATGACGCCGAGCACGATGACAACAGCCAATTGATTGTTCCAAATAAGTCCTAAAACCGTTACTGCAACCATCAAAATGATTCCAATAATCACTAACATTTTTTGTGTTGCCGTTAATTTTTTCAATGCTTTTCCCCCAAAGATTTGTTTGCTTTTACTTTACCATAAAAAAACAAATAATGCTGTAAGGCTACTCGTGGTGAACATGCCGGATAGCTTGCGCGAGTAGTTCTAGCACATGGTTATCATCTTGAGAATAAAAAATGGTCGTCCCTTGTCTACGTGATTTTACTAACCGCAAATTTTTTAAAAAACGCAATTGATGCGATACAGTCGTTTGGTTAAATTCAAGTGTCCGGGCGATTTCATTCACTGAATACTCTCGTTCCTGAAGTAAATTTAAAATTTGCACGCGCGTAGGATCCGCTAGTGCTTTAAATATTTGAGTCACATTAAAAAGGGTTTCTTCATCTAAGATTGAATGGTTCATTTCCTCACTCCATTATTATATGGTCATATATTCATATGATAGCGTTAACCAATCCATCACGCAACTAATGTGCCAACATATGCCTGAACAATTTGGTTAAATCTGCACTTCATTTTGCTAGGCGTTGCATGCAAAAGAGTACATTTTTTCTATGAAGATGCGAGTGTGCTATACTTAACATTATAGATGTAAGCCCGTAGTTTAAACTTACCAAGGTGTCTACACGACAAGCAAATATTGCTCCCAAAAGTCTTTTTGAAAAGCAAGGATTCTAAAAAAACATGTGATTTTTATAGGTACGCCACTTCATTCGACTTGTTTTACAAGGAAAACTCCCTTTTTATCCAAAAAAATTTGCTCATACTTTAACAAAACGGGCCAACTTCTGATGCGAAATGAAAATTGATAACGTTTTCAAGACCTTGTAATTTATCCCTCTAAACCTTAAGGAGAATCATGCATGTACTTATTTACTGGACTATTTGTATTTGCCCTCTTCTCAAATTTCATCGCCCAATTTATTCCTATTGGTGGAATCTTGGAAAACGGTATTGTACTTGTATTCCTCATTGCCGCCTTCTTTAAAGCTGTGTATGAATCTGCACAGGGCAAAAAAAGCATTTCAGGCAGCGGAATTTTCTTAATTGGTGTCATCTTTTTATTGTTCATTGTTGCGATGTCGCCGAATGTGTTTTCTCTGCATCAAAATACGCTTATCAATCAGCTGCTTACTTTTTTTAGTATGGTTAAATTTGTTTTGCTTTATTTAAGCGGGCAATATCTTTTTCAAAACATTGAGCTCACCTCTACCAAATCGTTTTTTACAGGCTTAGCTTGGTTCATAACACTTAGTTGTTTAGCCGTCTACATAATCAACTTTTTTATCCCTCTCTTGCAGCCATTTGATATGCGATTTGACCGTTATACCTATTCATTTGGTTTCGGTCATCCTGCGCAGTTTGCCTTAGTTATTTTAATTTTATCAAGTTTAGCTACCTTTTTTAAACTCATTGATCAAAAAAAGCCGCCTTATCTTTATTTAGCGCTCAATTTCATTTTGATTTTTATTGCAGGGAGAAGTACTTCCATCGGCTTTTATCTTTGTCTATACCTTTTACTGCTTCTTTTTCCGTATCTTAAACGGATTCCAATTGCGATTATCGCGTTACTTGGTGGGGGATTCATTTGGCTAAATGCAGATCGGATTATGAATCAACTTATCGGAAACACACAAGAAGCTCGTGGCTTGTTGCTCAGAACTTCGTTTAAAATCGCCCAAGACTATTTTCCATTTGGCGGGGGACTGGGCATGTTTGGCTCCCATGCTGCGCGCGTCAATTATTCACCGTATTATGCGTATTACAATTTAGACAGTGTATGGGGACTCGCGCCAAGCAACCCCCAATTTGCCACGGATTCTTATTGGGCGATGCTGCTTGGCGAAGTAGGTTTTCTCGGTTGTTTGCTCATGATTATTCTTTTTGTCGCGCTACTGATTACCATCACAAAAAATCTTCCAACTACAGATATCAAATTAAAGTTTATCGTCATTTTACCCCTTGTTTATGCCCTCATCACAAGCCCAATTGACACCACTTTAGTATCGAAAAGCATTGTTGTTATCACATTTAGCGTACTTTATATGCGTATTTTCCTTCAAAACAAAAAACCTAGCATTAAATGCTAGGTTTGATAATCACGTAGGAAATAATTTTACAGATTCGTGCTTCTTTTTTGTGATTCTCGAATTCAAATACATCGGCGAAATAGACGTGCTGACCATTTTTTTGAATCATCGTTCCGTTAAGTGAGCCCAATTTGCCGTGCGATACAATGGTTTCAAGCTCTAGTGATTTTATTGGTTCAGAATGGCTGAAAAGCTCGTTCATAAAGTTAGTTCGGCCACGGATTTCAAATTCACCTGGGACACTCCAAACAAAGTTTTCCACCAAAAGTGCTTCTAGGGTTTTACGGTCTGCTTTTGCTGTTGCGATGGTGTAATCCCGCATGATTCGACGTTTAGGTGCGTTGTCACAGTCGGCTGGTACGATGATGGTAAATGCTTGATTCCCGTATTTTGTTTGAAAAGCTAATCCGCTCTCGGCTAGCGCTTTCCGCAGTATTTCAATTGCTTTTGGACCAACTCCGTGCAAAGCGAGGAGTGTCTTTTCGTCGTACGCTACGACTTGTTCTAACGTCGTAATTCCCTCGGCTTCCAAAGCTGATGTTGCCGGTTTGCCAATTTTCGGTAAGTTCGTCATCCACTTCGCCCTCCCTTGTTTACGAATATTATAGCATAACTATGCAAAAAGCGTGTCCCTCCCACAAGGAACACGCTTTTGCTATTGATTCAGCTCTTCAATTTCGCCGCTCTCCAAGTACACAATCCACTCTGAAACGTTTGTAATATAGTCACCAATCCGCTCCAAATTTTGCGCAACTAGTAGTAAATGCGTAATATCCTCTAAATGCTCAGGATCTTCTTGCATTAAATCAATACATTTTTTCGAGACTAGACGGTGCAATTTGTCGACTTCGTTATCGCGGGCTGCAATTTCGCGGGCAGCGTTTGCGTCTCCTGCTAGGTAGGCGTTTAAAACGTCATGAAGCATATTTTTGACGATTTCGCCCATTTCAGGAATTTCCGGAATCGGTTTTAGCGCTTTGCTGTTGCCAAGATGAATTGTCGCTTTCGCAATGCTGACAGCGTGGTCGCCAATTCGCTCCAAATCGGAACTGGCCTTCATCACCGTTACAATTTTACGTAAATCTGTTCCAACTGGTTGTTGGAGGGCAATTAATTCGAAGGAGCCTTGTTCAAGCGATAGCTCCATGTCATTAATTGCTTTGTCTTCCGCAATGACTTGTTCTGCCAGCAATTGATCTCTTTCCACTAGCGACTTGACTGCCTTAAAAATTGCTTCGTTTACAAGGACGCCCATTTTCAACAAGTGTTGGTGTAACTCATTTAACTGCTCTGTAAATAATTTTCTTACAACCATCTATGCACACTCCTTATCCAAATCGACCAGAAATATAGTCTCCTGTTTTTTGTTCTTTCGGGTTTGTAAAAATCGTCGTCGTATCGGCAAACTCAACAATCTCGCCGTTCAAAAAGAAAGCTGTTTCATCGGAAATACGCGATGCTTGTTGCATGTTATGCGTCACAATGACAATCGTATAATCTTTCTTTAGCTCTAAAATAAGGTCTTCTACTTTTGCGGTTGAAATTGGGTCAAGCGCCGAAGTTGGCTCGTCCATTAAAATGACTTCCGGTTTGACGGCCAGCACCCGTGCGATACAAAGACGTTGCTGTTGCCCGCCTGACATCCCTGTTGCTGGTTTATCTAAGCGGTCATGAACCTCTTCCCACAAAGCCGCCTGTCTTAAACTGCGCTCAACGATAGCATCGAGTTCCTTTTTATTTGTCACGCCGTGCATGCGCGGGCCATATGCGACATTGTCATAAATGGAAAACGGGAATGGATTTGGTTGTTGGAACACCATGCCCACACGCTTTCTAAGGTTTACCATATCTAATTTCGCTTGATTGACTTCTCCATCTGCAATTCGAATGCTTCCGGTCGTCTTCACATTCGGAATCAAATCATTCATGCGGTTTAGCGTTCTTAAAAACGTGGACTTCCCGCAACCTGATGGGCCGATAAGCGCCGTCACATAGTTTTCTTTAATCTGTAAGGAAACTTGTTTGAGGGCTTGTTTTGTTCCATAAAATAAATCGACTTTGTCCGTCTCAATCATAAATTTCGTTGCTTCAGCAGTTTCTACCAATTTATTCGCCTCCCCTTATCCAAAGTTTCCTGAAATATAATCTTCTGTACGTTTTTCTGCCGGATTTGTGAACAATTCTGTTGTGCTCGTAAATTCGACCACTTCGCCTAAATAGAAGAAAGCTGTATAGTCGGATACACGAGCCGCTTGTTGCATGTTATGCGTCACGATAACAATCGTATATTTTTCCTGTAGTTCATTAATTAAATCTTCTATTTTACTTGTGGAAATCGGGTCAAGCGCTGATGCTGGTTCATCGAGCAAGAGAACTTTCGGCTGCATTGCAATGGCACGAGCGATACAAAGACGCTGCTGCTGCCCGCCGGAAAGTGAAAGCGCACTTTTGTTGAGGTCGTCTTTTACTTCGTCCCAAAGCGCTGCACCGCGCAAGCTTTTTTCCACACGTTCCATCAATTCTTTTTTATTTTTCATGCCGTGGCGTTTTAAGCCAAACGCAATATTTTCATAAATCGATTTTGAAAATGGGTTCGGCTTTTGAAACACCATACCAATTTCCTTGCGCACTTTGTATAAATCGACTTCTTTACGGTTGATATCAATGCCGTTATATAAAATTTGTCCGTCCATGCGGCAGCCTTCAATTTCATCATTCATTCGGTTTAAAGCTCGTAAATACGTGGATTTCCCGCAGCCAGAAGGCCCGATAAGAGCCGTCACTTTATTTTCTGGGAAAGCAAGATTGACTCCTTTAATCGCATGGTTATCACCGTAATAAACGTGAAGATCCTTCGTTGCCATCGCGTGACTATCCATTTCAAAAGGAGGAACAATCGCTTGTGTTTCTTCGACTTCCACATTTATTGGCATCGTTTTTGTGATCATCATTTACAAAACTCCTTTTAAGACGAAGACGTCATTTTTTTGAATACAACTTTTCCAAGGATACGCGCTAAAATGTTGAAAAGCAGTACAGAGAGAATGAGCACCGCCGAAGCACCGTCCGAAACTGCACGTGCATCTGGCATGATTCCTTCTCCGTTAATTTTCCAAATATGAACCGCAAGCGTTTCCGCAGGACGGAAAATATTTAATGGCGACGTAATCTCAGCCGGATTCCAGTTTGTAAAATCAAGCACCGGCGTACTTTGCCCCGCCGTAAAAATGAGCGCCGCCGCTTCGCCGAACACCCGACCAGCTGCCAGAATAATTCCGGTAATAATCGCTGGTAAAGCTGCTGGGATTAAAACGCGCGTAATAGTCTCCCACCGGGTTAACCCGAGAGCCAGTCCTGCTTCGCGCTGAGTGTTTGGAATCGCATTTAAAGCATCTTCCACTACTCGAATTAAAAGCGGTAAGTTAAAAATCGTGAGCGTCAGTGCTCCGGAAATCACCGAGAAGCTCCAGCCCATTTGAATAACGAATACGAGGAAGCCGAAAAGGCCGACAACGATAGATGGAAGTGAACTTAAAACTTCGATTGTTGTCCGAATCAAGTCCGTCAACCAATTTTTCCGAGCGTATTCCGCCATGTAAATTCCCGCGCCTAGCGCAATCGGAACTGAAATGATCATCGTAATAATGAGCATGTAAAATGAATTCCAAATTTCAGGTCCAATCCCGCCGCCCGCTTGGAATGATTTCGGCGGTGTCGTTAGAAACTGCCAACTAAGTTGCGGGACACCTTTGACTAAAATATAACCGAGAAGGCTTGCTAAAATGATGACGATGATAGCTGCAATGGCATAAAATACGCCCGTTGCAATTTTATCTTTAGTTTTTACATTCATTTCGCTTTCCTCCTACGACCGATGAATCGGATAATGATGATGAAGAATAGGGACATCGCAAGTAATACCATGGCAAGCGACCATAAAACGTTATTTTCAAGTGTACCCATGACAGTATTTCCCATGCCCATCGTTAAAATACTGGTTAAAGTGGATGCCGGCTCAAATAATGAAGTTGGAATAACTGCCGAGTTCCCGATAACCATTTGAACGGCTAAAGCTTCGCCAAATGCGCGTGCCATACCGAATACGATGGCGGTCATAATACCTGCTCGCGAGGAGCGTAGCACCACACGCCAAATGGTTTGCCATCTAGTTGCCCCAAGCGCAAGAGAAGCCTCGCGGTAGTGACGTGGCACCGACTTAATCGCGTCCACAGAAAGCGATGTGACCGTCGGCAAAATCATAATTGTAAGAACGACAGTAGCCGCCGCAATTCCGAAGCCGCTACCTGAAATGTGTTCCCGAATAAACGGTACGACCACACTCAAACCAATGAAACCATAAACGACCGAAGGAATACCTACAAGGAGCTCCATGACTGGTTGTAAGATTTTTTTCCCAAAGCGAGGAGAGATTTCAACCATAAAAATGGCGGCACCAATTGCAAGCGGACCAGCGATACATGCGGCTAGAAGTGTGACCGCAAACGATCCGATAATCATCGGTAGTGCGCCAACTAAAGCATTGCCTGCCGCATCAACTTTTGACGGATTCCAATCTGTTCCCGTGATAAAGTCAACAAATGAAACATTATTTACAAAAAAGGTGGATAAACCTTTTGAAATGACAAGATAAAGGATAGAGATTGCCGCTAAGATCATAATACTAATGCAGAGGAATGTAATGAGCTTTCCTCTTGTTTCTAAACGCGCTTTTTTCGATGTTTTTGTCAGATTTTCTTCATTAATGATTTCCAAGGCTAAAAACTCCTTTCAGTCCCTAACATGCGGGTAAGTCTCCCTTGTTAAACAAGAAAGACTTCCCGTAAGTAGCAGGCTTCCGGTCATTTTTTCCTTTGCCTGCTTATTTTTTTATTTTACGTCTGTTAATTTTCCGTCCGCGTCACGTTCCACTTTCATGGAGTGAATCGATTGGTAACCTAATTGTGGCACTAGGTCATTTTGAATCGTTTCGCTCGTCATATATTCCAAGAACGCTTTCGTTGCGCCTTTAGGCTCACCATTCGTGTACATGTGCTCGTAAGACCAAATTTTCCAATCGTTTGTTGCAACGTTATCTTCATTTGGCTCGACGCCATCTACTTTTAGACTCATAATAGAATCATCAATATAAGAGAAAGCAAGGTAGCTAATTGCGCCTGGCGTTTCGCTAACAATCTTACGAACCGTTCCAGAAGAATCTTGCTCTTGTGCTTTCATTGGCGTAGCGCCTTTTAAGCCCCATTTTTCGAAAGTAGCACGCGTTCCGCTACCTTCAGCGCGGTTGATAACTGTAATTTTTTCATTTTTACCGCCAAGCTCTTTCCAGTTCGTTACTTTACCAGTGAAAATATCAATTAATTGTTGTTGTGTTAAATCTTTCACGCCAACGTCTTTATTTGCAACAGGCGCCATTCCGACAACCGCTACTTTATGATCAACAAGTTTCGAAGCATCTACTCCGTCCTTCTCTTCTGCAAAAACATCGGAGTTCCCAATTTCAACTGCCCCTTGCCCAACTTGTGTTAAGCCAGTACCAGAACCGCCGCCTTGCACGTTAATTTGTGTTTTCGGGTTTTCTGATTGGAACTGTTTACCGCCCGCCTCTACAAGCGGTTGAAGTGCCGTTGAACCAACTGCTGTCACTGAACCAGAAACTTCGTCGCCAGTTCCATTTGCTTTATCACTCGATGAACTGCTCCCACAAGCAGCTAAAACTAACATTAACGCTGAAAGAACTGTAAGTAATCCCAAAACTTTTTTATTCATAATTTCGTTACCCACCTTATTTTTTAAATTAGTGTTTCTTACATGTCTAACTATAACCGTTCGTAGTTAAGCTCATATGTAGCTAATGTTAAGAAATTGTAAACCCGCTTTTTTTATGTAAATTTCGTTAAAAAGAGATGTTAAAAACATGGTTTTTACGCCGTTTTCATTACAAAAATTTGTAGCTGCCGTAAATAAAAAAAGTGCCAAATTAAATTTGGCACTTTTAAGGACTTTACCATTTAGCATACGACCATAGAAGTGGATTTATTAATATCCGATGCGTTGCTGGGCCATATTGTCCATCCACTTTTAGACCATTACGTGCTTGAAAAGCTTTCACCGCCGCATAAGTCGCTGGACCATATTGTCCATCCACATCAAGCGTTGGATACCCTGAGTAATAATCTTTGCTGTTTACCACATGATGATAATTATTTAACCACGTTTGAATCAATGCAACATTATAGCCGTTGTAGTATGCTGCTTCTACTTTTTGTTCCGGAGCAACGGTTGAAACACCAACAAAGCCAACTGATAAAATCGCCACCATGCAAATACTTGTTAATACTTTTTTTAGAATCATGTTTTCCATCTCCTTCTCTTTAGTATGGAATTTATTATATCATTAGAATAGTATGAATTGTGTGAACTTTTTAAGTATTTTTTTCAACACTATATAAAAAATCCATACTTTTTTATCACAAAATTGTTAGTTTTTAAAAGTAGTTTCATTTACGCCCATTAAATTCCCCTTTACAAACCACAAAAATATCCTCCTTTTTTGAAAAAAGGAGGATATTTCTTTAGTTATGTGATTTTGGTAAACGCACATAAAATTTAGTACCAACATTTTCCTCGCTAGTCACTTGAATGGTTCCGTCCATCATTTCGACTAAGTGTTTCACAATTGACAAGCCTAAACCTGTTCCGCCAGAATGTCTAGTTCGCGCTTTGTCGACGCGGTAAAAACGTTCAAAAATGCGGTCTAAATCCTTCGCCGGGATTCCAATTCCGTTGTCTGCCACAACCAATTGGATTTCGTCGCCTAGGTCTTCTAGTTGGAGGACAATGCGGCCTTTTAAAGGCGTGTATTGAATCGCATTGGATAGCAAATTAATTAAAATTTGTTGCAAGCGGTCACGCTCATTTTCAATGAAAAGCGGCTTTTCATGGTCCCAAATTTGTTCAATCGTAATTTCTTTTAATGAAGCAAGCTCGCTCACCGTTTTAACCGACTGCTCCATTACTTCATTCATATTGATTTGCTCCACTTGAAGCGGCAGCGTTTTTTGTTCAATTCTCGACAAGGCTAGAATATCTAAAATTAAACGGTGCAGGCGGTCGCTTTCGTCTTTGATGATTGTTAAAAACTGCTTTAATAGCGCCTCATCGTACATCGCGCCGTCAAGAAGCGTTTCCGCAAAACCTTTTAGCGCCGTGACAGGCGTTTTTAGTTCATGCGAAACGTTTGCAACGAATTCTGAGCGGACGTTTTCCAAATGTCTAATTTGCGTAATGTCATGCAGCAGGAGGACTAGACCCGAAATCTCACCATCTTCCATCAAAATCGGCGATACGCTCGCATCTAAAATCATTTCTCTTGGGAAATAAATCGCAATTTCTTGTTGCTTCATGCGTTTGGTTTTCAGCGTTTCCTCAATCAATTCGCTTAAGCCGTAACTTTTAATGACCTCATAAAACGGCTTGCCCGTAATCTCCTGTTCTCCGAGAATATGGTACATCATTCGGTTCGTCATCACAATTTCCTTATCATGATTAATCAACATGACCCCGCTCACCAAATTTTCCACAATAGCCGTAAGTCTTTGCGAGTTCTCACGGATTTCAAACATTTGCGTTTCTAAACTTTCGGCCAGTTTGTTCACACTGCTGGAAAGATCCTGTAGCTCCCCGCTTGATTTCCCGTAAATTCGACTGCTATATTCGCGATTTGCTAAATCCGTTGAAACATCAATAATTTCCTGAACGGGCTTCGTAATCCGACGCGCAATCACAAAACTAATGAGCGCAATCAAAATGAGTGCCAAACTGAAAATCAGGAAGAGATTGCCCCAAAGCGTGTTGATTGCGGATTCTACCGATTCAAGCGAAACCGAAATTCGAAGCGCCCCAGCCGTTTCACCGTCTTGTACGATTGGCACCGCCACATAAAGCATACTATAACCGAGCGTATCACTTTCACGCGTCGCAATCCCAACCGAATCCCCATTTTGCAAAACTTCTTTAAATTCCGGGCGATTCGCATGATTTTCAAGTTGTGTCGGATCCTCTTTCGAATCAGCAATGACACGCCCGTCTTTATCAACAATCGTAATACGTGCATCCACTTCTTCTGTCAGCGGACTAAGCTCTGCCTGAATTTCAGCACTATTTTTATCTAAATCCGTATTTTCAATGTTTGTCGTATGCAAAAGCACCCGCGCCTCATCTTCCAACTGGCTTTCTTTCATACTTAAATAAGTCGTCTTCATCAGTTCGCCTGAAAACAAACCAACGATACCCATTGTTACAAAAAATAAAATGAAAAAGGAAATCCCGATTTTAAACCATAACTTTTTCATAGCTCATCCTTTACATTCTCCATTTTATAGCCAAAACCGCGAATCGTCTTAATATAGCGCGGTTGTTTCGTGTCCGCCTCAATTTTATCGCGCAAATGACTTACATGCACGTCCACAATGCGCGTTTCTCCGATATAATCGTAATTCCAAACCGCGTCCAGCAATTGGTCACGCGAAAACACTTTCCCGCGGTGGTTCGCCAAATATAACAGCAGCTCAAATTCTTTCGGTGTTAAATCAAGTTGCTCACCGCGCAAAAAAACCTCGTAGCTTTCCCGGTGTATTTCTAACTCCCCAATTTCCAAAATATTTTCAACAGAAGCAGGCTCTTTCTCGTCACGCACCTTATCCACACGGCGCAAAATGGCTTTAATTCTCGCAACCACTTCTCTTGGGCTAAACGGCTTCGTCAAGTAGTCGTCCGCGCCTAGTTCGAGGCCGATAATTTTATCAAGCTCCTCATCTTTAGCCGTCAACATCAAAATCGGAAAATCATATTTATCTTGGCGCAATTTTTTGGTCACTTCAATGCCGTCCATTTTCGGGAGCATTAAATCAAGCACAATTAAATCCGGTTTTTCCGAAATCGCAAGCTCATAGCCCATCTGACCATCTGTTGCCGTCACCACTTCATAGCCCGCTTTTTCAATATTAAATTGAAGTAACGTCACAATTGAAACCTCATCATCTACAACTAAAATTTTAGCCACAAAAATCTCCCTTTCCTGACAAATTCCGCACTTTATCTTAAATATAGCATGAATTTACAATTTCTGGATAGCAATACATCTATCTTTACAAAAACTTAAAACGAGCACCAAACAAAATCCAAATTTTGCTTAGCACTCGTTTTTATTTATCGTGGTTCAACTAAAAGAATCCCAAGCTCAAACGACTCATTATCGTATAGCGCCGTCTGTTCAATGCGCGGCTCCCCGTTTTGATCCATCACCTTCAAGCGACAGAAAGCTCGATTAATATTAAGCGCCTCATACATGTCCGCCCGCGTTTTAACCGCCATTCCGTTCACTTCCGTAATTTTTTCACCCGGCGTTAAATTCATTCGCGCTGACGGCGAACCCGCTCTAGCACCCAAAATTACAATGCCATCAGGTTGCGGCGCGTATTTTTGCGGTGCCATCTTATCATTTCGATAATAGCGCCACATAATCCAAAACCTAGAAATAATTGCGAGCACAAAAGCAAACAATGTCAGCACCGGTATCACAATACTCAATAAACCAATTCCCGCAATAAAGACCGCGAGCGTCATTACTTGTCCCGAAATCTGTTTGCTTAAAACTTGGGGCAGTTCCGAACGCGTCTTTTGCTCAAAACCAATAATAAGCGGCAATATAATGAGCGTATAAGAATCCGTTCCAATATTAAAGACCGGCCACCACTCAAACAAATGGGTGATTTCCGTCCCCGGAATGAAAACAACAAGTGGGATAAACCATAGCTTGCGCAATTGAAATGCGCCAACTAATTTCCCGCGCCTGCTTTTCCGAAGTGACGGAGAAGGTGAGCTTGCACTCGTGTGGCTGATTAAATAGGCTTCAACAAACAATGCAATCGCTAGTAAAAACGTCATTGCCACCATAAAATTATCTACATTTAAATTATCATAGAGTAAGTACTTATCTTGAAGCGGCCCAAATTGTATATCGAAATAATAACAATAATAAAAGACTAAACTCGAAATACCAATCGTAATCGCTGCTGAGCTTAAACGAAACATTGATGTAAGTAGTGCTAAAATTGTTATGGCATTAAAAATAACGAGCCATGAAATCATCACACTAAATCCAGAGAAGAACAATAGAATAGAGATTAAAAGCGCAACAAACACACCTAATGTGAAAAAGTTTTTAAGTTCTAGCCATGGTGAATAGATTCGCACGCTAAATGACTTACGTTCCCACTTGATGCGGTTAAATCCAGCAAGAATAACGAAGAGGATGGCCAAATAAAAGACCGGCTGAAGAAATAAACTCGCCAAACCTTTTAAAATGATTTCGATTACTTCCATTTCCATCCCACCCTTCTACTTTCTTTCTATAATATTGGCGCCAGCAATCTGCTGACAGCTTCTTTCAATTTTATCCAAACCGAACGCTCTTTATAAAGTTCAGGCGTAAGCTGATAGGATTTCAAAATATCTTCCAAAAAGATATCTTCCAATTTTTGTGCAAAAGCCTTCTCATAAATAAACGCATTCACTTCAAAATTTAGTCTAAAACTACGAAAATCCATATTCGCCGTTCCAACCGAAGCAATTTCTCCATCAATGACAAGCATTTTGGCATGAATAAAGCCATTGTCATAAATGAAAATTTTCGCCCCCGTCTCCATCAATTCACCTGCATAACTTGTCGTAGCGCGGTAAACAAACGCATGGTCCGGCTTATTTGGAATCATGATACGCACATCAATTCCCGAAAGTGAGGCAATTTTTAAAGCCTCAAACAAACTCGCATCAGGAATAAAATACGGTGACTGCAAATAAATTGATTTTTTAGCGGAATTAATCATTTTAATATAGCCATTTTTAATTTGCTGCCATTCCGAATCTGGGCCGCTTGAAACAATTTGCAAACTCGTATGCCCACCACCATAAAAAGCAGGGAAATAACGCGCTTTATAGTCCACCTTATGGCTCGGCGCAGCCGAATTCCAGTCCATAATAAACCGCGTCTGCATCGCATAAACCGCTTTCCCGTGCACACGAAGATGCGTATCACGCCAGTAACCAAACTTTTTCGATAGACCCAAATATTCGTCACCGATATTAAACCCGCCAATATAGCCAACTTCACCATCAATAATCGCTAGTTTTCGGTGGTTTCGATAATTCAATCGAAAGTTAATCAGCGGAAGCTTCGAAGGAAAGAACGGCCTCACTATACCTCCATTTTTCTCCAGTTGATGAAAGAACGACTTCTTCGTTGTCCTTGAGCCCATGGCGTCATAGATGACTTTCACGTTTAGTCCCTCCGCGGCTTTCCTTTCAAGCAGGCGGACCATTCGCTTTCCAAGCTCATCCGAATGAAAAATATAATAAATAATATGAATGTGATCCGTTGCATTTTCAATATCCTTCATCAAGGCTTCAAACTTCTCATGCCCATCCACATAAACATCCACTTCATTGTCTTGCGTCAAGATTGCACCATCATTTACAAGTAGCAAATAAATTAAATCCCGATATTTTCTTACATTCGAATCACTAAACGGAAATTCTTTCTGTCGAATTAATTCAATTTGATTGTCTGTTGATTCTCTTATCCCAATTTTTTCCTGCCCTTTCCAGTCAAAAATCTTCTTATTTGAAAGTTTTCTACCAAATATCAGGTAAATAACGAATCCAAGGATAGGAATAAACGTTAAAACTAGCAGCCACGCCCAAGTTGCTGACGTATCTCTACGTTCTAAAAATACTGTTACCGCTGCGAAGAAAACATTTAAAATTAACAGGACAATGAGAATTGCTGTCAAAATCCCCATTTTGCTCTCTCCCTTTTTGATTTATTCTATCCAATCATATCATAAAATCCCCGTTTCCGCCCATTTTACAACAAAAAAGCAGATAAAATTACATTTTAGCAATTCTTTTCCAATAGCAAAAAAAGTTTGGAACAAAATTTTGTCCCAAACTTTTTTTAAACTTATAAATATGGTGCTGGATTGACCGGAACGCCATTTTTATGAATCTCAAAATGCAAATGCTGTCCTGTCGACTGACCCGTAGAACCCATAATTCCAATATTTTGTCCTTGCATCACTTTTTGACCTGCGACAACACTCAAGCTTCCCGCACGCATATGTCCATAAAGCGTTTGATAACCATTACCATGATCAATTTCCACTACGTATCCGTAGCCTCCATAACCACTACCCGATGCTCCGAAACCGGAAAAAACAACCGTTCCACTTGCGGCCGCAAAAACAGGAACCGTTCCCCCTGCTGCAATATCTTGCCCTTTATGAGATTCATATTGCCCTGTTACCGGGTTTGTCCGCTCACTAAATCCTGAGGTTAAAATACCCGCGGCTGGTTTGATAAACATTCCGCCAGAAGATGCAGGCGCCGAGTATGAACTTCCTTGTGAAGGTTGCGACGGCGCGCTTGCGCTACTTGTAGTTTGTCTACTGCTCGCCTTACGCTTCGCTTCAGCAGCTTGTTTCGCCGCCATTTCTTTCTTATGTTGCTCTTCCGCATACGCGGCCGTTAAGTTCGCAGCCACTTGCTGTTCTTCCTTCGACAAATTGGCTTTTTGTGCTTCCAAGACAGCCTTTTCCTGATTTGTCTTATCTTTTTTCGTTGCTAGCGTAAGTAGCAAATCATCCTGCTCCGCTTTTTGACTCTCCAAATTATTTTTGATTACTGTAATTTGCGTAGCAAGCTGATTCAATTCTGCTAATTTCTTCTCAGAAGTATCTTGCATTTTTTTCAAAAGATCTTGATCTTCCTTCTGCTTCTTCATGATTTCCTGATCGGCATTCACAATCTCAGTAACAAGTGATGCCCTTCCAAAAAAGTCGGCAAAATCTTCTGCTTGTAGAAGTACGTTTAAATAACTCTGTCCGCTTCCATTCGTTTGAATCGCACGCGCCCGATTATCAAGCACACCTTTGCGCTGTTTAATTTCTTCTTTCAAGTCCGCAATATCAGCCTTTAATTGCTTAACTTTGCCTTCCTCCGTGACCACTTTCGCTTGTTGCTCTTTTAACTTCTTGTTCGTTGCTTCAATTTCTTTTGAAACTTTCTCTAGCGATGCCGCTACATCTTGTGACTCCGCTTCTAAGCTTTCCATCTCCGAGTTCTTTTGGCCAATATTGCCTTCCACTGAAGATTGTTGTTCTTGTAACTTTTTCTTTTGACTCTCCATACCATTTATATCATCTGCAAGTACATTCAGCGGTTGCGTAAGGAATGCAACAGTAGTCAGTACCATTACCCCAGATATTAATTTCTTTTTCATTTTTTGGAAAAACCCCTAACTTTTTTATTACTTTTGGCAAAAAAGGATAGAAAAATACCCTTGCCGCCAAGACAAAGGTACTTTTCTATTTTCAATACATCAAATTTATTTTTAGAAGTTAGCTACACGACCGTAACCAACTAAATACTTAGCCCAGTAGCCGCTAGAAATATTATCATACATAACGCCATTATTTTGTGCGTTAATCATTTGACCGCCACCAACATAGATACCTACGTGTGCGATTCCACTTCCATAGTTAAAGAATACTAGGTCGCCTGGTTTCGCTTGGCTAGCACTAATTTTTTGAGCAGCTGCATATTGTCCACCAGAAGTTCTTGGTAAGCTAATGCCTGCTGCACGGAAAGCGTAAGAAGTAAATCCAGAACAGTCAAATGCGCTTGGACCAGATGCACCTAATGAATAAGGTTTACCAAGTTGTGCACGTGCCGCTGAAATCATTGCAGAATATCCGCTTCCAGATGGTTGTTGTACATTACTGCTGGAAGAGCTATTATTGTTGCTATTTTTGTTCGCAGACGTTTTAGCCGTTGAAGATGATGATGTTCCTGAATTGTTATTTTCAACACCTGCAGTTGGTGCTGCCGCTGCTGTTAATGCGCGTGCACGTTCAGTTGCTGCCGCCGCTTGTTTATCACGTTCACTTACTAAGCCTGCTTTAGCATTTTCAGCACTTGCTTGGTCAGCCGCTAATTGTGCTACAACAGCTTCTTTTTCAGCTTTTTGTGCTTCAATTTTATTTTGTTCAGCTTCAAATTTATGAATCGCTTCTTTTTGAGATTCTTGTTTTTTCTTCACAGAAGCTTGCTTTGTTTTTAACGCTTCTTCATCATTTTTTTGATCATCCAAAATTGCTTTGTCAGAATCAACTAGTTGGTTAACTGCAGAAACACGGTTAACTAAATCAGAGAAATCTTCAGACCCTAAAATTACATCTAAGTATGCGTTGGAGTTAGAAGTTTTTTGCATTGCGCGTGCGCGCTCTTTAAGTACTTCTTCACGCTCTTTAATTCTCTCGTTGATTTCTTTAATATCACTGTTTAATTCTTTAAGCTCTTTAGTAGTATTGTCAAAATCCGCTTGAATTTTCTTAGCATTCTTTTGAGCAGCTTCCATATCAGCAACTAATTTAGATAGTTCAGATTCTAAATCACCTTTTTTTGCCTTTAAGTCGTTAATTTTTTTGTCTTGTGATTGAATGTCAGTATTAACGTCTGCAAATGCGTTTGTTGTAAATACCGGTGCGATTGTCATTACTGTTGCTAGTGATACTGCAATTAAAGCGTTCTTTTTCAAAGAATTTACCTCCTAAAAAGCTCCCTAAGCTTTTCTTTGTTTTTTTTGTTATTATTTTCGTTCTTAAACTTTTAAAAATCTTCTAATTGAGATAGCACTTCCCCAAACACCAATTAAAACGCCGATAACAATAATTAACGCGCTAATTTCATACGCAAAAGGTGTCGGTGGTAAGAGCGAAAGTGATGATGTTGCAAGTTTCGGGTTTAATAGGTTATACGTGTTAATGTAACCTACAAAAGTTAATACAACTGGAATGATTGAACCGATAAGACCCAACCACGCCCCTTCTAAAACGAATGGCCAGCGTATAAACCAGTTTGTCGCCCCAACAAGTTTCATGATTTCAATTTCTTTTCTTCTTGAGAAGATTGCAATCTTGATTGTGTTTGAAATGAGGAACATCGCTGTTAATAGTAACCCAATGCTTAATACTATACCAGCATATCTTGCCCATTGCAATGTATCAAATAATTTATCTACGGTTTTTTCACCATATTCTGCATCATCTACGTATTTTAATTTTTCAATCTTAGTTGCTACAGTCTTCGTTTGTTCTGGCTGTTCTGCTTGAACGATAAATACATCATGAAGTGGATTATCTTGCTTGAATAACTCGAAATTCTTTCCATATGTTCCTACTAAATTCTCCAATTGTTCATCTTTAGAGGAGAAAGTTACAGTATCCACGCCGTCAATCTTTTCGATGTTTTTCTTTAGCTCATCTTCTTGTTCTTGTGTAGCTCCGAGTGAAATATGCACGTTAATTTGCACATCATTTTCAACATCTGAGGCTAGCTTATTCATATTCATTAAAATGGAGAAGAACACGCTCACAAGAATAAGTGTTACTGTGACTGCACTCGCTGCTGCAAAAGTCATCCAACCATTTCTGTAAAGACTTTTGAAGCTTTCTTTCATATGTCTTCCAAAGGTTTTAAATTTCATATCCATATTCTCCTTGCTGCTCATCACGTGCGATACGACCATTTTCGATAGCAATAACACGATGTTTCAACGTGTTCACAATTTCTTTGTTGTGTGTTGCCATCACAATCGTAGTGCCTTGACGATTAATTTCCTCAAGGATATTCATGATTTCCCATGAAGTATCTGGATCGAGATTACCGGTTGGTTCATCGGCAATCAAAACTTTCGGCATATTCGCGATGGATCTAGCAATCGAAATACGTTGCTGTTCTCCACCTGAAAGCTCATCTGGTAGCATTCTAACTTTGTGCTTTAAATTAACTAAATCTAGAACTTCCATAACACGTTGTTTAATTTCAACCGGGTCTTTTTCTACTACTTCCATTGCGTAGGCAATATTTTCATATACCGTTTTGCTAGAAAGTAATTTAAAATCCTGGAAAACAACGCCAACATCACGTCTTAAATATGGAATTTCTCGATTTTTCAAGTTGATTAAATCAAAATTATCAACTTGAATGTTTCCTTTGGTCGCTCGTTCTTCACGATAAATCATTTTTATAAAAGTGGATTTACCTGCTCCACTTGGACCAACCACATAAACGAATTCCCCTTGGTCAATTTTGATATTTAGACCATTAGCAGCAGTAATGCCGTTTGGGTACTTCTTATACACGTCTTCCATCAATATCATTTTATCACCTAATTTGCCTTTCTTAATAAAGCGTCATTTGTAAGGTAATGCAATGATAACCTTTGACATAAAACTGTTATGCTGTGCCGGATACACTTCAACACAAAGTCTATTATAACATCCTAGTTTTTCATCAGTAGGTTAATTGCATTACAGTTATATTTCAGCCTGTGACAATCTCATTTGTTAACTTATAAAGAACTTTTTCGTATGTTTAAAAACTAAATTTTTGAGTTTCGTTTTGAGTTGGAATTACAGCCTATTTTTAGGCATATTAAAAACCATCTACATGGTCCCTCTTTCCACTGCTCCTATTGTATCCTTTTTCCCCTCAAAATAACATTACAGCCAGATTAAAAATGATTACAGTTTCCAACGATTGGGATAGACCAGTCTTCCTTACTACCTCAACTTGTTTGCATATGCACAGATGCTTTCTGTCATATATCTGTTATATAAAAAAGGTGTAACTAATCACTTGTATTAGTTACACCTTTTTTAGCAAGCCGCTCACCGCACCATACTCAGCTACTGACAAACAGTAAAACTCTAGGCAAAAGGGAGCGGAATACAGGCTTTAACAGCGAAGATTGCCGTTTGTCATCCATATCGCGTTACACCGTAAAACCTTCACCCATCACTTCACTAGCGCTCATCACAACAACAAACGCGTTGGCATCAATTTCCTTCACCACTTCTTTCAGCTTCGGAAACTCTCGTTGTGAAATCACACAAAGCAAAATTTGCTTTTCATCTTCGGTATAACCGCCTTTAGCAGAAAGACGCGTAATCCCTCTATCAATTTTGAATAAAATCGCCTGCCTAATTTCCTCTTGATTTTCAGAAATAATAAGCACCGTTTTGGACTGGTTTAAACCGACTTGAACCAAATCGATTGTTTTGCTAGTCGCGAACAAGGCAATTAAGGCGTAGAGGCCCGACTCAATACTAAAGACAAACATCGCCGAAATCACGACAAGCCCATCAATGATTGCCACGCAGATGCCTAGCGACAGATGGAAGTATTTATGCACAATTTGGGCAAGGACATCAGTCCCACCAGTGGAAGCCTTCCCGCGAAAGACAATTCCAAGCCCGAAGCCCACTAAAATGCCGCCAAACAAAGCAGCGATAAGCGGTTCGTGCGTCCACGGAGCAAAATCCTGTGACAGATAAACAAAGAGCGGAATGGTCATCGTTCCTATAAATGTTTTAATCCCAAATTGGTAGCCCAAAAAGAACACACCCGCAATGAAAAGCGGAATATTGAGCGCCCACTGGATAAAAGCTGGCGTCCATCCCGTCAAATAATTCACAATTGTACTAATACCACTTACGCCGCCAGAAGCAATGTGATTGGGGAGCAACAGCACATTAAAGGCTATCGCAATAAAGGCTGCCCCAAAAACAACATACAAATAATCTAGCGTTTTCATAAGCCACAATTTTCTCGGCGCGCGATTTCGTTTTTTAGTCATATGAACACCCGCCTTATTGAATGCGCGAACGCAAATATGCATTCACGAATTCATCCAACTCACCGTCCATGACAGCTTGTGTATTCCCCGTTTCCACATTCGTCCGGTGATCCTTCACCATCGAATATGGGTGGAAAACATACGAGCGAATTTGGCTACCCCAGCCGATTTCCTTTTGTTCTCCGCGAATTTCTGCTAGCTCTGCCTCTTTCTCCTCTTGCTCTTTTTGGTAAAGCTTTGCCTTAAGCATTTTAAGCGCCTGTTCCCGGTTTTTCAATTGCGAACGTTCCGACTGGCAAGTAACCACAATTCCAGAAGGCACATGCGTCATCCGCACAGCAGAATCCGTCGTATTAATATGCTGACCACCAGCACCCGTCGCGCGGTACGTATCAATTTTCAAATCTTCCGTCCGCACTTCAATTTCAATATCATCATCCATTTCAGGCATCACATCAATCGACACAAAAGACGTATGGCGACGACCAGATGAATCAAATGGCGAAATCCGCACCAAACGATGCACGCCTTTCTCAGCTTTTAAATAACCATAAGCATTATGCCCTTTAATGAGTAGCGTAACGCTTTTGATCCCCGCTTCGTCGCCCGCCTGATAATCCAGCGTCTCCACCTTGAAGCCTTTTTTCTCCGCAAAACGTTGATACATACGTAAAAGCATCGAACCCCAGTCTTGTGATTCCGTACCACCAGCCCCAGGATGAAGCTCTAAAATTGCATTATTTTTATCATAAGGATCACTTAACATAAGCTTGAGTTCAAACTCATCAAGCTCTTTTACAAACGTCATGAGTTCCGCTTCCAGCTCATTTTGCAAATCAGCATCCGCTTCCTCACGAAGGAGCTCCAAGCTCACCTCTAAATTTTCCTGTTCTTCTTCTAATTTATGAAAAGCATTGTAAACCTCTTTCAAACCATTCGACTCATTGATAACTTTTTGCGCCGCCTGTTGATCATTCCAAAAATTTGGATCAAGCATTTGATTTTCCAACTCCGCAATGCGCACCTCCATCGTTTCTAAGTCAAAGAGACCCCCTAAAGTCTGTGATTTGGCTCGCCGTTTTCTCAAGCGAATTACGAATTTCTGCTAATTCCATAGTTATTTCCACCTTTTTTTATTATTCTAAACTTATTTTAGTATATAAAAATCAAGAGCATAAAGCCAGAACATTTTTTTCCGAAGAAAAGGAGCGCCAAAATAGCGCCCCGAGATTTTTATGCTTCCTTACCATGACAATTTTTATATTTCTTACCGCTGCCACAAGGACAAAGATCGTTACGTCCGATTTCCTCACCCTTAACAACTGGCTTGCGTTTCGCTTCTGGCTTCCCTTCATCCGGATTAACAGCTTCCCCTTTCGCCACTTGCTCACGTTCAAGGTTCTGTCTAATTTCAGCTTTCATGATGTAGCGTGCAACATCTTCATCGATTGAAGAAATCATTGCCTCAAACATCGCGAAACCTTCCGATTGATACTCACGAAGCGGATCAATTTGACCATACGCACGCAAATGAATCCCGTCACGAAGGTGATCCATCGCATCAATGTGGTCAACCCATTTCGTATCCACAACACGAAGCAGGACAACTTTTTGGAACTCATTAAATTCTTCTTCAGGTAAAAGCTGCTCTTTTTCGTCATAAGCTTCTTTAATTTTTTCTAAAATAAAGGCTTCAATGTCTTCCGTGATACGACCTTGTAAATCATCTACCGTAATCGCGCCTTCATGAAGTAAATTCGCATCCACATAATCCACAATACCTTGTAAATTCCAATCTTCTTCAGCCTCATGCGACGAAGCATTTGAAATGACAACATAATGAACCGCACGTTCAATCATTTTTTCAATAATTTCACGCAAGCCATTTTCCGCTGTAATAACATCATAACGCTGTTTATAAATCACTTCACGTTGTTGACGTAAAACATCGTCATACTGAAGAACTTGTTTACGAGAATCGAAGTTGTTTCCTTCAACACGTTTTTGTGCAGACTCAACCGCCCGACTAACCATCTTGCTTTGAATCGCTTCCTCATTCATTCCGAAGCGTTCCATCATACTCTTCATGTTGTCAGAGCCAAAGCGACGCATTAACTCATCTTCCATCGAAAGATAAAATTGTGTCACCCCTGGGTCCCCTTGACGACCCGAACGACCACGCAACTGATTATCAATACGACGTGACTCATGACGTTCCGTACCAATTACAGCTAAACCACCCGCCGCAACCGTTTCCTCATCAAGTTTAATATCTGTACCACGACCGGCCATATTCGTTGCGATAGTAACCGCGCCGTGTTTCCCTGCATTCATAATAATATCCGCTTCGCGCTCATGTTGTTTCGCATTCAAGACGTCATGGCGAATCCCTTTGCGTTTCAACTTGCTCGCAATCAATTCAGATGTTTCAATTGCCACAGTACCAACAAGAACAGGTTGCCCTTTCGCATGGCGCTCAGCAATATCTTCCACAACCGCATTAAATTTCGCATCAATTGATGTATAAATCAAGTCTGGGCGATCATCACGAACAATTGGGCGGTTCGTTGGAATTTCAATAACACGCATATTATAAATATCGCGGAATTCTTCTTCTTCCGTTTTCGCCGTACCCGTCATCCCCGCCAATTTTTTATACATACGGAAATAGTTTTGGAACGTAATCGTCGCCATCGTTTTCGACTCATTTTGAATCGTCACATGTTCCTTCGCCTCTAAAGCTTGGTGTAAACCTTCACTGAAACGACGACCTTTCATAATACGACCCGTAAATTGGTCAACAATTAGAACTTCATCATCTTGAACCACGTAATCCACATCAAGCGCCATCGTGTAGTTTGCTTTCAGCGCTTGCGCAATATGATGCAGCAAAACAGTATTTTCTAAATCATACAAGTTCTCAACATCAAAATATTTTTCACCACGTGCCATACCTTCTTCGGTTAAATTGACAGATTTTGTTTTAATATCAACCGTATAGTCTTTCTCCTCCGTCAAAGTCGTCACAAAAGTGTCTGCGCGAACATATAAAACATTCGATTTTTCAGCTTCACCCGAAATGATTAGCGGTGTACGCGCCTCATCAACTAAAATCGAGTCAACTTCATCAATAATCGCGAACGAAAGCGGTCTTTGTACCATTTGGTCTTTATAAACCACCATGTTGTCACGTAAATAATCAAAACCTAATTCATTATTCGTACTATACGTGATGTCACACGCGTATTGTTCCCGTTTCTCCTCGCTAGAAAGTGCATTTAAATTTAACCCAACCGAGAGACCTAAAAAGTTGTACAACACGCCCATTTCTTCCGAGTCACGTTGTGATAAGTATTCATTGACCGTAACAACGTGGACACCTTCACCAGAAAGCGCATTTAAATAAACCGGTAACGTCGCCGTCAAAGTTTTACCTTCCCCGGTTTTCATCTCTGCAATGTTACCTTCATGAATAACAATACCACCCATAAGTTGAACACGGAATGGATACATGCCAAGCGCACGTTTTGCACCTTCACGCGCAACAGCAAAAGCTTCAACTAGAATATCATCTAAAGTTTCACCTGCTTGCACACGTTCCTTGAATTCTACTGTTTTTGCTCGAAGATCGTCGTCTGAAAGCGCCGCTGTTTCATCAGCCAGTGCTTCAATTTGATCGGCTTTCTTTTCAAGATATTTGATATCTCTTTTACCCGATTCAAAAATCTTTTTTAACATTCCTGCCATAATTGATTCTCCTCCACATAAATTGACTGCTACCTCTATTTTAAATTTCCAGATTATCTTATACAAGATACACTTATTAATTTTATCACTTATTCTCCAAAATTGAAAATAGGATTGATTATTTATACCCCGATTTATAAGCTACCAACCATTATAACACCTTATACCCAAAATAGATGTGGATATTGTGTGAAAAAGTTTAACTTCCTGAAAAAAATTTTGTTTTTTTGGTTCACATAAAAAAACTACTTATAACTTCTTTCACTGCAATTTGGTCTATACCATATTAATATATATCTTATTTTTCCATGTTTAGCCTCGATTTCCTCGGGTATTTTCAAGAGCACGACCAAATCGCGCTCACAAATGTAAGCGCGTACAAAAAGAAGGAGGGTTTTTATGTTAACTCAAAAAAGAAGATGGATAGCAGGAAGTGTTTTAGCAGGTATTGTTGCAATTGGACTTAGCTTTACGGGAGGCGAAACAGCCAAAGCAATAACAGATGATGCCACAATCATGCCAGACCTTACAAGCAAACAAGTACTCGTAGGTTATTGGCATAGTTGGAAATCAACTGGAAATGATGGCTACAAACAAGGCACATCAGCAGACATCGCGTTAAAAGATGTAAACTCAGCTTATAATGTCATTCCTGTTGCCTTTATGAAAGGCGATGGCGTTAACCGCATTCCAACATTCAAACCAGTTGGCCAAACAGATAACGAATTTCGCGCCCAAGTCGCGGACCTAAATAAACAAGGACGAGCTGTACTTTTAGCTCTCGGCGGTGCTGATGGACACGTCCAACTGCAAACTGGCGACGAGCAGGCTTTCGCAAATGAAATTATTCGTCAAGTTGAAACATACGGCTTTGACGGCCTAGATATCGACTTGGAACAAACTGCCATCACGGCAGGAAACAATCAAACCGTTATTCCCGCGGCACTAAAAATAGTAAAAAACCATTACGCAACAGAAGGAAAAAACTTCATGATTACAATGGCGCCTGAATTCCCTTACTTAAAACCAGGCGGTGCCTACGAAACGTATATTACTTCCCTAAATGGCTATTATGACTACATCGCACCACAACTATACAACCAAGGTGGCGATGGCGTCTGGGTGGACGAAACGAACCAATGGATTGCGCAAAACAATGATACCCTCAAAAAAGAATTTTTATACTACATGTCCGATTCGTTGATTCACGGAACACGCGGCTTCCTTAAAATTCCTGCCAACAAATTAGTCTTAGGTCTTCCAGCCAATAACGATGCTGCCGCAACCGGCTACGTCATAAATCCACAAAACGTTTACGATGCCTTCAACCAATTGAAAGCTGACGGCACCCCACTTAAAGGACTCATGACCTGGTCCGCAAATTGGGATGTCGGTAAAGATAAAAACGGCGTCCTTTATAACAATGGATTCGCAAACGCATACGGTCCATTTTTAGGAACTAAATAAATAAAAAACGTCCTGCTCGATGTGGCAGGACGTTTTAATTTCAAATTAATTTGTTTCAATCAAACCATATTTTCCGTCTTTACGACGGTAAACGATATTTGTACCATCAGATTCAGCATCTGTATAAACATAAAAGCTATGCCCTAACAGATTCATTTGAAGTACCGCTTCTTCACTATCCATTGGTTTCAAATCAAATTGTTTTGTACGTACAATTTCTAAATCAGATTCATGTTCATCTGGTGCGCTTTCACTAACTTCTCCAAAAGCAAAGAAGTCTTGTTGTGCACCTTTATCACGCATTTTACGATTCACTTTTGTTTTATGTTTACGGATTTGTCTTTCTAATTTATCTGCAATCAAATCAATACTTGCATATAAATCTCCGCTTGTTTCTTCAGCACGAAGAACAAGATTTGGGAGAGGAATTGTTACTTCAACCTTTGCATTTTTATCAGAGTAAACTTTTAAATTCACATGCACATTTGCATCTGGAACCTCTGTAAAATAACGTTCGAGTTTATCGATTTTCTTCTCAACGTAATTACGAATCGGTTCTGTTACTTCAATATTTTCACCACGAATGTTGTACTTAAGCATTGTAATTCCTCCTTTGGGATAAAACAAAAATTCTTTCGAAGAAGAAGCTTCTCTTCTTACTTCTAGTCTAAGGTATAATGCCACTTTTTGCAAATATTTACTTAGGCAAATACGGAATTTTCGTCTTCTCCTACTTTACTAATTCATTCCACTTTTTCTAAAAAACAAACCTCATTTTCAACTATTTTCCGAATAAAGCAGTAAAGTAAATCTCTTCAACACTTTTTATACAATATTTTCCAATGAATTCTTGCTCACGCTCCTTTTCCCATTCTACAATAGTGAATATATTTAAATAAGCAACCTCATCCATTTTAGTTACGTGAGCAACCTCAAGTCCCGCTTGCTTTAACACTTCTAGCTCAGGATTATAGCCTAAATCATCGTTTATTTTTTCCGTTTCAATATACAGTAACTTATCAAAACTATAGATTTCGGCTATCAACTCACTAAAGACCCCAACTAATGCATAATCACCTAGTTTTAAAAATCGTTCTAGCAATTCTTCAACAAAAATCGATTTCTTAAAAAGGACTATTTTATTTTCCGCACTCAACTCCTCACAAATAAACTCTTCACGGCAATTTGAGCACATCAGGCTTTTTTTGTACGGAGATAGTAATGTCTGCCAAGTAAATTCTCGTTCAATTCGTTGGTAGCAAATGCAGCATTTATTTGTCACCAAGCAGCCCTTCTTCCCACCCGATTTTATTCATAAGTTTAATATGTTGAATAGCTCGCATCATTTCGTTTGTTTTTCCAAAATGAAAAAAACAAACTTCACCTGCCGGAAAATCTCGCTTCCTTCCAACTCTTCCCGCTATTTGAACCAGTGCCGCTTCAGTGAAAATTGAACCCTCGCTACCAAAAACAGCTACTTGTACATCTGCAAATGTCACGCCGCGTTCTAAAATAGTCGTCGTAAGTAAAATTTGGATAGCTCCATCTCGTAGTTGTTGCACTTTTTCCTTGCGTAGCTTGTCCGCTGAATGGACTGTAGTCAACTGCTCAAATCCGTATCGTTTCATAACTTCACTAAATTCAAACATAACATCGATTTTTGGGAAGAAAATTAAGATGGGCTTCTTTAATTTTGCATAGCGCATTATCCAAGTTAAAACTTTTTTGGAAATCCGTTTTTTATTTAGCTGTTTTTGCCAATCTCCAATCCAGCAATTATGTGGCACAGGTAACGGAAAGCCGTGATACCTCGCTGGAATTTTTACGTAGTTGCGTTTTCCTATCAAGCACTCCTGTTGCCATTTTCTTTCTGGCGTTGCCGTCACAAAGATTTGGATAGCTCCTTCGCTACCCGCTTTTCGAACCGTGTATTCAAGGCAAGGATCTTTGGCGTATGGAAAGGCATCGACTTCATCAATAAATATCAAATCAAAGTAGCGATAAAAGCGCATCAATTGATGTGTTGTTGCAATGACAAACGTTTCATTGTTGAAAACTGCCTCTGAATCCCCGTAAAGGCATACTTGTGGAACATCAGGAAAAACATCTTGCAAACGTGGCGCCAGTTCAATGCATACGTCTACTCGCGGTGATGCTAAACAAATTCGCAAGCCCTTTTCGAGACCCGCTTCAATGCCCTGAAACATCATTTCCGTTTTACCTGATCCTGCGACAGACCATAACAAAAGTGATTTCTGCTCTTGAATAGCATTTAATATCGCGTCAGCTCCCCTTTGTTGCGCAAACGAAAGCACACCTTCCCACATTAACGGTGCCTCAAAATAAATTCGTTCTGTTTCTGCTGGCTTTTGATAATAAAATTTCTGTAAGCTGCTCACTCGTTTCATTAGCAGACAATTTCTGCAATACCGTTCATTGCTAGGCAAATTCGCAAAACGCTCAGCTTGATTATTCCCGCACCTAAAGCAAAATGGGCTCACATCTGTTTCAACGATACTTGGCAGCGCCTCATAATTTTCCAGATGCGTTACCTCGTTTTCGAAATATAAAATACCTTTTGCCATAAATCACCTCGTCCACTTAGTTATACCTTATTTTCGTTTTCTTTGCAGAAGCTAAAACCACTTTTTCGAGGGGTAAAAATACGGTTTTGTCTTAGTGAAAAACATGATTTCCTGTACCGCAAAATATGATTTCCGCTGCCAACCCAACTTTTTTATACAAAAAAACTCAGTGATCTAAATCACCAAGTTTTTAAGTTTATTTAATTGACCATGTGAGGCCTAGTGCTCCCTCGCCTAAGTGCGTGCCGATAACTGGGCCGAAATAGCTGAGGTGGAATTCAACTTCTGGAAACATGCTTTGTAACTCATCTAACCATTTTTGCCCTTTTTCAGGCGCATTTCCATGAATAACATAAGCTTGTTCCGCCTCTTTTTTTTGAACTGCTTCTTGCAGGACTTCTTCAATCCGCTTCAATGCTTTTTTTTGCGTGCGCACTTTCTCAAAAAGAACGATTTGTTTATCTTGGAAATGCAAAATCGGCTTGATTTGCAACAAGCTTCCGATGATAGCCTGAGCTCCCGTTAAGCGTCCGCCGCGCTGTAAAGTATTTAAATCATCAACCATGAAATACGCATCCATGGTATTTTGAATGGCTTCGATGTGCGCTAAAATTTCGGATACGTTTTTTCCTTCCGCAACCATTTGAGCGGCACTTAATACGATTGAGCCTTGAGCCATGCAAGCAATTCCCGAATCAATGCCGATAACTTCAATGCCGTCAACCGAGTTGCCTGCAGTCACTGCATTTTGGTAGGTCCCACTAATTCCACTTGTTAAGTGGATAGTAAGCACTTTGTTATAACCTTCTTGCTTGAGGGTTTCAAAAAGTGTAATGAAGTCCCCTGGCGCAGGCTGTGAAGACGTAGGGAAATTGGTTGATTCTTTTACCTTTTTATAAAAATCGGCTGTACTTAATTCTACTTCTTCTTTATAGGCAACGCCATCAATGATGACCGAAAGAGGCACCACATGAATTTGGTACTTTTCAATCAATTCGGCTGGTATATAGGCTGTGCTATCTGTGACAATTGCAATTTTTTCTTTTGACATGGCTTCCCCCTGAACCTTTTAACGGATGTAAACCCAGCCATTTTTTATGGCTGTTACAACAGCTTGCGTCCTATCGTTCACTTTCATTTTTTGCAAAATACTGCTAACGTGGTTTTTAACCGTTTTTTCACTTATAAATAGAGTTTCTCCAATACCACGGTTACTTTTTCCATCTGTAAGTAATTGGAGAACTTCGCATTCTCTATGCGTTAAAATATGGAGTGGCATTTTCACTTCGGGTTGTTGATAACCATAAATGCCTTGCGCTGTATTTGTGCTTGCTAAATGGCGATATTCACGAATAAGCTTAATTGCAGCTTTAGGGTGAATGTATGCGCCGCCCGCATCTACAATTTTAATGGCATCCACAAGTTCTTTTGCATCCATTTCTTTTAGTAAATACCCCACTGCACCGGAGCGAAGAGCTTCGGTAACATATTCATCTGAATCATGGATAGTTAATACGATTACTTTAATACTTGGAAATTGTCTTACTAACATTTCTGTTGCATCTAAGCCGTTAACTGTTGGCATGTTAATATCCATTAGGACGATATCTGGTTTGTATTCTCTAACTTTCGCAACGATATTTTTTCCATTTTCTGCTTCTGCAATGACATCAAACGAGTCTTCTAACTCTAAAATTCGTTTAATTCCTTCGCGAAACAATTGGTGATCGTCGACAATCATAATTTTGAGAGTCATATAAATACTTCCTCCTCTGATTTAACCAAAATTCATTTACCGTTTGTAATCATTGTTGGTTTTCTAGCCCTAAAGTATCCCCTTAAATACACCTATAGTAAGTTTCCTTCATCTGCTCTTAAAACAAATTCTATTACTGCTATTCATTATCCTTTTCCACTCTGAAGATATGTTTCATTTTGCCTATATGAAAAGATATTTTCAGCAATATCTCTATCTAAAGTAATAGTATAATTTATTATAACATGAATTTAATCCCGCTTCATCAAGAAGGATATCTTTGCTAAAAAAAAATTATATACAAGCTACTTTATTTCGGCTAAAATGAAAGCAACTATGAACTTCTATTTTGTTAGGAGGAAACTATGTTAGAACAATATTTAACGATTAAAGAACAAGGCGAATGCGAAACGATTATACAAAAATCACGCTTTATTTGTTATATTGCACGAGCAGAAGATGAGACCACGGCTCAAAATTTCATTGCGCAAATAAAAAAAGAACATTGGAATGCTACTCATAATTGCTCTGCCTACCTTATTGGTGCGAGAGATGAATTCCAAAAAGCGAATGATGACGGGGAACCAAGCGGAACAGCTGGCGTTCCAATGCTTGAAGTGTTGAAAAAACGACAGCTAAAAAACGTTGTGGCTGTTGTCACTCGTTATTTTGGCGGTACAAAGTTAGGTGCTGGCGGTTTAGTTCGCGCTTATGGTGGCGCTGTTAGCAAAACTTGTGATGAAATTGGTATAGTGGAACGCAAATTAGCTACTATTGTTCATTTTACAATCGAGTATAGTCAACTAGGTAAATTTGAAAATCTTCTAGAGCAAAGAAATTACCAGCTTATGGATAAGCAGTTTACAGAAATGGTAACGTTATCTGTGTTTGTTGACCAAGATGATTTATCTTCTTTTAAAGCATGGCTAACAGAAATTTCTAGTGGACAAGTTTCTTGTACAGAAGGAGAACAAAAATATCGTGAGAAGGATGTTTAATTAAATGCGTACAGATTTTTTTCAGGCTCTTCCAGCTATCATTCAAACAGATAGATTGCAGATGAAGCGAACGTCAATCATTGATGCACCTGCTTTATTTACAATTTGGTCAGATATGGAAGTCGCTGAATACATGAATATCGAACAATTTACAACTGTCCGTCAAGCCGAGGAAATGATAAAAGCCATTGAAGCCGAACCACATGCTTGCCGTTATACAATCTTTTTTAACAATCGAATTATCGGCTCACTTGGCATTAATGAATTCAATTCATTAGATAATACTCTCGAAGTTGGTTATGAGCTTGCTAAAGAATTTTGGAACAACGGTTTTATGACAGAATTATTAAAGGCTTTTTTCAAACAAATTCAAAACTGTTTAACCTTTTCTGGTGTTTCTGCAAAAGTTCTCCCTGAAAACACAGCTTCTATTTTCCTACTAGAAAAGCTTGGTTTTAAGCTCACTACCAAAACTTCGGAGCTTGATCTTTACACACAAAATGTAAGCCCAATTTTTATTTACAAGTTTTATTTTAGCCAAAAGTAAGCTTTCATTTATATTACATTTTTGAAAGCTTGTATGTTTTCGATGTTTTTTTCATAAATAGTTAGGTATAATGTAAAGATGAGTACTATAATTTCAAAAGACAGCTAAAATTTAGGAAATCTTAAATTTTATGTAACAAACTGGTTGCTTATAAATGGTACAATTATGTTTATGTTTGTTGTTAGCAAATGAAAACGACATTTTAAGGAGAAAAAGATAATGGATAATGGCTTTAACGGTCGCCAGCGTGCAACCAAATACAAACGCCGTCGCAGGATACTTTACTGGATACTCATACCAATTATGCTTGTCATTTTAGTTGGTGTAGGATATGGTACTTTCTTATTTAGCAAAACAAAATTAGCTGCAGATAATTCATACGATAACGTCCGAAACGGGCAGGCTTCAACTTTAAGAACAAAAGATATTGATCCGATTAAAGATAGTTTTTCTGTTTTAATTATCGGTGTCGACACAAGCGAAAAACGCGCCTCTGATGGTAATCCTCGAAGCGATTCACTTATTTTAGCCACAGTAAACGTTAAAGATGCTCGTGTAGAAATGACCAGCATCCCTAGAGACTCCTATGTTCATATTCAATCAGACAAAAAAGGCATTGACAAATATACAAAAATAAATGCTGCTCACGCTTATGGCGGTCCTGAGCTAACTATGCAAACCGTCGAAGAAAAATTCCAAATTCCAATTGATTACTATGTTCGTTTTGACTTCGATGCTTTCCTTAAGATTATCGATGCCCTTGGCGGCATCACTGTTGATGTTCCTGTTTCCTTTACAGAACAAAACTCAAAAGATGAAGCTGGTGCAATCACACTCGAAAAAGGTAAGCAACGTTTAAACGGGGAAGAAGCGCTGGCTCTTGCTAGAACACGCCATATTGATAATGATATTGAACGTGGAAAACGCCAGCAATTAATTATTGAAGCCATCGTTGAAGAAGCTACAAAATTCTCATCCATCAATAAATACTCAAGCATCATTGACGCTGTTGGCGAAAATATGAAAACGAACCTAACATTTAATCAAATGCTTTCTATTGCAAAATTCGGTATGACCAATTCAATTGAAATGAAATCTCTAAACTTAGAAGGGCAAGATTCTCCGCAAAACGGCGTATACTATTACGCTCTTGATGAGAATTCTGTGGAAAGTGTTGCAAATGAGTTTGCAAATGAACTAAGCATCACTTCCCCTTTCCCAAACGCTGCACCTTACAAAGATCCAAATGATAGTTCATCTTCTAGTAGCGAATAATGATAAAAATAACCCTGAGCCTCACACGGCTTAGGGTTATTTTCGTTTTCGATGAATTTTTTGAAGTACATTTAAAACAGGACGATAATCCTCACCGATAAGCCCGATAAATTCGACAACAATCTCAATACATACGAGAAGTAATGCAAGGAGGATAACAGAGCCCCATGTCGTTGAGAACGAAAATACAAATCCAGTAAGCGAAAATAGAAGCGCCATACAATAGATGAGCAGAACTGTTTGCCGTTCAGTGAAGCCCAGCGCCATGAGTCGGTGGTGAATATGCGAGCGGTCTGCTGCAGAAATCGGCGTTCTTTTTTTCAACCGACGAATGATGGCAAAAAACGTGTCGGAAAGCGGTACCCCTAGGATGATAAGTGGTACTAATAGCGAAATAAAGGTAACATTTTTAAACCCCATTAGCGAAAGCACCGCTATCATATAACCTAGAAAAAGCGCGCCAGTATCCCCCATAAAAATCGAGGCTGGAGGAAAATTGAAAAGTAGGAAGGCCAAAACCGCTGCAACGAGAAGCAGCGCAACTGGAGCTACAAACGCATCGTTTAAAATAAGTGCCATACCAGCGATTGTCATTAATGCAATGATTGAAATCCCACTTGAAAGCCCGTCAAGACCATCAATTAAATTTAACGCATTTATAATAGCAATAATCCAAATCATAGAAATCGGAATCGCCAACCAACCAAAATCGAGTTGTCCATAAAACGGAACATTAATAAATTCAATAACAACATTTCCCCAGACCGTTACACAAAACGCTGCAAGTAGCTGCCCTAGAAGCTTCAGCTTAGGTGACAATTCAATAATATCGTCAATAATTCCCGTAGCAATAATGATTAAAGCCCCTATATATACTGGTAAAAAGCCCGTTTTATCAATTGGCGCTAGAAAAAAACCGATCGAAAAGCTTATAAAAATTGCAAGACCACCAAGTGTCGGTGTCACCTTTTTATGGCTGTGTCGTTCCCGCGGCGCATCGACCGCACCTATCCAAATTGCAAATTTACGCACAATTGGAATTAAAATAACCCCCATCAAAAAAGTTACGATACCCCATATGAACAAATCTGTTTCAGCTCCATTCTCTAACCTAGCAAAATCTCCCATTCGGCTTGTGTAAATCGTTGCAAGTTTTTCTCGTCTATTTGAACTCCAAGCCCGGGACCACGCGGAACTTCAATTTCTCCATCTACAAGTTCAAAATTCTCTTTTATTATATCATGTTTAAAATAACGTTTGGTAGCTGAAATATCTCCTGGAAACTGAAATTCTTCCCGAGCTGCCAGTGCCAAATTATGCGCACGTCCGACTCCTGCCTCAAACATCCCTCCGCACCATACAATTAGTCCGTTTTGCTTACAAAACTTCGTGATTTCAAGCGCCTCAGTATGACCACCGACACGCGCCATCTTGAGATTAATTGCTTTCGCACTACCAAACTCATGCGCTTGAAATAAATCTGCTGTAGAACGAATATTTTCATCCAAACAAATAGGTGTTCGAATTTGTTTTTGTAAAAAGGCATGATCCGCTAAATCACGCACGCCAAAAGGCTGCTCAATCATGGCAAGACGAAGTTCATCCATCTTTTGAAAAAGCGACGTTTCAGCACGTGTATAAGCCGAATTGGCATCGGCCATCAGAATTAAGTCCGGAAAATTCAATCGTACTGCTTGTAAAAATTCCAAGTCTGAACCCGGTTTAATTTTCACCTTCACACGTTTATATCCCTCGTCTACATATTTCTGAACAAGCGAAACCAGTTCTGACGCCGAGTTTTGAATACCAATACTCACGCCAACTGGAACTACCCTTCGCTTCGCACCTAAATAGGCAGCTAGCGAAACGCGACTACGCTTAGCAAACAAATCATAGCACGCCGAATCAATCGCAGCTTTAGCCATTTCATTCCCTTTTATCCAAGAAAAAAGTTCACGTACATCACTTGGCTTTGTTAGCGTTTTTCTTTTCAGCCCTGGGAGTAAAATCGTTCGAATAATGTATGCAGCTGTATCTAATGTTTCCTCGGTATAATCTGGCAAAAGAAACGCGTCTAGCTCTCCGTATCCAGCCATTCCATTTTCATCCACTAATTTTATAAGAAAAAATGTTTTCTCCTCCAAAATGCCATAACTTGTTCGAAATGGCTCGTTAAGTGGTAGACTTACTTTAAAAAGTTTCGCGCCTCGAATTCTCATTTTCGCACCCTCTTATTTTCACGATTTACAGCTCGCATAAATTGCGGAATTGCAAAAAAACGACGCCATCTTGATGGATTAGTTACAAAGCGATATATCCACTCAATTCGGAGTTTTATAATGATTTTTGGGGCCCTTTTAATTGTTCCAGACAAAATATCAAAAGAACCTCCTACACCCATAAATATCCCTTTTTCAAACATACTGAAGTGCGACATAATCCATTTCTCTTGTGCTGGCGATCCTAATGCCACAAAAATAAAATCAGCATTGGATGCTTTAATTTCTTGAGCAATTTCCGCACTTTCTTTCAAGTTAAAATAGCCATGTCTACAACCGGCCACTGTTAGTTTAGGAAAACTATTCTTCAATTTTTCTTTAAGTGCCTCATTCACTTCTGGCTTAGCGCCTAAAAAATACACTTTTAAGCCATGATGTGAAGCTTCCTTTAAAACACCTTGCATCGTATCAAATCCCGTCACCCGTTCAGGTAGCAGGCTTCCTTGACGCTTAGCGGCCATAATGATTCCAACACCATCCGGCGTAATATAATCCGCCTTTAACACAATTTGCTTAAAGTCAGCATCACTTCTCGTGTTCATCACGATTTCAGGATTCGCCGTCACGACAAAGCGCTTTTTATGTTCTAAAGAATCTTGTAAAAGTTGCCTTATGAAATCAGCTTGTGTTGTATGTATAAAGGGGATTCCTAAGATTTCAACATTTTTTGCGGTCATAATTTCTAACTCCTGTTTTATTGAAGATTATACTTTAGTTTACCATAAAAGCTGTTGAAGTCCTATACTGATAGCGGAAAAACCACACACATATTTGCATGTGGCTTTAAACCATTGCAACTGCTTAGATTATTGTGTTGTTTCTGTGGAGGATTTCTCTAGAAAATTCGGTCTATTGGAATTTAAGTACCGTATTTTTCTAGTTAACACTTCCATGACATAAATTCGATTTTCATCTTTATTGACATAACTTCTTGTTTGCAACTCCCCCACAAGCCCAATTAGCATGCCCTTTTCGCAGTAGTTACACATTTCTTCTGCTCTTCTTCCCCATGCGACACACGGCACAAAATCAGCGTCCTGATCAAAGCGCTTCGCTTTTCCAAATCGATTTAATGCCAAAGTGAAATTTAGTACCACTTTGTCATCAGAAGTTATGCGCAATTCGGGGTCCTTCGTAAGTCTGCCTACAATCGTTACTTGATTTATCATTCTCAAAATACCTCATTTCCTAATTTTGAACTATCATACAAGACCTCACTTTTTTTGTAAAAACATTAAAATTACATTTTGAGCAACTAAAATGTCAAAATCAATTGATTTTCTTACGTATTTTTTAATTTTCAAAACTTTTTACCCCTTCAAATTATCATTTTAGGTATTTTTCATTTTTTTTATTTCGTGCTACGATAACTACAGAAATTTATAGCATAAGAAAAGCCTAACTTTTTAAGGTTAGACTCTTCTCTATCATTATTCGGCGTCGCTTAGTGCAACCATAATCTCGGCTTCACAAACGACATCGCCTTCAACTGTGGCTTTTACATTTGCCTTAGCAAGTGCCCCGCGCAATCGCGTGATTTCAGCTTCTAATTTCAACTGATCTCCAGGAACAACTTGACGTTTAAAACGGCATTTATCGATTCCTGCAAACAAACCGATTTTCCCTTTGTTTTCAGGACCTTGCACAATCGCAATTCCACAAGTCTGCGCTAATGCTTCAACAATAAGAACTCCTGGCATTACAGGATATTCAGGAAAATGCCCATTGAAAAAGGGTTCATTCACAGAAACATTTTTTATTGCTACTACTCGTTTGCCGGCTTCCATTTCAACAACTCGATCAACAAGTAAAAATGGATAGCGATGTGGCAAAATTTCTTTTATTTGCTTTATATCTAACATAATTAGCACCTTTCTAACCGCGTTTCTTTTTACCTAGTGATTCTAGAAGCACTCCTGTTCCAATTGCTACAACATCAAGTGGACTTTCAGTAATTAAAACTGGCACCTTTAATTCTTCTGACATTAAATCAGCTAAGCCATGGAGCAATGAACCCCCACCTGTCATGATGATTCCTCGATCAATAATATCCGCGGATAATTCAGGTGGTGTTTTTTCTAATACTTGTTTAGCAGAGTGGATGATATTTTGCAATGACTCGTGCAATGCTTCTTCCACTTCGTCACTTGATACTGTGACCGTTCGAGGTAGCCCACTAACTAAATCGCGACCACGAATATCCATAGTTTCTTTTTTCAAATCTTTTACTGCAGTTCCAATAGTCATCTTCAATGTTTCTGCAGTTCTCTCACCAATTAATAAATTGTATTTTCGTTTTATGTACTGAAGGATATCTTGATCCCACTGGTTACCTGCAACTTTGACTGACTGACTTGTTACGATATCACCCATGGATAGAACTGCTATATCCGCTGTCCCACCACCAATGTCAACAACCATATTTCCACTTGGCTCAAAGATTTCCATACCTGCGCCAATTGCCGCAACTTTCGGTTCTTCTTCTAAAAAGACTTGTTTCCCGCCACTTTTTTCAGCAACTTCTCTGATTGCTTTTTGCTCCACAGAAGTAATATTTGTTGGGCAACAAATTAAAATACGTGGTCTGGAAAAGAATGTTTTTAGATTTAATTTTTGTAAAAAGAAACGTAACATTTCTTGAACAATATCAAAGTCTGCAATAACGCCATCTTTCATTGGCTTAATGGCGGTAATATCACCTGGTGTACGACCAACCATATTATAGGCTTCTGTTCCTACTGCCAAGACTTCCCCAGTTTTATTATTTACGGCTACTACCGCGGGTTCATTAATTACGATACCTCTACCTTTTACATGAATTAATACATTAGCTGTTCCTAAATCGATTCCAACATCTTTAGCCAAAATTTATTACCCCTTTCTCTGTTGTCTAACAGTCACTACTCTCACATTTTGAATTATAGCATAATTTACTTCTAGTCGAAAACTTTTTTTAAAATAAAAAAAGAACTTTCCAGAAGAAAGTTCTCACTCAGCAATTATTTTGCAAAAATAGCTTCTAACCCTTTTTCATTAATAACTTCATTTGAAACACGTTCAATGTCTGCGCCTAAGCTTCTCAACTTACCATGGAAGTCATTATAACCACGATCCAAATATTTTAATTCCGTTACTTGTGTATAGCCATCTGCAACAAGTCCAGCTAAAATGAGGGCAGCAGCAGCACGTAAATCTGTTGCCGCAACTTCAGCTCCTTGAAGCTTTGCAGGACCATTAATAATAACTGAATGCCCTTCAATTTTCATATCTGCATTCATACGACGCATCTCTTCCACATGCATAAAACGATTTTCAAAAACTGTTTCCGTCATCACGCTAGTTCCTTCACTAAGCATTTGAATGACCATCATTTGCGACTGCATGTCTGTTGGAAACCCTGGATGCGGCATTGTTTTAACATCGACAGCTTTTAATTTTTCCGGACCAATAACTCGAACGCCGGTTTCTTCTTCAATAATTTGCACACCCATCTCTTCAAGCTTAGCAATAAGTGAGCTAATATGTTCTGGAACAGCATCTTCAATAAAAATATTACCTTGTGTAATGGCTGCTGCAATCATGAAAGTGCCTGCTTCAATGCGGTCTGGAATGATAGAATGTTCTGTTGCAGTCAATTCTTGTACACCTTCAATACGAATAACTTCTGTACCGGCTCCGATAACACGTGCGCCCATTTGGTTTAAAAAATTGGCTAAATCAACAATTTCAGGTTCTCTCGCAACATTTTCAATAACTGTTGTTCCTTCAGCAAGCGTTGCCGCCATCATAATATTTTGAGTTGCACCAACACTTGGGAAATCTAAATAAACTTTTGCACCTTTTAAGCGGTCAGCAGTAGCCTCAATATATCCATTTTCGATTTTCACCGTGGCTCCCATAGCTTCAAAACCCTTCAAATGAAGATCTACAGGGCGTGAACCAATTGCACATCCGCCTGGAAGTGCAACTCGTGCACTACCTGTACGCGCTAATAAAGGACCCATAACAACAATGGATGCTCTCATTTTACGGACATATTCAAAAGGAGCATCAGATGAAATTTCACCTGTTGCATCAACAGTCACAACATCGCCTTCAAACGTTACATCTGCTTGTAAGTACTTCAACACTTCATTAATTGTATATACATCCGATAAACTAGGAACATTCGTTAACACACTTTTACCTTTACTCGCAAGGAGTGTAGCAGCAATAACTGGCAATACAGCGTTTTTCGCGCCTTCAACTTTTACGCTACCAGTTAGCTTTTTCCCTCCACGTACAATCATTTTTTCCAAAATATATCCCTCCGCGTTAGTCAAACTTCAAAAAATCTATTTTTAATTTAATTATATGGAATTTAATACACATCTAAATCATTTTAACATCATTGCCACTCAAATATCAACATAATTTAACTAAAAAACAATCTATACTCTATGTTTATTTACCGATTTCACAATTTCTAAACATTTCATTAAAGTAATTGCGTAAGTTGCTTAAATGCTGATAAAAACTCTAAGAAGAAACTGCTTAATAAATAACCAATAACAATAGAGAGAATTGCAAATAAGAGCCTTGCTTGAATCACTCGATTTTTACTGATAAATTTCTCATACCGAACAGCTTGCAATGCCCAAAATACGATAACAATGAACAAGAGATGAGAAATAATGATAGTTGCTGGTTGTTCCATGACAACGTTGTACAAATTAAACACACCTTTATTAAGAAAATAAACACTTGTTCATCTTACCAAAAAAAGCAGTAAAAAGACACGAAAAAGCCCCATTTAATAATGGGACTTTACAGATTTAATGTTTTTTCGCGTGAATTCGGTTAATGGCTTTTTGCAAAGCAACTTGAGCCATGATTTCATCCACTTTTTGATCTTTAGCTTGTTGTAATCGTTCTTCCGCACGCGTTTTCGCACGCTCTGCACGATCAATATCAATATCTTGTTCACGCTCGGCAGTATCAGCCAGAATATTGACTTCCTCGCCGTTCACTTCCATAAAGCCACCATTAACAGCAATCCATTCTTCACCTGACTCTTGCTTCAATCGAACAACATCGATTTTAAGTGGTGCTACAAGTGGTACGTGACCATGTAAGATACCGAGTTCACCGGCCTTGGTTCTGGCGATAACCATATTTGCTTTACCTTCATAAACAGGGCCATCTGGAGTAACGATACTAACGTTTAGTTCACTCACACGTATCTCCTCCTGTTTTTATTAAACTTCGATTCCTTGAGTTTTAGCTTTTTCCAAAACTTCTTCGATACGTCCTACTGAACGGAAAGTATCTTCAGGAATGTGGTCATACTTACCAGCTAAAATATCTTTAAAGCCTTTTACTGTTTCATTTACAGGAACGTAGGAACCGGATTGACCTGTAAATTGTTCAGCAACATGGAAGTTTTGTGACAAGAAGAATTGAACGCGACGCGCACGTGCAACAGCTTGCTTATCTTCATCAGATAATTCATCCATACCTAGAATCGCGATAATGTCTTGCAATTCTTTGTAGCGTTGCAATAATTGTTGTACTTGAGTTGCAACCTCATAATGCTCTTCTCCAACAATTTCTGGAGAAAGCGCACGTGAAGTAGAAGCAAGCGGATCTACCGCTGGATAAATACCTTGTTCAGTTAATTTTCGTTCAAGGTTTGTTGTTGCATCTAAGTGGGCAAAGGTCGTTGCCGGAGCCGGATCCGTATAGTCATCGGCTGGCACATAAATCGCTTGAATAGAAGTAACCGAGCCTACATTTGTAGACGTGATACGTTCTTGAAGCTGACCCATTTCAGTTGCCAAAGTTGGTTGATAACCTACGGCAGATGGCATCCGACCTAACAAGGCAGAAACCTCTGAACCAGCTTGGGTGAAACGGAAAATGTTATCAATGAATAATAGAACATCTTGGTGTTCTACATCACGGAAATATTCAGCAATTGTTAAACCTGTTAAAGCAACACGCATACGCGCACCAGGTGGCTCATTCATTTGGCCAAATACCATGGCTGTTTTTTCAATAACACCAGAATCTTTCATTTCAAAGTAAAGGTCGTTACCTTCACGCGTACGTTCTCCAACACCAGCGAATACCGAAATACCACCATGTTCTTGAGCGATATTATGGATAAGCTCTTGGATTAGTACTGTTTTACCTACGCCGGCTCCACCGAACAAGCCGATTTTACCACCTTTTACGTATGGTGCTAATAAATCTACAACTTTAATTCCTGTTTCAAGAATTTCTGTTGTTGTGGATAGTTGGTCAAAAGTTGGTGCTGAATGGTGAATTTTGTTGCGTACAACGTCATTCGAAATTGGGGCATCTAAATCAATTGTATCTCCTAAAACATTAAATACACGACCTAGCGTGATATTCCCAACAGGTACCGTAATCGGGCTGCCTGTATCCACTACTTCCATACCTCTTTGAATTCCATCAGTGGATGCCATTGCAATTGTACGAACGACATCATCTCCTAATTGGATAGCAACTTCTAAAGTAAGATGATTTGTAGCTTGTTCTTTTGACTGAGTTTGATATTCCACTGTAAGGGCATTGTAGATTTCAGGCAAATTTCCGCCATCAAATTTAACGTCTACAACTGGACCCATTACTTGGATTACTCGTCCTTTCGTCATGCGATTTTTCCTCCTTACTTACGGTTTCGCAGGTTAAGTCGTTTCAAATAGCTTACTATTCGAGCGCGGCTGCACCACCAACGATTTCGGTAATTTCTTGTGTGATCGCAGCTTGGCGAGCACGGTTATACTGAAGTGACAAGTCACCAATTAAATCTTGTGCATTATCAGTCGCGCTTCTCATTGCAGTCATTCTAGCAGCGTGTTCAGCTGCCTTGGCATCGAGTAGCGCCCCGAAAATTAAGCTTTCTACATATTGAGGTAGTAGAACTTCTAGAATTTCTTGTTCGGAAGGTTCAAATTCGTAGACGGTTAAATCTTTTTCGGTTTCTGCGCTTGCATCTTTGAACTGTGTGAGCGGAAGTAATTGCTCACGGCGAAGCTCGCTTGAAATCGAGTTAATGTGATGATTGTAGTAAACAAATACTTCATCATACACACCGTCTTCAAACATTTGAACGGCATTACTTGCAATATCTTTGATTTCAGCAAATGCTGGATGATCTGAGATTCCTTGAACTTCAAGGACAATATTCATCTGGCGTGTTTTGAAGAAATCACGGGCATTACGCCCTATCGCGATAATCGCATATTCTTCACTAGAACTATGCTTGGTCGAAATTTCTTGGAATACTTCTTTAATTACAGAACTATTGTACGAGCCAGCGAGCCCTGTATCAGAAGTAATCACGATGTAACCTGTTCGCTTGACAGGTCTTGAAACTAGCATGGGATGGTCGGAACTGTTTCCTGTCGCAGCAATATGCGTGACAACATCATGGATTTTGGAAACGTAAGGCGCATAAGCACGAGCATTTGATTCCGCTTTTCCAAGTTTCGAAGCCGATACCATCTGCATCGCTTTCGTAATTTGACTGGTTTTCTTCGTCGATGTAATTCGTTGTTTTATATCAATTAAAGATGCCAAAGATTTTCACCACCTTTTATATTCCAATTCGAAAAAATTTATTTTTCCTCACTTGGAACAAAAGTATTTTTAAATTCATTTAGTGCGCTATCTAGTTTTTCTTCATCAGGAAGAGATTTTGTCGTACGAATCTCTTCTAGTAATTCAGAACGATTATGGTCGAACCATGTATTCATTTCGGACTCAAAACGGAGAACGTCATGAACTGGAATATCGTCCAGATAGTTGTGCACCAATGCATATAAAATTAAAACTTGTTTTTCTACTTTTAAAGGTTTGTGTAAATCTTGTTTCAACACTTCAACTGTGCGTTTACCACGTTCTAGTTTGGCACGCGTTGCTGCATCTAAATCTGACCCGAATTGTGAGAAGGATTCTAGCTCACGATAAGCGGCTAAATCAAGGCGAAGTGTTCCGGCAACTTTTTTCATAGCTTTAATTTGCGCTGATCCACCAACACGGGATACTGAAAGTCCGGCATTAATCGCTGGTCTTACGCCCGAGAAGAATAGGTCAGATTGCAAGAAGATTTGTCCATCAGTAATAGAGATAACATTTGTTGGAATATAAGCGGAAATATCCCCAGCTTGTGTTTCAACAAACGGAAGAGCTGTAATGGAGCCACCACCAAGTGCATCACTTAGTTTTGCTGCACGCTCTAACAAACGGGAATGCAAGTAGAAAACATCCCCTGGATAAGCTTCACGACCTGGAGGACGACGAAGTAGCAAGGAAAGTTCACGGTAAGCTGCCGCTTGTTTGGATAAATCATCATATACGATTAAAACGTGCTTGCCGTTATACATGAATTCTTCACCCATTGCTACACCAGCATAAGGAGCTAGATATAGTAAAGGCGCTGGTTGTGATGCGGCCGCGGTTACTACAATTGTGTAGTCGAGCGCACCATGTTTACGTAAAGTTTCAACAGCTGTACGAACTGTTGATTCTTTTTGGCCGATTGCGACATAAATACAAATCATATCTTGGTCAGCTTGGTTTAAAATGGTGTCAATGGCAACGGATGTTTTACCCGTTTGACGGTCACCGATAATAAGTTCACGTTGTCCGCGACCAATTGGCACAAGGGCATCAATTGCTTTAATACCAGTTTGCAGTGGCTCTGAAACTGATTGACGTTGCATAACGCCTGGTGCAACTGCTTCAATTGGACGGGTACCTGTTGTTTCAATTGGGCCTAGGCCATCAACTGGCTGCCCTAGTGAGTCAACAACACGCCCGATGAGCGCATCACCAACTGGTACTTCCATAATTTTACCTGTACGACGAACTTCATCGCCTTCACGAATTTCAGTGTAAGGGCCTAAAATGATGATACCGACATCATTTGTTTCCAAGTTTTGGGCCATACCCATTACACCATTTGAGAATTCTAATAGTTCTCCGGCCATTGCATTATCAAGTCCATGAGCACGCGCGATACCATCACCGATATAAGTAACAGTTCCTACTTCACTTACTTTTAATTCGCTTTGATAGTTCTCGATTTGCTGCTTAATAATGGAGCTGATTTCTTCAGCCTTAATGCTCATCAATTTCACCCCTCGTTAAAACGGGAACTAGGCTTTTATTTGCCGTTCCATGTCCTTTAATTTCGTTTTTAGACTATCATCATAAATACGGGTTCCGATAACCACACGGATGCCACCTAATAAGGATTTATCTACATGATTTCGAATATGAAGTTTGTTCTTATTTAATTTTTTCGCAAAAGCTGCCGAAATAGCTGCTTGTTCTGCGTCAGAAAGTGGGACAACAGAGTAAACATCTGCTTCCGCTATACCTTCTAAATCATTTACACGCGCCGCGTAGACGTCGGCAATGACCATTAAATAATCTTCACGACCACGATCAATTAATAGAAAGATAAAATCTCGAAGCGTTTCGTTAACATCTTTAAAAACGGCGCTGGCAAGACTTTTCTTTTGCTCAGTCGTAAGTGTCGGATTTTCAAGTAGTTTTACAAAATCTGGATTCGTCGTTAAAGCTTCTTTCACGGTGGAAAGTTCTTCTTTAAACTGCGCAACAAGATTCTTTTCTTCAGCTACTTGAAAAATAGCCGTGGCATAGCGACTTGCAACTTCCAAATCCTTACTCATTTGTCATCGCCTAACCTTTCGATGTAATCTTGAATCAAATCGCTTTGTGCTTTTTCATCCAGATTTTTCTCGATAACTTTCGATGCAATTAGAACGGATAGAGAGCCGACTTGTTCACGAAGTGCAGAAATAGCATCTTCTTTTTCGCGAACGATTTCGGTTTTGGCTTCTTCTTTTAATCGTTCTGATTCTTGACGTGCCGCTTTAATGATTTCTTCGCGCTCTTTTTCACCAAGTTGCTTGGCATTTTCAATCATAGTTTGCGACTCAACACGTGCTTGTTTTAGTACTTCGCGTTGTTCTGCAAGTAAGCTTTCCGCTTGTGTGCGACTTTCTTCTGCAGAATCTATTTCTGAAGCGATGTGTTCTTCCCGTTCTTTCATCACATTCATAAGTGGTTTCCATGCAAAAATACGAATGAGAACCAATAGAAGTGCAAATGTGAATAACGTAAAGAAACTATCGCCGACTGTAAAACTACCTAAGACTATATGTGGTTGTAACACGTCTGTTTCACTCCTTTCCAAACATTCGCTAAAAACCTCGCATTTCGTTTACTCAAAGAAACGGGGTGAGATTCCCCGATTTTCTTTGATGACTGATTATTTATTCAGTACCATGAACGCAATTACGACTGCGATGATAGGAAGGGCTTCAACCAAACCGATACCGATAAACATGATTGTTTGTAGCATGGAACGAGCTTCTGGTTGACGAGCAACCCCCTCGACTGTTTTAGAAACAATAAGACCATTACCAATACCTGCACCCAGTGCACCTAAACCTACTGCGATTGCAGCTGCAATAACACCTAAAGACATAATTAATATCCTCCTCAAATTCTTGTTTTATTTTTAATTTATACGAATTGCTTAATGTTCATCACTAACTTTGTGTGACATATAAACCATTGTTAACATTGTGAAAATATAGGCTTGGATTGCTCCGATGAATACTGAGAACCCTTGCCATGCAAGTGCCGGAATAATAGCAAGAACTCCGGTAAACACATTAATATGCGCAAGTTGTGTTGCGATAATAGTAAGCAAAACTTCACCGGCAAATATATTACCGTAGAGCCGCAATCCAAGTGTTAATGTGTTGGCAAATTCTTCCACTAATTTTAATGGAAATAGAAATTTCATTGGGCTAAAGTATGTGCCCACAAAATAATGTTTGAATCCTCGCATTTTAACACCATAATAATGAGTTAGTGCCAATACCATAATGGCAAGTGTTAAAGTTACAATTGGATCAGCTGTGGGTGAACGCCACCATACTTCATCGTGAACAGAAACGGAAGTAATAACCCCCAGCATATTTGCCACGAAAATAAACATTATTAGAGTAATACCTAACACATGAAATCTTCCACCAGTTTTCCAGTCCATATTACTGTTGATAATACCGCGCACAAAATCCATCACCCATTCGATGAAATTTTGTTTTCCTGTAGGCCGGCGTTTTAAGTTCCGTGTACAGAGAATAGCAATTGCTAGAACGATAATGCAAGTAATAGAAATCATTAGGACATTAGATAAATTGAAATCTAATCCTAAGAAACGGACCACGGGAAAGTTTTCTTCCAATTTGGTTCACCCCTCTCTTTTTGTTAACTTTTTTTTCTCCGATATAAGGAATAGAGTATGAAATCTAAAAAGATGACTGCATAGGCAATCCCTAGACCAATTATCACGCTATAGATATGAAAGTATTCAGGAATTTGAGTTGCGATCATTGTCGCAAGTACCATACTCCCCATTCTTGCTGTTGTTCCCATACCATAAAATCTTTTGTTTTCAGCCAGTGCCCTTGTCATTGCCTGCGTCCGTCTCATGAGCAGCCAGTAATTAAACCAGCCAACGATTAGTCCCAGTTTTAGCCCTAAGAAAATATGTACATATGGCGTGAGAAACCATCCAATGAGGCATAGAGCAATAAAAATAACAAGATACTTCTGATGACGATGGTACATTCCTATTAGCGATTCTAACATGTAGTTGCAGTCCTTTCTGTTTCAGTTGTATTTCCCAAATTGCTTCATCATTCGGAGCAAGTTGTAAAACTTTGTGAAAACAGACACATTTTACAACTATTTTTATTTCCTCGCGACACATGAAAGCCTTATCAGCGTGTCAGTTCTAAGAATACAACAGAAAAAAGGGAAAAGTCAATATACTTTCACAAAACCATCATATTCTTACTAGATAATAGTACCATAATCTAGCGAAGGCATAAAATATTTGACTGCGTTTTTGTTAAAAAAAGCTAAAAATCTCATTTACAAGGAATCTACCAAAAATAAACACCTCCGATTCGCTGAAAAGAACCGTGCTATAATTTGATTTCGTATCGTGTTTATTTTCACAAACAACGCTAAAATAAAAAAAGCTTTCACCTATATTGGCAAAAGACTTCATTATTTTGCAAACAACGCAAACCAAAAGTTCTTTCCCAATAAAAGAACGGAAAAAACCATGATTCATCATCCTAATTATATAACGCCCAAGCATCCTCTAAATTCTGTCAGCACAAGTGCCGGCGGGATTCGTATGAATGCTTTACAGCGTTCTATCCCTAGGTTAAATGAAAAGCTAGTTTTTTGGGCTCTCTAGTTTATAACATTGAACATCTTATCACATGTTCACCAAAACCTCTAGTCAAATCTGATCATGTAACACATCTGTAACAATAATGCGGTTTCATTTTGTTTCTACATCAAAGCGACCACAAAACGTAGTCGCTTAAATCTTATATTTTAAAATCAGTTGGGCGCTTCGTCCCATTAAAATGATGCGAAATTGCTTCTAAAATCCGTTTGGAGGCTTCTCCGTCACCATACGGATTGGCCGCTTGACTCATTTTATCATGTGCTTCTTTGGAATCGAGCAAAAGAAGAGCTTCCTTGATTAGCGATTCTTTTGCGGTACCAATTAGCTTTAGCGTGCCGGCTTCGACTCCTTCGGGGCGTTCAGTTGTATCGCGCAGGACTAGGACGGGAACGCCCATGCCAGGCGCTTCTTCTTGGACGCCGCCGGAATCTGTGAATACAAGGTAGGCTTTCTTTAAGAAGTTATGGAAATCAATTGCGTCAAGCGGTTCAATGAGGTGGATTCGGTCGTGGCCACCTAAAATTGCCATTGCTTTTTCGCGCACTGCAGGGTTTTTGTGCATCGGATAAACAAGCTCAACATCTTCTCTTTCCTCGACGATTTGGCGCACTCCTTCAAACATGCCTTGCATGGGGGCACCTAAATTTTCGCGACGGTGCGCGGTCATAAGAATAAGACGGTTGTCGCCTAATTTATCCAGAATCGGATGACTGTAGTTGTCTTGAACGGTAGTTTCCAGTGCATCGATTGCGGTATTCCCTGTTATGAAAATCGTTTCTTCTACTTTATTTTCGCGTAAAAGGTTTTCTTTCGATGTTTCTGTTGGTGAAAAATGCAAGTCAGCCATTACGCCCGTTAGCTGGCGGTTCATCTCTTCTGGAAAAGGTGAATATTTGTTCCATGTTCTTAGGCCTGCTTCAACGTGTCCGATAGCGGTTTGCTCATAAAAGGCTGCTAGTGCCGCCGCAAAACTTGTCGTTGTATCTCCGTGAACGAGCACGATATCGGGCTTTTGCTCGCGAATAACCTCAACCAGTCCAGATAGAACGCGCGACGTGATGTCGCTAAGTGTTTGGCCTGCTTGCATAATGTTTAAATCTATGTCTGGCTTTACTTTGAAGATTTCAAGTACCTGATCTAACATTTCTCGATGTTGCGCGGTAATAACGACCGTCGACTCGAATTTTTCGGGTGCGCTTTCTAATGCTAAAACGAGCGGCGCCATTTTAATCGCTTCTGGTCGTGTTCCAAAAACACTCATGACTTTAATCTTTTTCATCATACAGACTCCTTAGGTTATTTCGTTCCGAATAAACGATCTCCTGCATCGCCCAAACCAGGTACGATGTAGCCTTCTTCGTTTAGTTTTTCATCTAATCCAGCAATGTAGATTTCCACATCTGGATGCGCTTTTTGCAAGGCTTTTACGCCTTCTGGTGCAGCGACAAGACACATAAATTTCATGTTTTTAGCCCCACGTTTTTTAAGTGCATCAATGGCCATAATTGCGGAGCCACCTGTTGCAAGCATTGGATCCACGACGATGAAAAGTCGTTCCTCCACGTCAGATGGTAGCTTAACAAAATATTCAACTGGCTCAAGTGTGTCGTGATCGCGGTATAGACCGACGTGTCCGACTTTCGCTGCTGGAATCAGTTTTAGAATGCCATCTTGAAGTCCTAGTCCTGCGCGTAAAATGGGGACTACGCCTAGTTTTTTCCCTACAAGTGATTTCGCTTTTGTCACTTGAATTGGCGTTTCCACTTCCACTTCTTCCAGTTCCATATCGCGCGTAATTTCATAAGCCATTAAAGTTGCCACTTCGTCAACAAGTTCACGGAACGCTTTTGTCCCCGTATCTTTATCTCGAATAATCGTTAATTTGTGTTGGATAAGTGGATGATTTAAAACATGTACTTCCGCCATTTTCTTCTCTCTCCTTTAAATTCAAAAATTACCTCTACATTATTGTATCAGAACATCGCACGAGTGCAATACAAAAAACTATTACTTTTTAACAAAAAAAAGAAGCAGACCGAAAAGATCCACTTCTTTATACTGTTTAAAGCTCCGGATAGAGCGGGTATCGGCTTGTTAATTCGCTTACCTGCGTTCCGACTTCCTCTAGGACACTTTCGTCCTCTAAGTTATGCAAGACCTTGGCAATAAGCTCACCGACGATTTGCGTTGCGGCCGTGTCAAAGCCACGTGTCGTGATTGCTGCTGTCCCAACACGAATGCCGCTCGTTACAAACGGACTTTCCGTTTCAAATGGAATGGCGTTCTTGTTGACCGTAATTCCAACGCTATCAAGCGCCTCTTCGGCTGCCTTGCCTGTAATTCCCAACTGATTTAAATCAATGAGTAATAAATGATTATCCGTGCCGCCAGTTAAAACTTGAACCCCATTTTCCTCAAGCGTCTTAGCAAGCTGTTTCGAATTTTCAATAATCCGTGCCGCATACGTTTTAAATTCTGGTTGAAGTGCCTCGCCAAAAGCAACCGCCTTACCAGCAATGACGTGCATTAGCGGACCACCTTGAATGCCTGGGAAGATGGCTTTATTAATTTTTGCTTCCCATTCAGCTTTCGCCAAAATAAGACCGCCGCGTGGGCCACGCAACGTTTTATGTGTGGTTGTCGTTACAAAATCGGCATATTCTACAGGATTTTGATGTAGGCCTGCCGCCACTAAACCAGCGATATGCGCCATGTCTACCATTAAGTATGCGCCCACTTCATCCGCAATTTCACGGAATTTCGCAAAATCAATGGCGCGCGGATAAGCACTTGCCCCTGCGACAATCATTTTTGGTTTGTGTTCTAACGCTGTTGCTCTTACAATATCATAATCAATTTGCTTCGTTTCTTTACTCACACCATATTCAACAAAATTGTACAATAAGCCACTAAAATTAACTGGGCTTCCGTGCGTTAAATGTCCACCGTGCGCTAAATTCATCCCTAGAACAGTGTCCCCAGGCGTTAATACAGCTTGATAAACGGCCATATTCGCTTGTGCTCCGGAATGCGGTTGCACGTTGGCATATTCAGCACCAAATAATTGTTTGGCACGATCTCTTGCTAAGTCCTCCACAATATCCACGTACTCACAACCACCATAGTAACGTTTACGCGGATATCCTTCTGCATACTTGTTTGTCAGTACCGATCCCATAGCTTCCATCACTTGTTCGCTAACAAAATTTTCAGATGCAATTAACTCAATGTTATTTCTTTGTCTTCCAAGTTCTAAACGAATCGCATCAAAAACTTCCTTGTCTTGCTTTTGCAGATAAACCAATACGAGGACCCCCATCCTTTTTTTATTATAGTGTGAATTTTTGTATTATCCATAATATTACTTGAATCTGGATGAAAATCAAGTATTTTTTGCGATTTTTTAGTAAATTTTGAAAGTGAAGCGTTTCACTCAGAAAAACCGCTCCACAACTCATTCAGTTAGTTAAGTATTTATTGCCAGCTGCTTTTTCTAAACGGTTCATAATCGCTTCACCAATTCCATCTCTGTCATATGGTTCTGCTAAAATGAGCGTTACGTCTGTATGATCAAAAAGACGTAAGCCGTCATATAAGCGTCTTGCGATATCTTCCATTTTTTGTTTGCTGCCGATTTTAATTATATTTACGGACGCATTAATTTCGCTGGCGAGTTCATCTGAAACTAGCAAGCCAACACTTTCGCCATTTTCCTCAGCCTGTTTAATTTGCTCTTTCCAAAAAGCAATATCGCCTTTTACGAGATAAACTGGTGCTTCAGGGGCGTAATGGGTATATTTCATGCCCGGTGCTCTTGGGGTTTCTTCTTTTGTTTCAATATTTTTAGCTGATTTCACTTGACCGATAACTTTTTCAATTTGTTCGATTGATACGCCACCAGGGCGCAAAATAGTTGGTATTTCTTCTGCAAAATCGATAACAGTTGATTCTAAGCCTACGCCTGTACTTCCGCCGTCAATAATGGCGGCAATTTTTCCGGTTAAATCTTCTTCTACGTGCCGAGCGGTTGTTGGACTTGGACGTCCAGAACGATTAGCACTCGGGGCAGCTACTGGGCGCCCTGTTAGGCGAAGCAATTCTAAGCCTACTGGATGAACGGGCATCCGCACACCGACTGTATCTAATCCAGCGGTCGCATTTTTCGCAATACTACCTTTTTTCATTGGCAAAATAAGCGTAAGAGGCCCTGGCCAAAACACATCAATTAATTTTTGTGCTTTTTTAGGAATTCGCTCGATGAACTCGTCCATTTGGCTCGCACTCGCAATGTGGACAATAAGCGGATTATCAGACGGGCGTCCTTTTGCTTCAAAAATTTTCTGTACGGCTTTTTCATTTGTTGCATCTGCTCCTAAGCCATACACGGTTTCTGTCGGGAATGCGACTGTTTCGCCGTTTCTTAGAAGCTCTGCTGCTTCGTTATAAATCTGTTTGCCTTGATCAATATTCCAAAGTTTCGTTTCCATCTTTGAAAAACTCCTTTTTTGACTTCTATTCTCTATTTTAACCGTTTTAAAGCTTTTTTTCACCCGTCTAACTAAAAAAATCGGCATATTTCCGATGAAACTGGGAAATTACGCCAAATATAAAACTAAATCAGTTATCCACATTCTGTGGATAATAATTTTGTCAATGGGGATAAGTTTTTGTGAACTTGTGGATAATGTTAATAAATGTGTTGATAAGTGGATTTTTAATATTAAAATTTGGTTAAAAATATTTTTTTGCACAAATTGTTATCCACAGATAAAAATAAAATTTAAGACGCACCTTCGCAGGAACGTCTTTATACCAACATGTTTGAGCAAACCACAATGCGATCTTTATTGTTAATATCTTTGTGGATAACTACTTCTGCTTGTGGAAAACTTTTTTGCAATAATTTTTGGACGGCTTTGCCTTGTGCATAACCAATTTCAACTCCAATCCAAAACTTTTCATTGACTAGCTGGGGTAAATCATTAGCCAGGCGCTCATACATTGCTAAGCCTTCGTTTTCGGCGAATAGCGCAAGCTCTGGTTCATTTTTCAACACATAATCGGACATTTCTTTTCGCTCGACTTCCGCAATATACGGCGGGTTGGCAACAATCATATCAAAAGTTCGGGCTGCCGCCTTGAACGTCGCTACTAAATCGGTCTGGACGAACTCCACTTTCGCTTCTAAAACTCGACTATTTTTTTCTGCTACTAAAAGAGCTTCTTTGGATATGTCTGAAGCCGCTACAGTGAGGCGTGGCACGCTTTTTTTCAGCGCGACAGCAATTGCTCCACTTCCTGTACAAATGTCTAAAACCGTGCGTATCGCTTCTTTCTGGGCTACTCGTTCTGCAAGCAAAACGAGTTCTTCCGTTTCCGGACGTGGAATAAGCACGTTTTGATCCACATAAAAATCAAAACCATAAAATGGCGCTGTATTTAAAATGTACTGGACGGGCTCGCCGTCTAAATAACGTTTAAAATCCGCCTGAAACTGCGCTTCGCTTTCAGCAGAAAGCCCATCCGAAAGGCGCGTCCACAATTCTGACCTGGTGTATTCTAGGCGTGTTTCAAGTAAAATTTCAGCGGCATTTAGATCTAAATGCCGCTCTTCTAAAATTTGTTTTGCTTCTTTTAGTACCGAAGAAATTGTTTTATTCTGCATCGTTTAAATGCTCCAGCTTGCTCGTTTGATCTTCCAAAATGAGCACATCGATAATTTCATCCAATTTCCCTTCCATAATTTGGTCGAGTTTTTGAATCGTTAAGCCGATGCGGTGATCCGTCACACGATTTTGCGGGTAGTTGTATGTCCGAATTCGCTCCGAGCGGTCGCCTGTCCCAACAGCCGATTTACGCGTTGCATCGTATTCTTCGCGCGCTTCGCTTTCAAACTTGTCAAAAACACGTGCGCGTAAAACTTTCATCGCTTTTTCTTTATTTTTAATTTGTGAACGTTCATCTTGCATGGACACCACAATCCCAGTCGGAATATGTGTTAATCGAACGGCTGACATCGTCGTATTGACACTTTGTCCGCCAGCCCCAGTTGAGGCGAATGTATCTGTGCGAATATCTTTATCTTGAATATCAATTTCAACATCTTCCGCTTCTGGTAAAATTGCAACGGTTGCCGTGGACGTATGAATGCGCCCGCCAGATTCGGTTTCTGGGACACGCTGAACACGGTGAGCGCCGTTTTCGTACTTTAGGCGAGAATATGCTCCGTCACCTGTAATCATGGCGATAACTTCTTTGTAGCCACCAATTCCGGTTGGGTTTGCGTCCATAATTTCTACTTTGTAGCCACGCGATTCTGCATAGCGACTGTACATTCGGAATAAGTCACCAGCAAATAAAGCCGCCTCATCGCCGCCCGCCGCCCCGCGGATTTCCATGATAACGTTTTTATCATCATTTGGATCTTTGGGTACAAGTAAAAGTTTCATTTTTTCTTCGAGCTCTATTTTTTCTTCCTGCAAGCCAGAAAGTTCTTCCTTCGCCATTTCGCGCATATCGTCGTCGAGCTTTTCCGAAAGAAGCTCTTTTGTTTCCTCAATTTGACTCGTCACTTCTTTATAATGACGATAAGTTTCAACCGTTTCAGCAATTCCCGACTGTTCCTTTGACAAATCACGCAAACGCTTTGGATCAGATACAACTTCTGGATCACTTAAAAGTTCATTTAGTTCCTCGTAGCGGTTTTCCACCGCTTGTAATCGGTCATACATATTCTTAGCACCTCACTTAATCTGCTATCGGCGGATGAGCGTGACATTTCCGACAAACTGGATAGTACTGGTCATTTCCACCAATTAAAATTTGTTCTCCTGTATAAACAGGCTTCCCTTGGTCGTCTACACGTAAAACCATCGTTGCTTTTTTGGCACAAAACCAACAAATCGTTTTCATTTCTTCGATTTTATCCGCATAGAGTAGTAAATATTTCGATCCTTCGAAAAGCTCATTTTGAAAATCATTCTTCAAACCATACGCAATAACTGGAATCCCTAATTCATCCACAATATTGGCCAGTTCAAACACATGATGTTTTTCTAAAAACTGCGATTCATCTAAAAGCACACAAAATGGTCGTGGATGCATCCTTTTCACTTCTTCAAAAATATTCGTATCCGAGAAAACCGGTGTCGCATCACGTTTTAAACCAATACGGCTAGAAATCACGCCCACCTTATCACGGTCATCAATTCCTGATGTAAAAATCACAACTGGTTTATTTTGCTCTTCATAATTATGAGCCACTTTTAAAATTTCAATTGTTTTACCGCTATTCATTGCCCCGTATCTAAAAAATAACTGCGCCATCACCTTTGCCCCTTTTCTTAAACTCTTTTCCTATTCTAACACAGCCGAAGAAAAATTGGGATAATGAACAAAAAAATCGAGTCTAAGACATAAATAATAAATAAACATAAATCCAATAAAACCACTCTTCAAAATGATGTTATTACTGGGTTTATGCTTTTTTATTATTACAGGACAACATCCCTGAATTTTAGATAAGTGGCAGCAAAGGATGGCTTGGGACACGAATCACACTATCCATACTTGGTGCTAGACTGTCAGGCGCTTTTTTCAGTTCTTCCTTTCGCACATGTTCCGCGATAATTTCGCCTGACCGAGCGAGAGCTTGAATTGCCTTTCCTTGATGATTTTCCTTCATTTCTTTGGTGTGCTTTTGAATGGCATAACGCCACTCGTCCGTTAAATTTTCGACACGCGCCACTACTAGCGTTCGTTCCGTCGCGAAAACCTCTTGATAGTAGGGTTTCATTTTGCGCTTCAGTTGGTAGTTTTGTGCTTCTCGTTTTGCTTCCCTTACCTGCATACTTAGTTCAAGTGGCAATGCCATTTGATTGGCACGTGCTGTTTGAACCGCTTGAAAAGGAGAAAGTCCCGTTAAATCAGGCTGTTGTTTTGGTGGCTGCATATCTTCACCTCAAGTCTATTTTTCTTGCTAATTCTTCATCGAGCTTTAAAAATTCTCGCGCTAATTGGTGTGTATCTCTCACGAATTCATTCGTTTTCTTTTTCATCCAAGTGAGCGTGTCTAAAGCTTTGTCTACTTCATTTTTTCGATAGAAATGGCCAGGCTCTGTTTCTAGTTCATGATGGAAGGCTTCTACATCTCCCGTATTCAGTTCGCTATATTCCCCGTAACCAACTAAACTCATAAACATTTGCTTGGCTTGGTTTGCTACTACATTTGCTGTTTCTGGCACGTCCCAAAGAATTTGCTCAAGTTGCTTTAAAACTTGTAAACACTCCGTTTCAGTGCGATTTGCCATATTTGTAAGCAATTCCCCGCGAATTAAAAGCATCGGTGCCGAATATTCACTCATACCAGAAAAAGTGAGATAGTGACGCATTTGTTCTAAGTCTTCTACACCCCATGATTGGCTAGAAAACAATTGCAAAGTACCATCAGATTTAAAGTGGTATCGATCTAAACTGTGATCCGCAAATGTCGCTAACATCAGATAGGATAAACTGGGATTAATGACTTTCAAGCCTTTATCAAAAGCCATAAGGCCACCAAATTTAGTATACGTTTGATTCATACTCGCTAGTAAAGGATATTTATTTATGTCAGTTGCCATGTCCTGATGTTGCATGTTAAACTTCGCTTTTGAATCATAAATAATACGTTGTGTCCCAAAGGAAGGTTCATCACGATTTAAACGAGCTAAGCCATCAGTTAGATTAATATAATCAAAAATTTTATCGTTGAGTGCGCCTGTTCGCACGTATTTTTGACCGTCTTCAGGTAAACACGGATAAATATTCGGCCCTTCAAAACTATATGCTTTATCCACTATGTGAGGATACTGGTATGCGGCATACTTCACTTCGCTACCACCTAAGGAGTGACCGGTTAAAGTAAACGTGGCATTCGGGAATTGACTTTGAAGATGTTGCCCAACATAGTCCGCTGATAGCTTAAATGAATTCGTTCCTCCGCTTTCAAACGGTTTTTTCTGAATCAAATACTGATAATCCGTTCCAAGCCAGTCATATAAAACTTCACCGACCCCTGTATCAAAGCCTTCCTTGCCTCCTCCGTAATCTTTCATTCGCTTTTTAATATCCATCGGTTCTGATCCACGGTAAGCGACAAAGGCATGTTCGATTTTCTCAGGATGACCATTTTCCAAATTATAATAATCCTCTTTGGTACCATATGTAACAGCATTGACACCCGCATCTATTCGGTCAAGTACATAGTAAGTATTCCCATTAACAGATACTCTAGAGCTATTAAACTCTTTAATATTATAAGCTTTTCTTGATAAATCCCAGGCTGTCTTTTCTTCTGTTCTATTCAACGTATTCACCTCTTGCTTTTCTTTATGATATAATTATCATACAAAAACAGAAAGGACAAAGCAATGAATAAAATACAATTTATCACCAGCCTGCTTATATTAAGTATTTTAATAAGTGCATGTGGAAAGGACAACGGGAGCATGAGTGACCAACAAAAAGCAGAAAAATTTGCTGATCAAATGAAACCTAAAATAGAACAACGCATCTATGCTGAAGATTATAATGATTTTGTAACCAGCATTCAATTTGAGGAAACTAAAATAGATCCACTTGGAGGAATTCAAGTAGAAGGATATGTGAATCAAAATCCAGATTATTATTTTGTCATGGATCTTACTTACAATGATACTTCTGTACCTGATAGTTTTACTTTTTCAGATGCTTTATCCAAAAAAACAGGAAATTTTGATAGAGAAAAAGTCGCTCCCTTACCAAGTAATGAATCTACTTCAGATGAAAAACACCCTGGCACTTCTCTCAAAAGTATATAGAGTAGTTTCTACTCACCATACTAATTTTAAAAACTAGGAGCAGGAACCCTGTCTCGCTCAAAAAACAGGATAGAAAATTTTTCTACCCTGTTTTTCTTATTGGCAAAACTTAATTCATTTTACAAGTAAGCACATGGCATTTTGATGAGCCAAAATGCCAGATGCTTTTCTCATTACTAGAATTTATTCAAATACAAGCGAGCCGCTCCCCTCAACTTCAAGCGCAAGCACATTCGCCTCCGCATCAAAGCCTTGAAGCACACTCATTAGGTTTGTTTTCTTGTCATGCGGGGCAAAAATTAAAATCGTCGGACCTGCACCACTTAAACAAGTCGCGTAAGCACCTTCTGCGCGCGCAATTTCGCGAATTTTAACAAGATGAGGCACTAGCTTTGCACGATATTTTTCGTGCCATAAATCGCGCTCCATCATCTCTCCCGCAAGCGTCATGTCATTTTGGAGCACGGCCGCAATCATCACGTTCGAAATCGCGCTCGCAGACACCGCCTCTTTATACGCAAGCATTTCGGGCAAAACATTACGACTCTCACTGGTTAAAAGCTCCGTTTTAGGAATAAACGCTAAAATCGCGCAATTTGGAAACAGGTGACGCACATAAAAATCAGCGTCCTTAAGTTTTGCGCCTACGACCAAGTTGCCGAGCACGGCTGGCGCCACGTTATCTGGATGCCCTTCAATTTCAGCCGCGATTTCAACTTTCCGTTCTTTCGACAAGCCAAGATTTCCTAGAAAATTCGCGAGTTCAATTCCCGAAACAACAGCAGCCGAGCTACTCCCCAAACCGCGTGCAGTTGGAATATCGCACGTCATTTTAAGCGCATGCGGCGTTAAATCTGGCACAAGCGATAACGCCGTCGAGATAATGACATTCGTTTCGTCATTCGGGATGCCGTCGCCTAAGTCATGCTCAATATGCCATTTTGAGCTAGCTTCCCCAATTTCAAGCGTCAAGTAAAGAGTTAGCGCGAGACCGCACGAATCAAATCCCGGCCCTAGATTGGCAGTCGTTGCAGGTACACGGATACGCATTAGGCGTTCACTCCGTTTTGCAGGTGCGCGCGCATTTCATCGACGTTTTCAGCATGAATGATGTTAAAATCATGCACACTCATCGCCGTGTCAGGGTCTTTAAGGCCATTTCCAGTAAACACACAAACAACGGTTTGACCCGGCTTGATTTTACCATTTTTCACATGTTGAATGACGCCTGCAAGCGATGCGGCTGAACCCGGTTCGATAAACACGCCGTCTTGCCTAGCCACTTTTTTGTATGCATTTACAATTTCATCATCTGTCACGGAGTCGATATAGCCATTTGATTCGTCGCGTGCAGCTTCTGCCAAACTCCAACTCGCAGGATTCCCAATTCGAATCGCCGTCGCAATCGTTTCCGGATTCGCAATTGGTTCGCCTTTTACGATTGCCGCTGCCCCTTCCGCTTCAAAGCCGTGCATCGCCGGACGTCCAGACGCGAATTTGTCGTCCCATTCTTTGAACCCTTTCCAGTAAGCCGAAATATTTCCCGCATTGCCAACTGGGATGGCCAAAACATCTGGTGCCTGTCCAAGCTGTTCGCAAATTTCAAACGCAGCCGTCTTTTGACCCTCTAGGCGGTAAGGGTTGACTGAATTTACGAGAGTCACCGCTTCCGTTTCTGCTAATTTTCTAACCGAATCAAGGGCTTCGTCAAAGTTCCCCTGAATCGCGATGATGTCGGCGCCGTACATAACAGCCTGTGCGAGTTTCCCGAGTGCCACTTTGCCGTCCGGGATAACGATGTATGCTTTCATACCCGCACGAGTTGCGTAGGCTGCCGCTGCCGCTGATGTGTTCCCCGTCGAGGCGCAAATAACCGCCTCAGCACCTTCCTCTTTCGCTTTCGCAACCGCCATGACCATGCCACGGTCCTTAAACGAGCCCGTCGGATTTAGTCCTTCGTATTTGCCGTACAAGTTCACACCCAACTCTTTGGATAAATGAGGCAAAGGAATAAGTGGCGTATTGCCTTCCGCAAGCGAGATGAGCGGTGTACGTTCTGAAATCGGTAAAAAATCTTTATATTTATCAAGAAGTCCTTTATACATATTACTTAACCCTCCACAACTGCATATTTAGTCAAAATGCGTATTTCTGGTTCTTCTTCTGCGCGGTTTAGTGCCACACTTAGTTGCGCCTTGCTAATTGAATGCGTCACGATCACAACCGTTGCCGTGAATTCATTGAGTGGCTCCTGAATAATTTTATCAAATCCGACGCCAGCTTCAGCAAAAATTTGCGTTAATTTTAAAAATGTCCCCGTCTTGTCGTCCATTTCCAAACGTAAATAATACTTGGAGTAAACTTTTTCTTTTGGCGTATGTTTCGTTTCGTGAATGAAGCTATTAAACGCGTTTCCGTTTGTGCCAAGCTTACTATTTTTCGCCACCGTAATTAAATCGCTGACAACGCTAGTCGCGGTTGGCAATTCGCCAGCGCCAGGACCGTAAAACATTGTTTCGCCTACTGCTGCACCGGTTACAAAAACCGCATTATTCTCATAGTTCACTCCCGACAACGGGTGTGCTCTTGGAAGCAGAACTGGTCCAACGTCAACACTTACCGAACCGTCTACTTCTTCCGCACGGCCAACAAGTTTCACCTTGTATCCTAATTGATAGGCTGTCGAAATGTCTAGCGGAGAAATTCCACGAATACCCGTTGTTTCGACATCATCTAAACGAACATTCATACCGAACGCTAGTCGTGTTAAAATAACCATTTTGCGCGCCGCATCAATTCCGTCCACATCACTTGTTGGATCAGCTTCTGCAAAACCTAGGTCTTGCGCTTCTTTTAAAACATCATCATAACTTTTATTTTCAGTAGTCATTTTTGTTAGCATGTAATTGGTCGTCCCGTTTACAATACCCATCACTTTTTGTATTTTATCTGCCGCTAAGCTGTTTACAATTGTTCGTAAAATCGGAATGCCGCCTGCCACACTTGCCTCATAAAATAAATCGCAACCATTTTCCTGTGCAACCGTAACAAGTTCATCTCCGTGGATAGCAATTAAATCTTTATTCGCTGTTACAACATGTTTCTTGGCTTTCAATGCGCGCAAAATATACTCACGTGCAATATCAATGCTACCCATAACCTCAACAACAACCGCAATTTCTGGATCTTCAAAAATATCATCCGGTGTGGTCGTAAGTGTAAAACCTTTCGTCTCGTATCTGCGATTTTTTTCAAGATCACGAACAAGCACTGTTTTAACGGTAATATTGTAGCCCGTCACTTGACTAATTTTTTCTTGGTGTTCTTCTAAAATATGAATGACGCCACTGCCGACTGTCCCAAAGCCTAGCACGCCTACTTGTAAATTTGCTTTCACATGAAAACCTCCTTATTAAATTGTTCACTTTTCAAAAAAGTAATTAGTGCTATTATACGCAAATCCTGACATAAAAGTAAAGCTCATTTGCGAACTTTCCCATTTTTTTAATTTAACTGACAACTTTTCGTCAAAAAGAAAAACACACCCCATTAAATGAGGTGTGCGCAGTATTTCGATTATTAAGCTTCCAACATACAGAATTATTTGATTCCGTATTTTTTGTTGAAGCGGTCCACACGTCCGTCGGCAGTCGCGTGTTTTTGTTTACCAGTATAGAATGGGTGTGAATCAGAAGAGATTTCGACACGTAGTAACGGATATTCGTTACCATCTTCCCATTGAATAGTTTCACTTGAATGTTTAGTAGAACCAGACAAGAATTTGAAATCAGTACTAGTATCAACGAAAACAACTGGACGGTATTCAGGATGAATTCCAGCTTTCATTTCTTTTCAACTCCTTCGCCCTGAATCATCTGAAACAGAGTAATTAACTGCAGAAAACACACAGTACAATAATTATAACAAGCACAGCGAAAACAAGCAACAGTTATTTTTTAAACATTTGTTCTTGTAACAGCTCAAAAAAGGCCTGATTCGTATCTGTCTTTTTCATCGAACGAATAAATCGCTCTGACATATCTAGCGAGTCCCCTTGAAGCGGCATTGTTTTTCTGATTTTCCAAAGCTTCTCTAATTTTTCTTTTGGAAGCAGCAACTCTTCTTTACGCGTACCTGAACGGCGAATATCAATCGCAGGGAAAACACGGCGCTCAGCAAGTTGACGGTCCAAATGAAGCTCCATATTACCCGTGCCTTTAAACTCTTCGTAAATCACATCGTCCATTCGCGAACCCGTATCAACTAAAGCAGTTGCCAAAATCGTCAGACTCCCGCCTTCTTCAATGTTACGCGCCGCTCCGAAAAAGCGTTTCGGACGGTGGAAAGCCGCTGGATCAATCCCACCTGAAAGCGTTCGGCCACTTGGCGGAATAACCAAATTATACGCACGCGCCAGACGAGTAATGCTGTCCATCAAAATAATGACGTCACGCTTCTGTTCTACAAGACGCATCGCACGTTCTAAAACGAGTTCGGCCACTTTAATATGATTTTCCGGAACTTCATCAAATGTTGAACTAGCAACGTCCGCTGAGACCGACCGTTCAATATCCGTTACCTCTTCTGGACGCTCATCAATTAAAAGTACGATTAGTTCGGCTTCCGGGTGGTTCATCGTAATTGCATTCGCAATTTCCTTAAGCAAAATCGTCTTCCCTGCCTTAGGTGGCGCAACAATTAGCCCCCGCTGACCAAAACCGATGGGCGCAACCATATCAATCATTCGCATTGAAATTGGGAATTTCCCTGTTTCAAGCGCCATCTGTTTATCCGGATAAAGCGGCGTCAAGCCAGGAAAATGCACACGTTCTTTCGCCACTTCAGGATTCTCACCATTGACTGCTTCTACGTGTAGCAAACCAAAATAGCGTTCATTTTCTTTTGGCGGACGCACCTTTCCAGAAACTTTATCACCTGTTCGTAAATCAAATCGTCTAATTTGCGAGGCCGAAATATAAATATCCTCCGAACTTGGCGAATAATTAATTGGGCGCAAAAAACCGAACCCTTCAGAGGGAATGATGTCTAAAACGCCTTCCATGAAGAAAAATCCCTCTTTCTCCGCATTCGATTTCAATAGCGCAAAAATAAGTTCTTTTTTCGTTAATTTGCTATAATACGCAATCTTGTGTTCTTTCGCAAGCGCATAAATCTCTTTGATTGTCAGGCTCTCTAAATATGCTATGGACAGTTTAGCCATATGTGTACCACCTTTTTTTATTTTTGTTTAAACTAGGGATTTGAAATAAATGGAAGGAAAAGACGGGACAGAGGAATTGCCCCGCTTTTGTTTTAGAAGGCTATGCCAAATTGCTTTCGGCGATTTCTTTATAAATATCCGCTCCTAAATCGGAGAGTTTTTGAATAATATTCCCGTAACCGCGCTCAATATGCTCAACGCCTAAAATTTCCGTTTGGCCTTCAGCAAGCAAACCAGCGATTACAAGGGCGGCGCCCGCGCGGAGATCGGTTGCCGTTACGCGTGCACCAGAAAGGGGTGTTTTCCCGTAAATAACAGCCGTTCGTTCATTTTGTTTAAACTGCCCGCCCATGCGCATGAGCTCGGCGATATGCTTAAACCTGCTCGGGTAGATTGTGTCCGTCACAATGCTGTCCCCGTCCGCTTGTGTTAAAAGCGTCGTAAATGGTTGCTGCAAATCCGTTGGGAATCCAGGGTAGACGTAGGTTTTCACGTCCACTTTTTTAAAGGCAATGGCTTTTTTGACTAAAATGGAGTCTTCTGAAATCTCTAACGGAACGCCCATTTCGGCTAATTTCGCCGTAATCCCCTCCAAATGATCTGGAATGACATTTTGAATCTCAACGCCGTCGCCTATTGCGGCCGCTGCAATCATATATGTCCCCGCTTCGATTCTGTCCGGAATAATTGTGTGGTGACAACCGTGTAGTTTCGGCACGCCAGTAATGCGAATAGTGTCCGTTCCGGCCCCTTTAATGTTCGCGCCCATATTAGACAACAAGGTAGCAACATCAATGATTTCCGGCTCTTTTGCCGCATTTTCAATAATCGTCTTACCTTCTGCTAAAACAGCAGCAAGCATAATATTAATGGTGGCACCTACACTGACAACATCCATGTAAATTCGCGCGCCACGCAATTTGTCGGCACGCAAATAGATTGCGCCTTGCTCGTTAGTTACCGTTGCGCCTAGCGCCTCAAAACCTTTAATATGCTGATCAATTGGTCGCGGCCCCAAATAACATCCGCCTGGCAAACCAACAACCGCCTTTTTAAATTTACCAAGAAGCGCGCCCATCAAATAATAAGAAGCACGTAATTTTTTTACATTTCCATTCGGAAGTGGCATATCCACAATAGTACTAGGGTCAATAATCGCGGTTTGGCTATCCGACTTCACTGAACCACCTAGTTCAGAAACAATATCATACAATGTATGAACATCAGAAATGTCTGGAAGACCTTCAATCGTCACTTCAGAATCTGCCAAAATAGCTGCTGGAATTAAAGCTACCGCGCTATTTTTAGCCCCATCTACGACAACTTTTCCAGAAAGTCGTTTTCCCCCATTAATTACTAACCGATTTTCCATGCCAATCCCTCTTTCTTTTAATCTCACTTGCTATTATCTCTAAATCCTAACACGTTTGCAAGCTAATCGCCACTAAACCCGCTTACTGCTCGGATTTCTTCGTCATTTTATTTTTATCCGGAATAGCAATTGCAATTGCACCAAAAACAATACAACTATAATACGTAATGATGCGCCACAAAAGTAGCGCCGTTAAAAGTTTCACGGAAACGAGCAGCGGCCCAAACAATAGCGTAAAGGTATATTCCGCACCACCCGTTCCACCAGGCGTCGGCACAACTGTCGCAAACATCATAATAAACGCATGGAACGTTATCACCATAAAAAGATTTAAATTCGAAACCCCTATTCCTAGTAAAATAAAATAGGGAATGACGAAATACGCCCAAAGTTGCAAACTCGTATATATGCTCGCACTCCAAATGAGCTTCCTATCATGACTAATACGCCCACTTTCTTCATGAAAAGACGCAATTTTATCATCGACAACCGCTTGAATTTTTTGGATCCGTTCTTTCTTCATGAACCAACTAAACGGCTTCAAAATAAGGTGAACCAATTTCGCAGTGAAGCGGTAACTTTTCCCTACTAAGATAAGTCCAACGACTACCGCCAAATGCACGGTGAAGCCAATTAAAACCAGATATTTAACTTGTGGGAGAGCGCCTGTTAATAAATAGTGAAAACCAAAAATGAGGACGACGATGAAATTGATTACAATCATCGCCTGATAAATGATGAATTTAAATAATAAGATGGAGCTTGCGACACCAATGTCTAGCCCTTTCTTTACGAGCGCGTATAATTGCGCGGGTTGTCCGCCTGCTTGCATCGGGGTGATTGTATTGAAGAACTGACCAATCATCGTAATGCGGAACGAGGAAAAAAAATTTTCTTTTTGGAAAGTAGGCAAAATGCTTTTATGTAACACAACCGCTTCAAAAAGCCAGTAAATCAGCATAAACAAAAATGCAACGAGCAGCCACCATACATTGACGTTTTTAATTTCTTGGATAAATTGCTCCATATCAACGCCGCGAAACTGCCAAATGATAAAAGCGCTACTAATGATGAGAATTAAAAAGATGTTCAGCCAATTCTTACGCGCATTTTTGCTTAACTTCACCTAGGTTCACTTCCTTACTAAATCATGATAAAATTCATCCCAAATCGCTGTCAAACGGTCCTCCGAATAAAATTCCGCGCCGCGCTCTGCTTTTTCTAGCAGCGCTGCATATTTATCGTCATTCGCTTTTAATTCTGCAATTTTAGTAATGAAATCCGTATTATTTTGCCCTTCTTCATAATAACCAGACAAAATTTCTTTGTATAAATCAAGGTCGCGAAGCAGTACTGGAACGCCTGTACTCATCGCCTCCAAAATCGCCATGGGGAAAAGTTCATTGTACGACGGCATAAAAAATAAATCTGCCATATTGAAGCAGCCATTCATTTCCGAGCGGTCAATGATCCCAATGAATGTCACATTCTCAGGCGGGTTGTCATAAATTTTTTTCAGCTCCTCATAGCCCGATGTAATCTTCCCAAATGAAAAGCCCCCCGCCCAAACAAATTGCACGTCAGGCAATGATTTTGCGACTTCAATAAAGTCAAGCACACCTTTTCGGTGCTGTACTTGTCCTACACCAAGCACAACAAATTTATCAGCGGGAATTTGATATTTTTTGCGAAACATTTCTTTTTGTTTTTCATCCGAAAAAAATGTTTTTTTAGAAACAAAATTAGGGATATAGTGGATTTTTTCTGAAGGAATGTCATACGCTTCTAGTTTTGGTATGAAAGAAGGGTTTACAACGACAATCTCATCCATTCTCTTATAAAAAGAAATTAAATATTTATAAAAAACAGCACGGGCAATTCCCGGTAATTTTAAGCTACCTTCCATCGTTTCTGGTAAGAAATGGACATAGCCAACCCGAACCCCGCGCTTTTTCTTGAAAAAAGTAGATAAATAAAAATGAAAATCTACCGTATGATAATGTGTAATCTCCGTTTTATGAAATTTATTAATCGACATCTCGATTTTATCTTTCAGCCGTTCATCAAGCAGATTAACAAGTTCTCTGTAAGCAGAGGCTACACCTTGCCCTTTCACTTTTTCTGCCGATGAAAGCATAGTTAGCTTAATCACGACGCGATGACCTACCTTTCCGTATATGCGTATTCGATGTTAACGAAAAAACTTGCGATGCCATTTTACTCTTAATGAGCGTTCGTTGCCTGTTCAGCCGCTTTTTGTTTTCCACCGAATAATAAATATCATATATTTCTGCATAGGTTGCTTCAATTCGCTCACCAAAATGGTCTGCGGAATAATTATCTACTTGTTTAAGTGCATTTTTCGCTAGCTCTCTTGCCAGCTCTTCATTTTGAAGCGCCATAATTAATGTTTCGGAAAGCTCATCGTCTGTTTCAAATAAAAATCCAGTTTTTTTATCCACTAAAATGTCTTCGATGCTTTCATCCTTTTTCGCGACAACCGGCAACATTGAAGCCATCGCCTCTAAGTAGGTTAATCCTTGTGTTTCAGAAGTTGAAGCACTCACAAAGAAGTCACCAAGCTGGTAGTAGTCGCCAACTTCACTCCACTCCACTGCGCCCGTAAATATGACCGCATGCGAAAGCGAAAGCTCTTCCACCAACTCTTCTAATTCTTTACGAACTGGACCATCACCAACCACTACTAATTTGGTAAAAGGGAGTTCAGCTAAAACGCCTGGCATGGCTTGAATAATCGCATCAATATTTTTTTCATGCGCCACACGTCCCAAAGAAAGGATAACCGCATCCTGCTCTCCGATACCCAACTGCTTTTTCATTGCCGCTATTTTGCCTGAAGAGGCTTGATCGCACATTTGAATGTTCGTGCCAGTTGGAATCGTATAAATATGTTTATAAATTCCGCATTCCTCTAGATGATGGCGCACTTTTTGCGTCGGTGCAATAAGTGCCTCATAACTATCACAAAAAGATTTTGTCATCTTGCGCACCATTTTTGGTGTTAAAATTTTACCATTAGCAATATAATGCAAATAATCCTCATACATTGTATGGTATGTATGAATGGATGGAATGGAGTATTTTTTAGCAATTTTTTTACCGAGTAAACCTAAAGAAAACTCCGTATGCGTATGAATAATATCTAACTTTAATTCGCCAACAAGGCGGATAAACTTGTTCATGCCCGCAATCGCAATTCTTCTCTCCGGGAAAAACACAAATGGAATACTTGGCAACCTAAACACGCGTCCCTCTTCGCTTTCTCGATCAGCATTAGGGTCGGTTGTTGTAAATATATATACGTTATGTCCTCTTTTTCTTAACTCCGTCTCCATTGTTAAAATGGACGTAGCGACCCCGCTGATTTGCGGACTGTAGGTATCGGTAAAGATTCCTATATTCATTACTATCCCTACTCTCTTTCCGTGTTGGTTCATTCATCAAAACGTTCTTTAATCTATCATCATATATTATACATGTTTATTAATAGCTTTTTCATGCGCCCTTAGAACGATTTTTTTCTAAGCATTTCTAGAAGCTAATGATAAATTTTGCAATTTCCACCCCTATAACTGTTTTAATGATAACATAATCTACTTACTTTCACACAAAATATAGTTTTTAACAGGTTTTAAGGAACAAAAAAGAAGCAGAAAGATTTCTGCTCCTTCCATAACCATTCAATTTTTGATTTACGCTTTACCGTTAGAACCAAATTCTTGAATTTTTTCAGTAACTGTTTTAATGATTGCATCAACACCAGGTCCGATAACTTTACGTGGATCGTAAACTTTATCGTCAGTAGCTAATTTTTCGCGAACAGCTGCAGTCCAAACAATTTGGCACTCAGTGTTTACGTTGATTTTGCTGTGACCTAATTCAATTGCTTTTTTAATTTGGTGTTCAGGAATTCCAGAACCGCCGTGAAGTACAAGTGGAGCACCTGTAAGTTCGGAGATTTCTTTCATTTCATCAAAGCCAAGTTTTGGTTCGCCACTATATGGACCATGAACAGATCCAAGTGCAGCTGCTAATGCATCAATACCAGCTTCTTTAACAACGCGCAGACATTCTTCAGGATTAGCGTAACTAATTCCGCCTGTAACGCCGTCTTCAGTACCACCAACAGTACCAACTTCAGCTTCTACAGAAACACCTTTAGCGTGAGCATAGTCAACAACTTTCTTAGTCATTGCTACATTCTCGTCAATTGGGTGATGCGATCCGTCGATCATTACGGATGAGAAACCTGCGTCGATTGCTGCTTTACAAGAATCAAAGCTTGAACCATGGTCTAAATGGATAGCAACAGGTACAGTGATTTTAAGATCTTCAACAAGACCTTGTGTCATCTTAACAACCGTATTGAATCCTCCCATATATTTAGCAGCACCTTCAGATACTCCTAGGATGACTGGTGATTTTTCAGCTTCCGCAGCTTTCAAAATAGCTTGAGTCCATTCAAGGTTGTTGATGTTGAATTGACCTACAGCATATTTCCCAGCTAATGCTTTTTTCAGCATGTCTGTCATGTTAACGATAGGCATAATACAATTTCCTCCCTCAGGAATTTAAAATTTGAATTTCCGCCGCGAAAAATAGTGGCAGCTATTTTTCCCTAACACGTCTATAATAACAGATTTGTGATTCATTTACCATAAAAGTTGCGAATTATTTTCTGAAAACGCTTTAGCCCCTAGGGTTTAAAACGCCCTCTAATCTTCCTTCCTATAAAGCCTAGCGCTCGCCACCTCTTGATTCGCAAAAACGCGCAAGGCTTCCGGTAAAACTTCCAATTCATACGGCGCATTTCCGCCATAAACGCCGTCATAACTAATATTTAAAACTTCCTTAGATTCCAATTTGACACGTTTCACTTGGCGATGGATTACGTGCGGGCTTTCAAGATGCGTTCCGCGTTTTAATAGCAGAAATAGCGAAAACAATTTGGCTGGTGATACCTTTTTTAGAATCAGCAAGTCAAAATAGCCATCATTAATTTTGGCAGGCGGACAAAGCGATTCAAGCCCACCGACCGTGTGGGAATTGCTCACAAAACAAATTAGCATCTGACCCTTGAAGCGCTCGTCGTCAAATGTAATTTCGACAGGCGTCGCTTTGAGATTTGGCAGCATCTTTAAGCCATCAAAAAGGTACGCCAGACGCCCATAACGATTCTTTTTCGCCTCCGGCACCGCGTATGTAATTTCCGTAATTTTTCCAGCAGCTACATTATTAATAAAAAATTCGTCCTGATTCGCCTTGCCAATATCGATGCCAACAGTCTCGCGATTAATAATGCTGTTTAGCGCTTCAAGCGGATCTTTATTCACGCCCAAAGCCCGCGCATAGTCATTCGTCGTTCCCATCGGTAAAATTCCTAAAACGGGGCGTTTAGACGACTGCATGATTCCGTTCACAACCTCATTCACCGTCCCGTCACCGCCAGCCGCAATGATGGCCGAAACACCAGACTCCGCTGCTTTTTTAGCAAGCTTCAAAATACTTTTAGGCTTACTTGTAGACGACACAAGCGTCACGTCAAAATCCGCCTCATTCAACTTCTCTTCAACGAGCGGCATCCACTTCCGGAACTTATTTTTTCCAGCCGCTGGATTGTATATTAACACTATTTCTTTAATCAAACCTTCCCCTACTCTCCCTTTTATGCTAAATTCAGTTTGCAATACACGTAGGGATATTGTCAAATTTAAAAGCCTCCTAGACATAGAAGGCTTCAGACTAATAAAAAACGGACATTTTCGGAGTTCTTGCCTGCGCTTCGCCTCACTTCTCACATGGTCGGACAAACTACGTCCTCCCTGTTTTCAGTTATCATGTACTCGAATACACGCCATCTCAACGTTTGTCATCAGCCTGATTGTGCGTGATACGTTTTGTTTGGCTTACGTGTTTGGCGTTTTTCTACAAGGCTCGATTTAACGTATTAGCGAAACTTTGGTTTCAAGACATTATTGTAACTTGAAAAATCTTCCTTCGCCTGATATTTTTCGAAAAAAGCTGGCTCAATCGTAAACAATCGCTCTAAAAACAGTGTTTCAACTTTGAACATCGTTTCGAGTTCAGCCAAACTAATCACTTGATTAGATAAAATGAGCTCCAAAATATTTCGGATTTTCCCAGGCCGTTTAAGTGGGATTTCTGAATCAAGCGGCTCCACAAGTTTATATTTTTTTTTCGCAAGCTGTCTGTAAAAATAACTATTTTGCTGCGGCGTAAGAAAACCTAATCGGTATGCTCGCATTTCTAAAGCTTGAATTGATACATTGTATTTCGCCTTAAGTTCCATATAGGAATCTGGATTAGAAATATGCCGAAGTTCTTGCAAATCTTTAACAATATTTTTTTCCGGTAATAAGAAACAAGCGGCAAATAAGTTGGCTTCATTTTCAATTTTATTATAGTCTTCTTTGTCTAAAGCTAGCATATCAATATTGTTATGCATCAACAAGTGACCTAGTTCATGCGCCAAATCAAAATTTCTTCGCACTGCCGATTTCTTTATACCGAGAACAATAATGGGTATTTGACTAGCTGACCAAGCACTATAGGCGTCGGTTTTGTCGCCTACCTCCTTCTCTACAATATGAATGCCAGACTTCTCAAGTTGAAGCAGCAAATTTGCATTATCATCTGTTACACCAATAAATTCTTTTGCTAGTGCAGCGATTTCCTCAATACAATTTTTTGATTCGCTTCTCTGATAATACATCTTCAAGCATTTTTCTCTTAGACTTAAAATAGTACTCTTAGGCGAACTCAGGAAGCTTTCTAGCGATGTAATAACCTCGTGAACAAAATTCAAATATTCCGTCTCTGAAAACGCCCGCTTTCGGCTAGTCATATCGGCTGCACGATAAATAATTTGTTCTTCTTTAAACACACTCGGAACTTTTAATTCTTGTAAGAAAAACTGTGTTTTTACTCCAAAAAGTCTTTTAAGTTCAACAACGATTTCAAATTTAGGGTTCGTTACTTGATTTTCAAACTGCCAAACAGCTTGTTCAGAAACCCCAAGCTTCTCTCCTAGTTCTTTTCGTGACAAGCCGTACAAGGCTCTGACCCTTTGAAGATTATCACCTCTAAACACAACGATTTCCTCCTCATTTAGTTTCCAATTTCTTCGCCTTCTTCTGGTAGCGTCGTATATCCATAATCCTCAACACTACCAAACTCAACTTCACCAGAAATCGATTCATATTCATTTTCCTGGATAATGACATCACTGCTTTGTAAATATGATGATAGTTTCTGTACACTATGTAACTCCCCAGTTTCAGCATCTGGTGCTACAATTTCTACACTTATAATCTCTTTTGTATGGCTATCCGTTTCATATGTCACAATATAAAATTCCGAAAAATTTCTTTCTCGGATTTCTTCTGTTTGCTCCCATTTTTCAAAATCCAAAAACTGTAATTGGATAGAAACGCCTTCCATTTTCACCCGTCCTTGACGGAGTTCCTGAATCCATGGATTATTTACTTTCGCTAAGTCTACTAGATATTGGCTTTTTTTATGCGAACTTTGGAACGTTCGTTTCAGCCGCAAAATATTTTTAACAATAAATAGACACTTGTTATCTTTTCTACCAAAAGCAAATTGAAGATATTCCCAAGATTCACCCGCTTTAGCGAGTTGGTCTTTTTCAATTAAGCCCGTGAGTTTTCTTGAAACAGCATCATCAATATGGTTCCCTTTAACAAAAGCATAACTTGCCGAAACTTTCAATTCTTCCTTTTTTTGTCTACGTATTTCTAAATAGTCTTTATATCCTTGTAAGATGCCATCTACAATGGCTTGAGCTTGTTGTTCATTCACGATTTCTCTATTCATTCTCATACCTCCTACAATGTTGTTATCTAACATTATAGCACCAAGCAATCACAAAAATAAATCAAAAGCTACATTTTTTTCTTTTTTTATAAAGTAATTACACAAAGAATGCAACTCAGCCTGAACCTGAGTTGCACTCACATAATTATTTAACTGCCGCGCCGATAAAGCCTTTGAACAAGCTTTGCGGACGATTTGGTCTGGAAATGAATTCTGGGTGATATTGACAAGCAACAAACCACGGGTGATCTTTTAACTCTACCACCTCAACAAGACGGCCGTCAGGGCTAGTTGCTGAAACAATCATGCCTGCCTGCTCCATTTGTTCACGGTAGTCATTATTGAACTCATAGCGATGACGGTGACGTTCCTCGACAATCGTTTCCCCATAAGCTTCTGCCGCTTTCGTGCCTTCCTTAATTCGTGCAGGATAAAGCCCCAAGCGAAGCGTTCCACCCATGTTTTCGATATTTTTTTGCTCTGGGAGTAAATCAATGATATTATGTTTTGCTTCGGGGTCGATTTCAGCGGAATGCGCCCCGTCAAGCTTAAGAACATTTCGCGCAAACTCAACTGTTGCCAGTTGCATACCAAGGCAAATTCCAAAGTACGGTACTTTGTTAACGCGCGCATATTCAACAGCAAGAAGCTTTCCTTCAATTGCCCGGTCGCCGAACCCTCCGGGAACTAAAATCCCATCTGCATCTTTCAAAAGTTCCGTAACATTTTCTTTTGTGACTTTTTCCGAATCAATCCAGTCAATTTGAATCTCCGCATCATGTGCATACCCAGCATGCCGTAACGCTTCCGCTATAGAAAGATACGCGTCTTGTAAGGAAACGTATTTCCCAACGAGCGCAATCCGAACTTTCTTCGATAAATTTTGCACGCGGTGTACAAGCTCCGTCCACTCAGTCATTTCAGCAGGTGGCGCGTCTAATTTCAAATGGTCGAGCACGATTTGATCCATTTTTTGTGCTTGTAACGAAAGAGGCACGTTATAAAGCGTATCTTCATCGCGGCTTTCGATAACTTCGGATGCTTTAATATCACAGAAAAGGGCAATTTTTTCCTTCATTTCTGTGGAAACGGGTTGTTCTGTGCGTACCACAATAATATTTGGTTGAATGCCTAAACTACGCAGCTCTTTAACACTGTGCTGAGTGGGTTTAGTTTTCATTTCGCCTGCTGCTTTAATGTAAGGAATGAGTGTTGTGTGGATATATAGGACATTTTCAGACCCAACATCGCTTTTGATTTGGCGAATCGCTTCAAGGAACGGAAGTGATTCGATGTCCCCCACGGTTCCGCCAATCTCGGTAATGATAATATCTGAATTTGTCATTCTTGCCGCTCTAAACACGCGGTCTTTCAGCTCGTTTGTGATATGCGGGATAACTTGAACGGTTCCGCCAAGATAGTCGCCGCGGCGTTCTTTTTTAATGACCTCTGAGTAAACTTTACCTGTTGTGACGTTGCTATATTTATTTAAATTAATATCGATAAAGCGCTCATAATGCCCCAAATCTAAATCCGTTTCGGCACCATCATCTGTTACAAAAACCTCACCATGTTGATACGGGCTCATTGTTCCCGGGTCCACGTTAATATATGGATCGAATTTTTGAATTGTCACACTTAATCCGCGGTTTTTCAGCAGTCGCCCAAGTGATGCTGCTGTAATCCCTTTACCAATAGATGAAACTACGCCACCTGTTACAAAAATATACTTCGTCATTAAAAAATCCGACTCCTTCCTTTTCCAAAAAATAGCGGTTAAATGGACTTAACCTTCGGGGTGAACTCTATTACTTCAAAACGTCCCTACAAATAAAATCACCAAATGCAATTAAATGTGCTTGCACTTGGTAATTAGGAAATATTTTATTCAGCTTCCGCCAAATAAAAAACGCTCCTACTTTCATAAAAAGTAAGGGAGCGCTAACTGAACATATCCGTCCCAATTAAGGGAGCCCAAATAAAATACTACATATGAAACAAGAATAAGTCAAGTGTTTATTTTTTGTAAGCGACATCATCGCTTTGTACGTCCTAAAAAAAATCACCCGAATAATTTTCGGGTGATTTTTCATTTTATTCTTCTGGATCTTCCGTGTAATCTCCGTCGCTATAGTCATCTTCTACTGTAGCAAGTTCGCCTTCAATCCCGTCAGGCAAGTGGTCATCTGCGTCCTCGTCTTCATCGACTAGGCCGTCTGAGAGTGAAATTTCTTCTTCTCCGAGTTCTTCCACTTCGTCATCTTCTTCGTATTCGATATCGTCATCCATGATATCTTCAACCTCTTCATCTTCATCATCGTCGTCATCTTTTTTACGTTTTTTCTTCGGTTTCGTTTGTGTTTGAACTTCTTCATCAATGGCATCAATTGGATACCAAGCGCGAAGCCCCCAAGTGTTGTTTCCTAGTGAAATAAAATTACCGTCGATGTTCATATCTGTATAAAATTGAACTAAACGCTCTTTCATTTCGTCATCTGTCAACTCTAAAAAGTTTTTAATTTCTTCAACTAATTCTTTAAAATTAATAACTTCTCGACGATTTTCTAAAACATAATGCGCGACTTCAATTAAAGATACTTCTTTCCGCTCTTCTTGAGATAAATTACTTAAATCCAAAGCTGGCACGCCCTTTCGTTAAACTACATTTATTGTTTCTTTCATCATTTACTTTTTATTCAACTTAACCATTTTACATGTTATCACTGGCAAGCACAACCATAAATTTTACATCTGTCAACTTTTCTTTACGATTTGATACCCTATGTAGAAAAATAAAATGGCCATTAATAAAATCGGAATCGAACCAAGTTGAAAATTATACAAAATATAAATTGCGATGCACAGAAATACAAAAAGCAGCGCTAAAGTTACTATTCGCTTCATTTTAGAATCTCCCGTCATCAAAATGCCTCCGTGATTTAACTTTAAAACATTTTGTTATTCTCGTCAATGACTAGGCTGGAAGAAAAAGTTCGGCAAGCGATACACCGCCTGAATGCCGAACTTCCATTTCATTACATCTTTTCAGGAGCTGAAACACCAAGTAGTTTAAGGCCATTACGAAGCGCAATTTTAACTGCTTGAATTAAAGCTAGTCTTGCTTTTGTCAGCTCAACAGCTTCTTTATCAAGAACCTTATTGACATTATAGAAACGATGGAATGCACTAGCTAAGTCATTTAAATAGCGTACAATTCGGTGCGGCGCGCGTTTTACTGCCGCTTCAGAAACGACATCTGGAAAATCACCAAGCACTTTTAACAAATCAAATTCCGTTTCGGTTTTTAACAAACTTACATCGGCGGATTCTACCGCACGAAGATCTTGCTCTTCACCTGATCTTAAAATGCTAGCAATTCTGGCATGCGCATATTGCACATAGTAAACTGGGTTTTCGTTGGACGTGGATTTCGCTAAGCCCATGTCAAAATTCATATGCGTATCTGAGCTTCTCATCGCGAAGAAGTAGCGCGTTGCGTCAAGGCCAACTTCTTCAATCAAATCGCGCATTGTTACTGATTTCCCTGTGCGCTTACTCATTTTAACTTGCTCGCCATTTTCATAAAGGTGAACGAGTTGGATGATTTCTACTTCAAGTTGTGTCGGCTTATAGCCTAACGCTTCAATTGCAGCTCTCATACGTGGAATATACCCGTGATGGTCGGCTCCCCAAACATCAATCAGCACATCAAATCCGCGGCTCAATTTATCTAAATGGTAGGCAATATCCGGGAAGAAATACGTATAACTGCCGTCCGACTTAATGAGCACCCTGTCTTTATCGTCATCAAAGTCCGTGGTACGTAGCCACGTTGCTCCTTCTTCTTCAAAGACATATCCATTAGCCTTTAACTTTTCAAGAGCAGGAAGGATTTTATTATTTTCATAAAGAGAAGTTTCAGAGAACCAGTTGTCGAAGTGCACCCTGAACTCGTCCAGATCCGCTTTTAATTTCGCTGTTTCAAATGCAAGTGCATCTTTCTTAAACACCGCATGGCGCTCTTCCTCGCTTGTTTCCACATATTTATTGTCGTATTTATCCGCAAGCTCTTTCCCGAGCGCAATAATATCTTTTCCGTGATAGCCATCTTCTGGAAACTCTTTTTCAAGCCCTAGCGCCTCAAAGTACCGCGCCTCAGCGGACAGCACAAGGTTATTAATTTGATTTCCCGCGTCGTTAATATAATATTCACGCGAAACATTAAACCCTGCCATGTCTAAAATATTGGCCAAAGAATCGCCAATCGCCGCTCCGCGAGCATGACCAAGATGGAGATCTCCGGTTGGATTGGCGGAAACAAATTCAATTTGAATCTTTTCCCCTTTCCCAAAGTCCGATTGACCATACTTTTCATCCTCATTCAAAATGACCGGCACTAAATTGGTTAGGTAAGAATTATCCATAAAGAAATTAATGAATCCCGGCCCAGCAATTTCAACCTCTTTAATCAGCGCATTATTCGTGCCGATTTCAGCCACAATACTTTCGGCAATTTGACGCGGCGCTTTTTTAGCCACACGCGCTAATTGCATCGCGATATTGGTTGAGTAGTCTCCGTGTGATTTTTCTTTTGGTACTTCAAGTAAAATATTAGGTATGCTATCTTCATCAATCGCAAGGGCCGCGATTACAGCTTGCTTAATCCCCGCGATTAAATCATTTTCGTTTTTTTGAATGATGTTCATTCGTTCATTTCCTCCTCTATTCGCATGTTTACTTCGTATGAGCCGATAAAGGCTCCACCACTAAGTAAATCGTACTGAAAAGCAATTTTTCCGCTGAGCGGATTTTTTTCAAACGCTTCCGTGTAGCCAATCAATTCTGACTCAAAAACTAGCTTTCCAGCCCCGGAATCTACTGAAGCAACACTTCGCTTTTTATCTTTAAAAAAGTGCATGCGCATACTTACAGCGCCACTGCGGAGCAACAAAAGTTCTTCCTTAGAGATTTTAAGAACTGAACGTATTACACCAGCAACTTGTTTTTCTTCATAGTGAAGATAATGACTGTTTTCATCTTGATAAAAAACACCAGATACAGACATTTCCGTTTTTTCTTCTGCATTCATCTGTCTGACAATATTTGTAATATGAATTTTTACGGGCGTGCGTGTTTTCGTCATTTTTATGACACCTTTCCAAACAGACGTGTAGACGTACTATATTATAGTTAAAAAAGACTGGAAAATCAACCTAACTCAAAATAAAATGCCTGTCCAAAAGGTCATCATAAGTTCCAAGATTTTAGGAATGAAAATATTAAAAATCGGACCAATTGTAATCGCATAAAGTGGCGTTAAGGCGATAATTAGAAAAATTAAAAATGCATATTGCTCAAGTGGTTGGATTTTCGCACGCAATCGATTGGGCAAAAACTCCACTAACACTTGATAACCGTCTAGTGGTGGAAACGGGATTAAATTGAACACAAACAACACGAGGTTTAGTTGAATAAAAATCGTCAAAAAGATCGACCAAATGGCATCGATTTCGCCAATTCCTAATCCTCCCGTAAAATAAGAAAAAATGCCCACTGCTAAAAAAGCCAGTAACAAATTACTAATTGGTCCAGCAAGAGAAACGATAATACTTCCTAATCGGCGTTTCTTTAATTTAAATCGATTTACTGGTGTCGGCTTTGCCCAACCAAATCCAACAATAACCACCATCAAAAGACCAATTAAATCTACGTGGACTAGCGGATTAATAGAAAGTCGCCCTTCATTTTTCGCCGTGTCATCTCCAAACGCGAGTGCGGTAATAGCATGAGCCCATTCATGAACAGTAAAAGCAATCAAAATAGTGACCACAACGTATGGCAGCATTTCTAACGGATAGGCTAAAAAATTACTCATTTAAATTTCCTTTCGAAAGTGAATTTTTTGATATATAATAATGATAAATAAAGATGATATCGAGGTGATTAAACGTGCCCATCATAACTATCAAATTTTTAGAAGGTCGAAATGATGACCAAAAACGCGACCTAGTGAAAGACGTGACAGATGCTGTTTCTAAAAATCTAAATGCACCTAAAGAAAATATTCACGTCATTCTAGAAGAAATGAAAAAAACAGATTACGGCGTCGCCGGCGTGCGCAAATCAGACTCATAATCCACCTGCAAGCTTGTCTGATTATGTGAAAAATTAGGCAGAGCGCAGGGATCGCCGTTTGTCATCAGTCTGGAAAGCCCTTTTTAAAGGGCTTTTTAGCTGTTCTGCTTTTCATGAATTAACGTGACCATTTCTTCTGCGATTTCGGCTGGAATACGACCATTTTCAATAAAATCAAGCGGAAAATATAGTTTGATATCGGTACGGATTTTCCCGCCAATGGATTCAACAATTGGTGATTCCGTAGATAATTCTTTTAAATCTCCGTTGGGTAGAAGAAGTTGAATAGGCGATTTTCCTGAACTAGCGCCTGGTTTATAGAGATCATATGGTAAATCAGATGAGGAGTCGACAACTAAATAATAGGCTGGATCAACTTCAGCTTTTTCAAGACAGCCTTTTAAACGATTGTAGAAATCGGCATCCTTAGATGGATCGTAATCCACGTAACGAAGCAAACGTCGGTTTAAGAAGCGATTGCATAAGTCACTCAAAATCTCATCATTTTCATGCTGCCAAACAGAAAAATAAAACGTTAAAATCGAATCGTCGAGCGCAATATATTCCTCTAAACACACTTGTTCTTTTAAAAAAGGGATGATTTGTACGGGCGACATTTTGAATTCATAGCCCGCTAAATAAAGCGACTTGGCGCGATTTAAAATCTTCCACAGTAAAACCTCACCACTTCTACTTACAGGATGGAAATAAACTTGTTGGTACATTTGATAACGGCTCATTAAATAGTCTTCCACAGCGTGCATGCCAGAATATTTAATGATGACACCATTTCCATCTGGGCTTGGACGTAAAACGCGTAGAATTCGTTCCATGTCAAACTTTCCGTAGCTAACGCCCGTATAATAAGCGTCACGCAATAAATAGTCCATTCTATCGGCATCGAGTTGACTTGAAATCAATTTTACAAGCGTTTGGTTTTCGTGAGTCTTATTTATGATAGAGGCTACTAGGCTCGGGAAGTCGTCTCCAGCCCGAAGCAGAACTTCTCTTACCTCGGTTTTTCCCATAATAATCTTTTGGGTGTAAGCTTCATGGTCGGTATGAAAAACTTTCTCAAAAGCGTGCGAAAACGGGCCGTGTCCTAAATCATGAAGTAGCGCTGCGCATAGAACCGTCATGCGCTCCTCGTCTGACAACTGATACTCACCTGCAAAAGTAACATCAATAATTTGGCGTACAATCTCATACACGCCTAAAGAATGGTTAAAACGACTATGCTCAGCCCCGTGAAACGTTAATGAGGTAGTGCCGAGTTGCCGAATTCGCCGCAAACGTTGAAATTCCTTTGTTGCAATTAAATCCCAAATCATTTGGTCAGATACGTGTACAAAACCATGAACGGGATCTTTAAAAACCTTGCCTTCATCTAGTTTCTGATTCACATAACCCATATTACGTCACACCCCTTACATAATCTTTCTATTTCTCTCTAAAATACGCTCATAATACGTCGGAAGCATATCCAGTTCTTCCGCAGAAAGCGTACTTGAAAACAAATCGTCCGCATAAAATCGCATGCTGTTCAGTAAACGCAATACGACATCATTTAAACTGAGTTCCGTATCTAACAGCTTTGAAAGTGTACTCATGACACGTTTATCCACATCTGGAAAATGATATTTATCTTGCAAATCTTTTCCACTCTTTTGGTAAAAAGAACGAATTAATTCGGCGCGCTCATCTTGATTTCCGTCTATGCCTAGATAAATTTGTACCGCGACCCCTCTTGCCATGCGGCGCTGAGAAATACCAGCAAATTTCTTTCCATCTATGCTTAAATCATAACTCCCCGGGCAATAGGAGTTTTCAATTTCATAAGCTTTAATAACTTGATTAAAATCTGCAAACATATCTTGGATTAATGTGAGCATAGTATCGTAGCCACGATTAATTGCAATGCCTTTTCGAACATCTGGTAAAACAAGAGAGAGATTTAAAATGTCTCGATCCAAGACGACGGCAAGACCGCCTGAATTCCGAAGCACTACTCGGTAGCCTTCTTTTTCCAAAAAACGAATCCCTTCTTGCAAGTTCGGAAGCTTTGTATCTTGTATCCCGATTGAGACTGTTTTCTCGTGCACCCAGCCGCGAACTGTCGGTGGACTTAGTTCAGCCCCGATAAAACGGCAAAGCGTGTCATCCGTTGCATATGATTGAAGTGCATCAAAAGCCGGATTTGGCGTAGTCTGATCTAAAAAACGCCATTTTTCTTGCTTAAGTAAAGTATTTTCTAAAATCATCACCCACTGAAAACCTCCACATTCTTTTTTGTCATTATAACATAACCAATTTAATGTGTGGGTAGAACGGCGGAAAATAGCTCTTTTACTTCACTTTTCTTGCTTTTATAAGCAAAACAAAAATCCCCACCGTTATTCCGACCAATAATTTTATTATAGGTTGCTTTTTCAAGGAAATCCCTCCAAAAACCCGATTTTTATTTTAGTTCCCATATTTTCTGTTCCAAAACAAAAAAAGAACGAGGCTTGTGCCTCGCTCAATATATGAAAAGCTTAGGGAGCTTTTTAGAAATTTTAGTAATCGTAGTGATTACGTTTTGGTTTGCCATTCCAAATCTTGTTAATCAAGAACACAATCCCTGCTAAAATAAGGATTGGGAGCAAGAAGTGTAAAGTAACTCCAATAATTTTAAAAACAATGTTTAAAGCAATAATCGCTAAAATAATTGTGAAGAAATATTTCCAAAATTGATTCATATCTGTTCCTCTTTTCTAATTTTATTTGGCCGATACAACGGTCGTGTCGTTTAATTCTTTTGTTTGCGTAACCATGTTGTTGTCTTGAATCACAAGACGATATGCCTTGTCTTCTTTTAAAGGTTTATTTGAATAAAACCGAAGTTTCATTGTTTTCCCTGTTGCTGTTTTACATTCTTCATTAAAAGCATAGCCTTTAAAATTGGATTTTGTAACTTTTTCGCCTGGGTTTGTGATGGACACAGTATATGTATCTGCTGCTTGCGCAAAGGGCGAAGCAAGTTCAACAAACACCATTGTGATGACAAAAATTGCGGCTAAGACGCCAAACCAACCCTTTTTCATAATTTGTAACCCCTTTTGTTTAACTTGATAAATTGATTATAGTTAAAATTTCATTTCTTTACGAAAGGCTGCAGGCTGAAAATTTGTACATCGCCAGACTGATTTCAATTTCAGCCTAAAAAACCCCCGCATTTAATGCCGCGTCCTCCAAAAGTTAATTTTTTTTGGAGAATCGCTCATAATGCGGGGGTTTTACTTATTGTTTAGCTATCCATTTATAATTTTCCGCGCCGATTGGGTAGGTAATGTAGTCTTGTAAATCGGGATTTTGTAAATAGGCACGACCGCTTTGGTATAGCGGGATTAAGACGGCATTTTCTTTCAATAAGATTTGCTCGGCTTGTAGCAGGGCATCAAATCGTGCGTTTAAATCATTGGAAAGTTTTCCTTTTGCGCCTAGAACAAGCTCATCGTATTTGGCATTACTAAAACCTGTATGATTACCAGGGCTGTCTGTCAAAAATAGATTCAAGTAGGTGAGCGGGTCTTGATAGTCGCCGCCCCAGCCGCCTAATAGCAACTCAAAATCTTGCGTCACATCTGCTTTAAAGCTCACTTGCGTAGGCACATTTTTCAATTTGATCGTTAAGCCCGGCAAATGGGTTTCCAACTGATTTTGAATGAACTCAGATTGTTTCTTTTGGAGCGATGTGTCGCCAGCTGTTAGCGTTAACGTAAGATTATTTTTGCCAATTTCTTTTAATCCTTTTTCAAAATACCGTTTCGCTTCTGCTTGGTTGTAAGGAATTAGGCTTCCATTAAGTTTACGGAAGTCTTCGCCATTTTTAGGACTGAACATGATTTCACCCGGAACAACTCCGTCAAGCGGTTTCGAACCGTTGGCAAGAAGTGTATCCACCATGCTAGCTTTATCAATCGCTTCCGCAAGTCCGCGGCGAATATTTACGTTAGCTAACTCCGTTTTCACACCGTCCTTGCCTTGGTTCATTTTCATGTAAACAGAGCGCCCCGTAAGTGATGTATGGAAATTTTTATCGCTTTCAAACTGCTTAACAAAATCGCCATCAAGCTCAATACGATCTAGTTTGCCAGTATTATATAAGTTTAAAGCTGCGTTAGTGTCTTTCACAACCGTTACATGAATTTTATCAGTACGCACATTTTTAGCATCCCAATATTTCGGATTCTTCACGTAATCCCAACTTAGCTTCGTACCGTCCCAATTTTCCAGAGTATAAGGTCCGTTTGAAAGCAATGTTTCGCTTGATGTGCCGTAACGGTTACCTTGTTTTTCAAGCCACGCTTGTTTTTGCGGGAAGAAAGTTCCCGTTGTTAAAAGCTCTTTGAAGATGGGCACAGGGTTTTCCAATTCGACTTGAAGCGTCTTATCATCAAGCGCTTTAACGCCTAATTTATCCGGACCCATTTCGCCCTTTAAAATTGGCGTGGCATTTTTGACGATTTCTTCCATTTGTGGCCCATAAGCTGCCGCCGTTTTAGGATCCACAACGGTTTTCCAAGCGTATTCAAAATCTGCCGCTGTAACTGGGGAACCGTCTGACCAATTGGCCTCTTTTTTTATTTTAAAAGTAAGGGTTTTGCCATCATTTGTTACGTCTGGTTCGCTTTCAGCCAGCGCGAGTTCTGGCTTCCCTTCTTTATTTAAACGATAAAGTCCTTCGAAAACTTGATTGATTGCCCGAAAACTTACACTGTTGTCTGCTAAAATTGGGCTTGCATTTGGAATCGCACTCGTTTCCATGATATTCACTGTTTTGCTTGTTTTTTTGTCAGCAGATTCCCCCGTATTGTCCTTTTCTGCTCCGCAAGCAACGAGTAGCGCTAAACTGAGTAACAACAAACTTATAACGACTTTTTTTCGCAAACTTTGTTCCTCCTTTTTATCGTATCTCTCCTTTTGGAAGCGCTTTTCTTCACATCAAAAAAAGACGGTGCGCTGTCATCTATGTACAGAACTTCCGCCTTTTATTATATATGGAACTGTATTACTTGTAAATAAAAACTGTATCACTTTTACTTCTTATTAAGATAAACTCCGGAACCTACTACGATGACGCACATGCCCGCAAACATACTTATCATCAGGAAGCTTGGGTCATTTGTCATGAAAATTGCTAAAATTAAACAGGAAACACCAGAAACAGTAAGTGTCACAATGGTAATTTTTTTCCATAAGTTTTTAGAATAGGCATCCACTTTCTTGAAACCTAACATTCTTAAAAACAAAAACACCTTTTTTGAGTAGGATAAATACGCGGCCACAAGAAGCATGAATGAGCCTGCGGCAATAAGTGCAAAGCGGCCGGTAGGGATTTGATAGCCGAGTCCATACGCGATAATGCTAAGCTGAATGATGGCCAACAAAACAAGGAGCAGCCTAAAACAATATTCGAATTCTAATTTACTTTCTTCTTTTACTTTTTCTTTCCCATAATATTCGGTACCGGTAAACATAATCATCAGAAACGGCATTAGGACGAGTCCCAGCCATTTTTGCATAAACATGTCTGGAGAGAAATCGCTTCCGAAATGTACGGCTATTTCAGTTGGGAGTAGCGGATAACACGCGATGGAAGCGACCACCGTGATAAAAATTATCATACTTGGAAAAGTTCCGACTTTCTTCATTTCTCTCACCTTCTTTTAAAAAATTAGGCTAGGTAGGCACTCAATTCTTCGCGATTTTCGAGTATTTTCACGTTGGGCGTGGCTTCTAATTCAGCTTTCGTTTGCTTGTAGCCTTCTTCTGTGAGCGCACGCGTTGCGGGTAAATAAATGGCCACGGAAAATCCAGCTTTAACCAATTGAAGAGCAGTTGTTTTGACACAAAAATCAAATGCGAGCCCGCCGATTAGGACGGCATCAAATTCGTTTTGGCGAAGGTATTCGATGACGCCGGTTGAGAGTTCTTCGCGGATATCGTGATAACATGCCCCGTAAGGATGGAGATTTCGCTCCATACCCTTCCAAACGAAATAATCATATTCGGTGGGCGCTGGTAGTCCTTCTAGGAGCTCAAATCCTTTCGTGCCGGGTTCGCAGTGTCTAACCCATGTTAAATCGGCATTCGGGTAATCAAGCGGTTTTAACATATCTGACGGGTTCTGGACAACCCAGACGGCGTTTCTTGGGTGGGCATCTTTGCTACCAATTCGGGCAGCGCCAAATTTGGCCATGTATTCGAGTTCTGGGACGATTTCCTCGGCGTTTGGGACGGGCAATTCATTTGGGCAAACTGGACTAAACCCATTTTGTGCATCCACATCAAAGGTTGCAAGTTTCATTTTTATTCCTCGTTTCTATAAACTAATTGTGCAAATTGACCAAAGCGTTTGACATCCTCTAAGACGAGATTATGGCGGTCATCGGCTTCAAAAAGCGGAATGCCTTCGCCAAGTATGATGGGCGCAATGGTTATCACAAATTTATCAATAGCTTTTTCTTTTAAGAATTGCTTAACGAGTTCGGCTCCGCCTACAAGCCAGACGTGCTCCCCATCAATTTCGTTTAGCCATGAATTAATATTTCCGGAAACAAAATCGGCGTATTCGTCTGCCGTACCCGCTTTTTTATTCGAAAAAACATATACGTCTTTCTTACTATAAGGGAATGAGTCCGTTAACGAAAAAATTTGTTTGTACGTGGTACGACCCATAACGACTGTGTCAACGTTATCAAAGAAAGCTTGGTAACCTGCATCGCCTTCGCTATCAATACTTTCAAGCCATTCTACACTCCCTAGTTTATCAGCAATATAACCATCTAGGCTAGTCGCAATATAAAGCGATACTCGTTTATCTGTCATCGTAATCAAATCCTTCCACAACTAATTTTCCAACCATATGTCCTTCTTCAATGATTTGGTGCGCTTTTCGAAGTGTTTTCGCATTTATTGGCGCAAGTACCTTGTTCAACGTGGATTTCAATTGGCCTGTTTCTAAATAAATAGCGGCTTGCTCTAGAATTTCGTGTTGTCTCATCTGATCTTTTGTTTGATATTTCGACCGTGTAAACATGAACTCATAACTGAAAGTAGCGCTTTTATCTTTTAATACACTCATCTGAACTGGCTGCGTAAGTTCAACGATGGAACAAATTTTCCCTTGCGGCGCAATCGCCTGCTCCATGAAATTAAAATGTTGATAGGTGTCGTGTAAACATAAAATGTAATCCACCATTTGAAAACCCACTTTTTGGAGTTCTTCCAGCATATTTGCTCGGTGATTAATAACAAAGTCGGCGCCGTGAGCTTTCGTCCAAGCTATCGTTTCTTCTCGACTTGCGGTGGAAATCACAGTTAGCCCCGCTATTTTCGCTAGTTGCGTCGAAACAGAACCCACACCACCTGCACCATTTATGATTAAAATGGATTTTCCTGCTTCAACTTGCAAGCGGTCGAACAACGCTTCAAATGCGGTGATGGTCGTAAGCGGCATTGCGGCCGCTTCTTGGTTCGTCAAATTTTTAGGTTTGTGTCCCGCTAATCGCTCATCAATTAGTGCGTATTCGCCGTTACTCCCCTGCCTAGTCACATCACCAGCAAAATAAACTTCTTCGCCAATTTGGAAAAGCGACACCCCGCCGCCAATTGCTTCCACAGTTCCGACTGCATCAAATCCTAAAATTTTCGGTTCTTTTTCAACTTGACTTTTTGGGGCGCGAAGTTTTGTATCCACAGGATTGACTGAAACGGCTGCAATTTTAACAAGCAAATCATGCTTTCGGGGAGCCGGCAAAGGCATTTCTACATCTATTAAACTTGCTTCATCAGAAATTGGTAAGTAGCGATATAGACCAACTGCTTTCATTTTTATCCACCTCTTCTTGGTTACCTATTCCCCGATATTTCAAAAATAAAGCGTAATTCATTTAAAATTTTGATTACAAAAAAAGCGGTTAAATTTGGCAAATTGTTAATAATTACACGAACTCCTCTCACGCTTACGGCGAAAACACATAGATGTAAACGCTATCCATTTTTCAAAACAATAATGTCTAAATTGTTCTTTTATATGTTCCTTTTTCTCCATAAAAATTAGAGAATGATGAGGTGGTTGTCAAAAAGTTGTCACATTTAGACAGTAGTAATAGGGTCTATTAACACAAAAATTTCTGTTCTTTTTTTGTATACTAATTAAGAATACAAAGGAGGCCTCTAATTCATTTATGGAGTATATAAGTTCGGATATCTCGATACAAAGCATGCTAGAAGAACTAAATATTAATAAAGTTTGTGAAGCGCATGTCGTTAAATTTATGGCAAAAATGGGACAAACTATTTTTGACTCAAACAAGAGTCAAACTTCTGTTTTATTTGTCGTAAGCGGGTTGGCAAAAAAAATAAATACAGATTATCAAAGCGAATTTATTATTAATTTATTAAAAACTGGGAATGTAATTGGACTATATAACGGGTTAACCAATCAAGCTCACTCAGAAGAACGAGTTATTGCCATAACCGCATGCACTGTTATTAGCGTAGATAAAGAATACTTGCTTAACTACTTAGCCATCCGACCCGCTTTTATGGAACTACTAATTCGAGACATGTCAACTACTATTACAAAAACTCACAAACGTATGATGTATCTTTCCAATTTATCACGCGAAGATCGAGTTGCAGCTTCCGTGCTAGACTTATCCAGGGAAATCGGTATTAACGAAGGGGAACATACGATTTTACCAAAAGCAATTACAAAGAAAATATTGTCTGATTATTCGAGAGTTGAGTATCGGTATTTCCAAAAACTTTTTTCGAAAATGAAAACCGAAAATTTGATTGACAATAGAGGCCCTCGTATCAAAGTTAATCAACAACTTCTAGAATCGAACATTTCTTACTAAATGATTCAGAATTATACATATTTTATACAAGGAGGTGCATCGTATGTAACTGTTGAAGAATATTTTTAACCCACAAAAATTAAGAGAATTGATAAAGGAGCATATTATGAAAAAAGGAATTATTTTAAGCGTGGTAAGTATCTTATTTGTTGGCCAACTTGCCACAACCATTCTGCCTGTTAGTGCATCTGCAAATGAAGGCGAAGCGCAAACAAATTTAAACGCGGCAAACGGCATTACAGTAAACACATTTACGGAGCTAAAATCAGCGCTTCTCGATAATGAGATAACAGATATCACATTAGGTGCCGATATTACATTAAGTTCCACCTTATATCCTCGTGGTACAAACAAAACCATTCATGGTAATGGTTTCACAATTAATGCCAACCTCAAACAAATTAAATTAGTTTCTTCTGGAGCAGTTGCCAAAATGGATAATATAAAAATTATCAATACAGACGTTTATGGCCTATTTTGGAGCGATGCTAACGATGTTAAAGTTACTTACAAAGATGTTGAACATACGGGGAGACAACTGGTTTACTTACCTTCTGGAGAATTAATTCTTGACGGGCAAGTATCTAGTATGTCAACTAGTGAAGAAGTTTACCAAGGTAATAAAATGACCGTTTTACCGGGTGCCACTGTTGATTTTGAATCAACTACCATAAACAGATCATTAGCACCCGTCACTCTAATGAAGACTGACAGTCAACTAATTGTTGGGGAAGGTGCCCATTTAAACATTAAATCAGCTGCGGCAAACATTTGGGGAACAACAAACACAAAACTTATAAATAATGGACATATGGATCTAACATCCGACCGATATCAAAATATTCACTTAAGTACTTATAGCACTATGCAGTTTAATAACGGTAGTACTTTAAAAGCAAATTCTGGTGATACAGTTGAAGAAGCTCTAGAAGCAACAAGCGGTTCTATTTTCGTACAGTCTGGCGCAACTTTTGAAGTCACCTCAAAGGGTACTCAAGGAACGATTATTACTGGTGACCAATTGGTTTTTGAAGATGGTTCAAATTTCTCTATTACGAACAACAATGATAGGGGTGCTGTTTTTGGCACTTACTCACGTTCTAGCGATGTTACGCTTGAATCCCAAGAAGGAATCCAAGTTTGGAATCGCGGCGCATTGACTTCTGAACCTATTAACTATGCTGGCCCATTAGTAGCCACCTTCAATTTGAACGGCTACTCATCAAGTGTATCACAATCTAAATTAGTTTCTAACAACATCAATTTCAAAGATGATTTCAAAACAAGCTCTACAGGAAAAATCACTGGTGGTAGTTTCGCGAAAGTTGAACTAATTGAAACGACGATTAATTCATTAACGGAGGAATCGACAACCGTTACTGGAACGGGCGAACCAAATTCGCTAATTGAAATCAAAGCAAATAACTCTGTACTTGGCTCTGGAACAATTGATAGTGAAGGCAACTATAGCGTCACAATTCCTGCCCAAGAAGCTGATACAGAAGTAACGGCTCAGGCGACTTTTAATGCATTAACATCTAACGTGGCTTCTACTACAGTTCAGGCGATTACTCGGTCTGGAACAATTACTCCTAACGCTTTTACAATTGGGGATGAAGCTATAACTGGTGAGTTTACGGGGGATGTTACATCCGCACGCCTTTATGTGAATGACACTTCAACGAATGGCGGTGACTTTAAGGCTGACGGGACATTTGAATTCCCTGTATCAACCGAATCGATTAAAGTTGGCGATACGGTCGAAATCGTAGCTTTAGACAAAAATGGTGAAGAATTGGATCGTAAAAACGTTGAGATTATTAGTAATTTGAGCGGTACGCTTAGCCCAGCTGCTTATTTAAATGGAAATTCAAACATTACTGGGGAATTCACTGGTGATATCAACTATGCACAGCTTCTAGTAAATGATGTACACGTGAGCTTTGGCGGAACTTTTAGCGCTGATGGTACGTTTAGCTACTATGTTGCACCTGGGACAATTAAGCTTGGCGATACCGTAACACTTCGAGGCATTCACAGAAATGATTCTGGAGAGAGAGAAGTCCTTGATACGAAACAAGTGGAAGTTATTCCGCAAGGTTCTCTTACAACTGAACCATACTCGCTTGGCACATCAAATATTGGCGGTTCATTCACTGGTGATATTAATTTTGCTCGACTTTTAGTAAATGGCATACCTGTTAGTTGGGGCGGAACTTTCAACACAGATGGAACTTTCAGCTTCTATGTTAACCCTACGCAAATTAAACTTGGTGACGTTATTACCATCGAAGGGTTCTACCGCACAGCTTCTGGGGAAACTGAAATCCTCGATACAAAACAAGTGGAAATTGCAGCGCTAGAAGGTACCCTTACTCCTGATGAATACTCACTTGGAACGTCAAATATTACAGGTGAATTTACTGGGGACATTAATTTTGCACAGCTTCTTGTAAACGGTGAATCTGTTGGTTGGGGTGGAACTTTTAATGCTGACGGAACTTTTAACTTCTATGTTAAATCTAACCGTATTACTTCTGAGGATACCGTAACACTTCGAGGATTTTACCGTGATTCTGCGGGAAATACGGAACTAATTGATACAAAACAGGTGGAGATTGCAGCGATAGCCGGTACTCTTTTGCCAGACGCATATACAATTGGCGCTTCGAACATTACAGGGCAATTTACTGGCGATATTAATTTTGCACGCCTACTTATAAATGGCGAGTCTATTGCATGGGGCGGAACTTTTAACGAAAATGGAACTTTCAACTTCTATGTTAACCCTACGCAAATTAAACTTGGTGATATCGTCACAATGGAAGGATACAATCGTACGACTACTGGTGCGACTGAAATTCTTGATACAAAACAAGTGGAAATTGTGACTTTAGAAGGCACTCTTTCCCCTGATGTATATGAAATTGGTACTACAAATATTACGGGGCAGTTTACTGGGGATATTAATTTTGCACAGCTGCTCATAAACGGTGAATCTATCGCTTGGGGTGGAACTTTTAACGAAGATGGAACTTTCAGCTTCTATGTTAATCCTACGCAAATTAAGCTTGGCGACATCGTCATAATCGAAGGATTCAATCGTGCAACTTCTGGAGATACTGAGATTCTTGCAACAGAACAAATTGAGATTTCAGCTTTAGAAGGTACTCTTTTACCGGACATCTATGCACTTGGTACTTCGAATATCACGGGGCAGTTTACTGGGGATATTAATTTTGCACAGCTGCTCATAAACGGTGAGTCTGTAGCTTGGGGTGGCGTTTTTAACCCAGATGGAACTTTCGCCTTCTACGTTAATCCTACTCAAATTACACTTGGGGACGTTGTTACAATCAAAGGATTCAATCTGGCAGTTTCTGGGGAGACTGAACTCCTTGATACGAAACAAGTAGAAATCGCGACTTTAGAAGGTACCATTACTCCCTCTGACTATACACTAGGATCTTCAGAAATTACCGGGGAATATACGGGGGATATTAATTTCGCACGATTAGTTGTAAATGGAACGCCAACAAATCGCTGGGGCGGCGTTTTTAATCCAGATGGAACTTTTAGCTTCTTCATCTCACCAAACTATATTAAATCAGGCGATGAAGTTGAGATTCAAGCGATGTATCGCACAACTACACGTGAAACCAAAATTTTAGACACAAAAGTAGTGACGCTTGTTAATCCGTAAGTAAGTGATTGGTTCGCTAGTTGCGGCTAGCGAACCGTTTATTAAAACAAATGAGGTGCAACTTTTATGAAAAAAGCTTTAATTAGCATTGGCCTAAGTAGTGTATTACTACTAACGGCGTGTTCAAGTGACGGGAATCAAGAATATAAAGCAGAGAAAACTGAACAAAAGGCAAAAGCTGAAACAAAGGATACGGTTGTAGACGGGCTTAAAATTGTAATCAAAAATCAGGAAGTAAATGAAAAAGTGACGGAGAAAGAAACGCAGAAATTATATACTTTTACAATTTCTGGTGAGAATATGGCGTCTACCAATAAAGGACTGGGTGCGGTGGATTTTGTTTTAAAAACGAAAGATGGTAAGGAAATTGAGGTCGATCCTTCGATGGCGATGTTCGGCGATGAAATTAAGCCAGGCAAAACACTTGAAGGCAAAGCTTCTTTTGCAATTCCGGAAAATCAAACGGCGACGAAACTTATTTATAAACCACTAGATAAAGAATTGGCTGAGTGGGATGTGGAGGAATCATGAAAATTGTCATAATCGGACTGGGCTATATTGGACTTCCGACTGCGCTTATGTTCGCGAAACACGGGGCGGATGTCGTTGGGGTGGATGTTTCTAGGCGGGTGGTAGACTTTTTAAACGCTGGGCAGGTGCCCATTGAAGAGTATGGTTTAGCGGAATATTTGACGGACGCGCTGGCGAAGCAGAAATTTAAAGCGAGTTTAACAGCTGAAACCGGTGATGTGTTTATTATTGCTGTTCCGACGCCGAATGTGGAAGATGAATTCGGGAGTTGCGACCTAACGTACGTCAAACAGGCGATGGAGTCGATTCTGCCACATTTGAAATCGGGCAATACGATTATCGTTGAATCTACCATCTCACCGCGCGTAACGGAGGACATTATCCAACCTTTAATCCAAAAAGAAGGGTTTGTTACTGGCGAAGATATTTTTCTGGCGCATTGTCCGGAGCGTGTTCTTCCGGGGAAAATCTTGCACGAACTTGTTTACAATAACCGCATTATTGGCGGGGTCACAGAGAAGTGCACCGAAAAGGTTAAAGAAATATACGGCCTTTTTGTGCAAGGCAAATTGCTGAGCGCGACTGCGAGTGTCGCAGAATTGTCTAAGCTGATGGAAAACACATATCGCGACACCAATATTGCGCTCGCCAATGAACTTGTCCAAATCGGCGACGAACTCGGCATTGATGCGCTAAGCGTAATCGAGCTGGCCAATCAACACCCAAGGGTAGATATTCACCAACCGGGTCCTGGCGTAGGCGGCCACTGCCTAGCCGTTGATCCACATTTCATCATTGCAGAGGCCCCGAACGAAGCACGGCTTATCCGCCAAGCAAGGCAAATAAATCGTAATATGCCTAATTTTATTTTCCAAAAAACACTCACAATTATGGAGGAAAATAATGGAAAAACGATAACCGTATTAGGCTTAGCCTACAAAGGAAATATAGACGACACGCGTGAAAGCCCCGCCCTCCAAATTGTAAACCAGCTGCAAACCTTAACGGCGTATGACATTCGTACATTTGACCCTTATGTAGCAAGTTCAGATACATATAGCCTTGAATCGGCTCTTTTAGGGAGCGACTTAGCGCTCGTTTTAACTGACCATGATGCATTTAAGGCGATGCCTGATAACATCATTCATGGTATGAGAACCCCCATTTTATTCGATACAAAGAATTGTATTTCTAGAAAAAATGCTTTTGAACAGCACTTTACACTCGGCCATCTTCCGACTGACAAAAAAAGAAGCAAAAGCTTTATAAACTAGGAGAATATTATGAACGAACAAATTGATTTAAAACAAATTATGCTTGCTATTCGCAAAAATGGTTGGTGGATTGTTGGAATTGTCACAATGACAGTTCTTTGTATGTTCATCTATCTCCAGTACATCGCCACTCCTATTTATCAAAAGAGCACACAAATTTTAGTTAATCAGTCTGAAAGCTCGCCAAATGATAGTTTAGATTCACAAACTGTGCAGGCGGACTTGCAACTGGTAGACACGTACAGCTCAATTATTTTAAGTCCGCGGATTTTAAATGGCGTTGAGCAAGACTTGGGAAATCTTTATGACACAGAGGAACTAGCAGAAATGATTCAGGTAACAAACGCGACTAATTCACAGGTCATTGATATAAGTGTTAAAAATCCAGATCCAAAACTAGCCGCTCAAATTGCTAATTCCACTGCTAAGGTATTCACTAAAGAAATGCCGAGTATCATGAAAGTCGATAATGTGACTACTTTATCAGAAGCCCAGTTTTTAGGCAACGAGACGCCGATTGCGCCTCAAAAAACTTTGTTGCTTATACTCGCCGTATTTATGGGACTTTTTTTCGCATTTTGTTTTATTTTCATCAGATTATTGTTTAAGCGTACGTTTACCTCGGCAGATGAAATTGAAGAGATTTTACAGCTAAATGTGCTGGGTGAAGTGAGTACATTTCATGCTTTTGAACGGGCCAAAAAAAGACTACAAAAAGGAGCCAGATAAATGCGTTTATTCAGAAAAAAATGTTCCAGTACTGAAGATAATAAAAATAAGCGAGTCACTTTCATTACTTCTCCGGAATTAGACACTGAACAATTCGATATGGAATCGAGTTCGCAGACTTTTGAGCATGCCTTGCCACAACAAAATTGGCTACTTAAAATTGCTGGTTTTACAGGAATTTACTTCGACTTTAGTTTTATTTTCATCAAATTATTATTCAGGCGTACGTTTACTTCAACAAATGAAATCGAGAAATTTTTACACATACATGTGCTCGGTGTAGTGAAATTAATTCAAATAAGTGATGAAATCCCAATGAAACTAAGAAAAGGAGCAAGGTGAATATGTATCCATCAAATAAAAATTCTAGAAGCAATTACTACTCTCCTACAAGTGAACAATTTAAATTAATTCGTACTGGGATTGATTTATCTGGAATTGATAAAGATAGGCAAGTCATTTTAATTACTTCTCCAGAATCAGGCACTGGAAAATCCACCGTAGCCTCCCACCTTGCAATCGCTTATGCCGAAAAAGGGGCACGCACACTTTTAATCGATGCCGATATGCGTAGACCTATGTTACATAAACGATTTTCAAAAAATTTACATCTTGGTTTGTCCAACGTGATTACAAATGAGATCGAGTTAGAAGATGGGCTCCAAGAGGTGTTGCTAGATTCAGCGTCATTCGCTCTTTTAACTAGCGGCACAATACCTCCGAATCCAAACGACTTACTTTCCTCTCAAAAAATGGCTAATCTTATCGGAAGATTACGGGAATGTTTCGATAAAATCATCATTGATACGCCACCTATTACAGTTGTTTCAGATGCACTTGTTTTAGCGGACGAAACAGATGGTACCATTTTGATTTGTAGGTATCAAAAGACTTTAAAAGAACAAGCAAAATATGCAGCCAAGCAACTTCAGCTTTCAAAAGCTAAATTAATTGGCGTCATTTTTAACGGTACAAAAAATACCGAAAACTATTATTACTAAGGAGCTAAGTACATGGAACAAAGTAAACTCAGCATGGCATTCCAAGCGACTGATAAAACAAATTATACGAAATGGAAGATTCGTTGCGACCGTTTTTTAAGCGTGTTTGCGTTACTTCTCCTGTCCCCGCTTTTTCTCTTCGTAGCGATTTGCATTAAAGTGACTGACTGGAAAGCTCCAGTTATTTTCAAGCAAGAGCGTGTAGGAAAAAATGGGAAAGTTTTTTATATGTACAAATTCCGAACGATGTGTACGGATGCTGAATCCCAATTAAGTACGATTTTAAAACTAAACGACGTTACAGGTGCGATGTTTAAAATGAAAAATGATCCTCGCATAACAAAAATCGGCCGCTTATTGCGCAAAACGAGCTTGGATGAGTTGCCACAAATTTGGAACGTAGTAAAAGGTGATATGAGCCTTGTTGGGCCTAGGCCGCCGCTACCGCGCGAAGTTGCCGTTTATTCTACGTACGATAAACAACGCCTTCTTGTCACTCCTGGTTGTACGGGATTATGGCAGGTAAGCGGACGAAACGAGCTTAGCTTTGAGGAAATGGTGGAACTGGATTTGCATTATATTCGCCACCTGTCTTGGAAAATGGACTTTAAAATTTTTTTCAAAACTTTTGTTGTCCTGCTCGTACCAAAAGGAGCGTATTAGCGTGAAGGAAGAAAAGAGAATTCATTTGCTGGGCAGTGACTTAGATGCGCTTACGATGAATGAAACGCTCCTGCGTATTGAGCACCTTATTTTAAACCAAAAGCCGAGTCAACATGTTGTGATTAATGCGAGCAAAATAAATTTGATGGCGGAGGATGCGGCGCTTCGGGCGATTGTAAATGAAAGTCCGCTTGTGAATGCAGATGGTCAGTCTATTGTTTGGGCGGCGCGTTTTCTAGGCTATGATGTGCCGGAACGCGTGACGGGAATTGATTTATTTGAAAATTTGGTGGCTCTGGCGGCACAAAAGAACTGGCGGCTCTACTATTTTGGGGCGACGGAGGAAGTGGTGAAGTGTGTTGTAGACAAGCATTTGAAAGCTTATCCGGGTTTAGAGATTGCGGGGTTTCGCAATGGCTATTTTGATGATTTAGAATCGGTTCAAATTGCGCAGGAGATTCGGGCCAGTCGTGCGGATATATTATTTGTCGCTTTTTCCTCCCCCAAAAAAGAATTTTGGGTTCACAGCCACAAGGAAATGATGCAAGTGCCTTTTGCGATGGGTGTTGGCGGGAGTTTTGATGTGCTTGCTGGTAAGACAAAACGCGCGCCAAGATGGATGCAAAAAGCTGGGCTGGAATGGTTTTACCGCTTTATACAGGAACCTAGGCGCATGTTTAAACGCTATATCATCGGGAATTTCCGCTTCCTGACACACGTTCTTCGGGAAAAAAGCAGACGAGGCATAAGATGGCAAAAACACCGCTAAATATAGCTGTTTTTATTGTACTTGTTGCGATTTTCCCGCTCATTGATTTCTTAAATGGTTTTTTCCTGACATCTGGTTATATGATTCCCATTGGCATTGTCTATCGTTTTTTCTTTTTTATCTTTCTCATTAGCATGATTTGTATTGAAAAGATTCCTAAGACGGCTTTAACGTTTGTCACCTTCCTGTTTATTGCTGGCAATCTTGGCATCTTGCTTTTCCAAAGTATAATTTTACAAAATCCATTCACTTGGATTGCTGCGGATATTTCTGTATTTGTTAAATATTTTTTATGGGCACTCATTCCGTACTATATTTATCAACGAAAAACGCTATTTCAAGCGCTGCATTATGAAAAAATTTTTATTGTCATCAGCCTACTATTTACGGTACTTCTACTTGTCCCTTATGCACTAGGTGTTGGGCACCAGACTTATGATAATTCAGACGCTGGTTATAAAGGCTTCTTTTTTGCGAATAATGACACAAGTTTTGCTTTTATTGTATCGCTAACCTTTACGGCTCAAGCACTCATTCAATCGTTACAAGGAAGATGGAATTTCCGCTTGCTGTTCTTTCTTCTGCTTTATTCCGGAAATATGCTTTGTTTATTACTCGTTGGGACGAAAACTGGCATTGTTTATGGTGTTGTGATAAGTGTCATCGTGCTCATTCGCCTTTTATTTTTCGTTAGATATCGTTCAGTGACACAGAAAATCTTCGTTTGGTTTGCTTGTCTCTTTTTAGTTGGATGGTTGCTCGTTCGCGGCTTGGCCTATGCGGGACAACTGATTGCAGGGACGTACGACCGAATGGTGTATTTTTATCATTTATACGACGGAAATTTAGTTCGTTTGTTAACGAGCTCAAGAAGTGATTTTTTGGAAGGCGGATTAAGCTTTTTCCTAGATAGCTTACACCCTATTTTCACGGTAGCTTTTGGTCAAGGTTTTGAATATCGATTAGAACAGTATGGCCGGCTTGGATTAATCGAAATGGATTTTTTTGATACGTTATTTGGGCTCGGCCTGTTCGGGATCCTACTTCTTGTTACTTTGTTAGGCTACTACGGTGTGATTGCGTTAAAAAAACAAAATCGTTCGCTCCATAGTTTTCTCTTTTTCATCATTATTCTATATAGTTTTTTCGCCGGGCACGTCTTGTTTTCAGCGCTCTCTTCAACCCTTTTAGGACTTGTTTGCGGCGGGATTATTTTATCAAAGAAAGAGTGAGATTCATTTGAAGAAATTATTAATTCGGTTTGGGCAATTTTCAATCGGCTCACTCGGCGCGGCGCTCCTCAATTTAATATTGATACCTATCACAACTTACTTTTTAACGCCCGCAGAATACGGGAAAACAAGTATGTTTCTACTCGCGCAAACGCTTCTTATTTATGTGATTTACTTAGGATTTGATCAAGCTTTTACAAGGGAATTTCATAGTTACGCGCAAAAAACGCGTTTGCTTATTCAATCGATGATGACGCCGCTTTTTACTTCATGCATTTTAATTGCGGGCATGTGTCTATTTGCTTCTACAATTTCCGAATGGCTTTTTGCGGATTCAAATTATGAAGTTGCTGTTTATTTGCTTGCTTTCTCCATCATTTTACTCATTTTTGAACGTTTCATTTTATTGTTTGCTCGAATGGAAAATCGAGCGATTACTTTTTCTATTTATTGTATTGGTATTAAGTTGGCCATTTTAGTTGGCACAATCACGGCATTGCTTTTATTTGAGCCTACTTTTATTACCGTTGTTTACGGCATGTTAATTGGGCAGATGATTGGGGATTTCATTCTTATTTTGTTTAACTTGCCACTGTTTAAAACGTTCAGGCAAAAACCGGACAAAGCGCTCATTAAACATCTGGCTAAATTTGGTTTGCCTGTTGCAATTGGTACTTTTCTTTACAGTTTATTTCTCATCATCGACAAATTATTTTTGCGCTACTTCTCGAGCTTTGACGAGCTTGGGATTTATACTGCAGCGTTTAAAATCGCCAGTGCTTTAATGGTTTTGCAGGTGAGTTTTGGGAATTTCTGGATTCCTACTGCCTACGAATGGTACGAGCAGAAAAAGCCCGTCATCTACTACAAAAGGGTGAGCGATACGGTCATGTTTGGAGTCGCGTTCTTTTTCCTCGTTATGCTTTTCTTTAAGGACTGGATTGTCGTGATTCTCTCGCCAGCGTACAGCGAGGCACAATATATTTTCCCGTTTCTCTGCTTCTATCCGCTCATGATGACGGTTAGCGAAACGACAAATCTCGGCATCGTTTTTTTAAAGAAAAGCGTGCTAAACATTTACGTGTCGATCATCGCCCTCGTCATTTCTGTCGCGCTAAACATTGCGCTCGTCCCAGTTTATGGCGCAATTGGAGCCGCTATCGCAACGGGAACCGCCTTCATCAGCTACTTTCTCGCCCGCACTTTCTTCTCCATGCGCATTTGGGAAGGCTTTTCCGTCACACGCCACATCATCGTAACGGGGCTGTTATACGGTTTATCACTTTACAGCGTTATTTTTAAAGACACTTTGCTCGAAAAAGGACTCGTTTTAAGTGCGCTCATCTTCCTGATTGTCCTTTATCAAAAAGAGCTCAAACAAACGTTTCGTTTACTTCAAAAGAAAGGAATTAAAAATGAATGAACATTTTAATGGTCGGTCCAAACCCAAAGGAAAAAGGCGGAATGGCAACGGTCATCGCGAATTTCAAACAGTATTATACGAGTGATACGCATCATTTATTCTTTTTCAGTTCATGGTCTGCGGAAAACAAATGGCAGACTGAATGGCGGGCGCTTCGTTCGATTCGGCGCATCATTTTTGAAAAGAAAATTGATATTGTGCATTTTCATGTCGCGCAAAAGGGCAGTTTCTTTCGAAAGGCCTTTTTAAAAAAATTAGTTCCAAGCCATTGTAAAACGGTATTTCATATGCACGCATCACATTTTGATGTATTTTATAAAAAAAGTAACCGCATGTTGCGATTTTGGATTCGTCGAACGTTTAATCAAACGGATCATGTGGTGGTTTTAAGCGGGGAATGGGCGGAATTTTACCGGAGGCTAACTAAAACGCCGATTTCGGTCATTCAAAACGCGGTGCATCTTCCTGAAAAGCCCCTTTATAATAAAAAAGCGCGTACGATTGTGACGTTTGGGCGAATCGGCGAGCGAAAAGGAAGCTATGATTTGCTTAAAGTGGCAGCGCGCATTCAGCCGGCGTTCCCAGATGTACGTTTTGTGCTCTACGGCGACGGGGAAATCGAAAAAGTCACGGCTCAAATTGACAAGCTCGGGCTTACAAATGTGGCACTAGGCGGCTGGATTTCAAAAGAGGATCAGCAGGTCATTTTAAAAGCGAGCATGTTGCACTTTTTGCCGTCTTATCACGAAGGCCTACCTATGGCAATTTTAGAAACCATGGCCGCTGGAATTCCAAACATTTCCACGCATATCGGCGGCATCGCAGACGTCATTGAACACCAGCAAAACGGCATTCTGACCGCACCAGGCGATGTTGCCAATATGACGAATCAACTAACTAAACTTTTAGAACAACCTGCTCTTCGGGAAAAATATGCGGAAAGCGCGCGCCAAAAAATTGCATCTGGCTTTTCAATTGAAACCTACCACACAAATTGGTCTGCTTTTTACAATCAGTTGATAACATGTTAAAATTTACATTCCAGACAATTTATTGTTAATTTTTTTACTAGGAGTGTTGTATGCGAGTTATTAACTTTTTTAAAGGCATGGCTATGGGAACCGTCGAAACAGTTCCCGGAATTAGCAGCAGTACCGTCGCCATGTTGCTTGGTATTTATGAAAATATTATCGATGCGCTTCACCATTTAACGACCAAAAAATGGAAAACGCACATGCTTTATTTGCTCCCCATTTTAATTGGAATGGCATGCGGAATGGGCGTCTCCGTTTTGGTCGTGCACTATTTACTAGAAAATTACAACGTCCAAGTTCACGCTTTATTTATGGGGTGTATTCTCGGAATGCTCCCATTAATTTGGCAAAGCGGCAAAAAAATCGGTGAGCGCTATCAATTCAAGCATTTTTTCATCATGGTGCTGTTTTTTGCTTTTATTTTAATCTTAAATTTTTCGCTTGAAGAAACGCATTTCCAAATTACACAAGCTACCGCTTTTGATTATGCCTATCTCTTTTTTGCCGGCTTTCTAGCTAGCATCGCACTTGTTGCCCCCGGCATAAGCGGCGCGCTCATTTTGATGATTCTAGGCGTTTACGAAACCGCGCTTGATGCGTTAATAGACTTCGATTTTAAAATTATCATCGCCATGGCATTAGGCGTTCTTATCGGTATTCTCGTCACAAGCAAACTCATTCGTTTTCTCATTCAAAAATTCCGCACCGCTGCCCACGCCGGAATACTCGGACTGCTTGCTGGCTCATTTTTCATTCTTTTCCCAAAAGAAAATTTTACGGTTTTCGAATTCATCATAAGCTTTATCATTCTAGTTGTAACCACTTTCGCTGTATACAAATTCAGCTTTAGACAATAAAAAACTGCACCTATAAGATGCAGTTTGATACAAAACAAAATTACTATGCCACATTAGACTGGTGAGAAATGATGAGATTCTAGGCAAAGCCGCGTGCCGCATCATTTTTTATCAGTCTAACTTTTTTCGTCTAATAAGTCGCTCTCATTAAATTTAATTTTCGCCTCGCAATGCGGGGTTTTCCATTTTAATTTACGCGACATTTTTTCTTCATCATTTTTTTCAAAAAGAAGCTTGCTCCCTTTACTTAGAAGCGGAATTGCAATTAAAACGCCGACAAGGGTTAACAGAGCAATAAAACCAATAAAAATTAAACTTGCACCGATGGCAATAACAAAGGCTTTTTTCAAGAAATGTCCAATATCAAACTTTTCTTCCAAATTCATCAGCTCCCTATCTTTATCGATAGTTTTATCATATCATGAAACGATGCTAGCGGCGAATTTTAGCCCAAAATGTGCTCTTCCAAAAAGAGAGCTAAACCACCCTCATCATTTGTTTTTGTGATAAAATCGGCACGTTCCAAAGCGAGCGGTATGCCGTTTTGCATCGCGACACCCATTTTGGCTAACATGAGCATGCCAACATCATTTTCATTGTCCCCAAACGAAACGGTTTTCGCTAAATCAATGTAGCCATGTTCAGCTAAATAGTTCAGGCCATGCGCCTTATCAATCCCCGGGTTCATAATGTCGATCAAATTTTTCGCGGAGGCAAGCACAGATAAATCAAATGGGCGAAGCGCCTCTTTAATTGTTGCGCGCTTTTCGGCGTCTTCTTCAATCACCAAAATTTTCAGCGGGAATTCGCCATCTGCAAGCTCATCAAGCGGCGTTTTTGTAATCGTAATCGGCACTTGTTCATTTTCAGGCAGCACTTTATTTTGTTCGTTAAAAAACGCAATTTTACCAGAATTAGATGGTCCTAAGATTCGTTTCGTCGTATAAATGTGATAATTCGCATTTAGCGGGCGAAGCACTTCCAATACACTTTCAATTGTTTCTAGCGCTAAATCGCTTTTAAACAAAATCTCACCAGTTTGAAAATCGCGCACGAGGCCCCCGTTGCAAGAAATCACTGGTTTTGTAATTTTTAGCTCGTGAATAAATGGTAAAATCGCTAAATCTAAACGACCAGTTGCCAGAAATAAATTTTTTCCGTCTTTTTGCCATTCAAGCAAACGCTCTTTATTGTGCGGGTGAATCGCGTCCCCCGCGCTCACAAGTAGCGTTCCGTCCATATCTGTCACAATCGTATCAATCGTCAAGTCTATCGCACCTTTCCCTTCATATACTCGTCATTATAACGGATAATCGCTAAAAGACGCAAGACGAGGAGCCCTTTTGTTTAAAATATTCGCTCTGGTTTGGTGTACACATTCATCGTGTCTTGACGAATAAAACCGACTGTCGTAATGCCAAGTTCAGCTGCCATATTAATCGCGAGTTCAGTTGGCGCCGAACGCGATAAAATGATACCGCAGCCAAGTTTCGCCGTTTTCACTAAAATTTCCGATGAGATTCGCCCACTGAAAATGACAATTTTATCCGAAACGGTAATGTCGTTTTTTAAACAATGCCCGTAAATCTTGTCGAGTGCATTATGCCGCCCAATATCCATTCGACTGCAGATTAGCCCGTCAGGCGTGGTGAGCCCCGCATTATGAACGCCGCCCGTCTGATGAAATGTGCCCGATGTCGCTTCAAATTCGCGCATTCTTTCAAAAATTTGCGCCACCCCAATTGAGATCCCCGTTTCATTGTAACTTTCAAGCAAAGAGGCATCCGATTGGAAATAAAAATTTTCTCTTGATTTCCCGCAACACGACGTAATATAACGCTTTGCGCGATACTTGGCGTTAAATTGGTTGACGAAATTCGCCGTCACATGCGCGTGCCCTGTCGCCTCAATGATTTCGATTTTATCGATGTCCGAAACGCCACGAATGACACCTTCTGACGTTAGAAAGCCCACAATTAAATCCTCTAAATATTCCGGTGTGCAGACGATGGTTACAAGTTCTTGTTTATTCACATAAATGGTCAGCGGATATTCCACAGCAATTTCTGCCGTTTTTTCATGTTTTATCCCATTTTCATACCGAATAATGCTTTTTTGTACGCTCACATCCATCGTGCCAGCCCCTTCCAAAGAAAGCCTCCAGCAATTTGGAGGCTCGCATTTATTTTAAATTTTTACCCATTTCTTTTAAAAATGTAACCCCGTAACGCAGCGTGCGGTTTACATCAGGATCTTTTAGCGCCTTCATTAAACCAAACAGCCCCAAAATCTCCTCGTTTTCCGCCGCCGCCTGAGCAGCCTGAGTCGCTTCTTTTATATTTTCAAGCATCTTTTCAGTTGTTTCCGGCTTTGTTTCTGTTAAAAGCTGGCTCGACAACATCAAATTGTTTATCGCATTCGTAACGGGTTCTTTGCGCCACTCATTTAAAACGGTTTTCGTAATATCTTCTTTCGCCTTCATCGCACTATTTACGGTTTCAAGCGCGCCTGAGTCGCGCAACAATTTGACGAGTTCGAGCATTTCAAGAAAACCAGATTCATCGGCGGCAATGCCTTTTTTAAGCTCAGCTAGGCGGATTTTTTCCTGTTCTTCTTTTGACGGAGTCGTGTCGCGAATTTTCGATATCGGTTCAGCCATTTTGTTTCTCTCCTTTACAGCCACAGCTTCCGCCGCATGCACAATTTACTTTGGAAATCGGTTCATAGTCCGCACGCTTCCATTTCCGCTCAACTTCTACGCCATTTTGCGGATAACGTTTGCGGTTTCGTGGATTGTGGTCAGGAAGCGGATTTTTACCTTCTTTTTCCAGAACCTTCATTGCCACTTTCGTTTGCTTATAAGCTGGCGTTTTCGTCCGCACATCGCCCGCACTAGACGTAAGCAAATTAACCGCTGTTTCGCTGCTCACCGAATGCATCGGCACATAGACTTCCTTACCTTTCATTCGGTCAGTCACAACGGCGCGGAGCTTAATCCGACCATACGGAGAACTAAGGCGCACAAGCGAACCACTTTCAATTTCACGTTCTTTCGCAAGTTCAGGCGAAACCTCGACAAACACTTCTGGAAGCTTGTAATCAAGTCCTTTTGATTTATCCGTCAAATTCCCCTCGTGAAACTGTTCCAGCAAGCGCCCGTTGTTTAGCTGCAAATCGTACTCTTCCGGAAACTCAATCGGTGGAACATACGGCAACGTTGAAAATTGTGCCTTACCATCAGGGAAATTAAAACGTTCTTTGTATAAAAGGGGCATATCTTGACCTGCTTCATCAACCGGCCAAACGAGACTACTGAAGCCTTCCAAGCGGTCGTAGCGGACCCCACGGAAAAACGGTGCGAGACTCGCAATTTCGTCCATAATGTCACTTGGATGTGCGTAATCCCAATTGGCTCCGCAGGCACGTGCCACTTCTTGCGTAATCCACCAGTCGGGTTTTGAGTCCCCAAGTGGCTTCATCACTTCATACAAGCGCTGTACGCGCCGCTCCGTATTCGTAAACGTCCCTTCTTTTTCGAGCGAAGGCGACGCCGGCAAAATGACGTCCGCAAATTGCGCGGTTTTGGATAAGAATACATCTTGTACAACAAAGAAATCTAATTTCGCAAGCGTTTCCTGTACGTGATTCACGTTTGAATCCACCCACGCCATTTCTTCCCCTACAAGGTACATCGCGTGCAGTGTTCCTGCTTCAATCGCATCAAGCATCTCATTGTTTTTCAGTCCCGGTTTATCTGAAATTGATACGCCATAAGCCGCTTCAAAACGTGCGCGTACCTCATCATCGGCTAGGGGCTGAACACCAGGCAAGACATTCGGCAAAGAGCCCATATCGCAAGCGCCTTGCACGTTATTGTGCCCACGTAGCGGGTATGCACCAGCGCCTTTTCTGCCAAAGTTTCCTGTCACGAGGAGTAAGTTCGCGATTGCTGAAGATGTATGCGAACCCGCGATATTTTGTGTAACGCCCATGCCCCAACAAACTGAAGTGCCGTCTGCTTCGTGCACCATTTCGGCAATTTCCTTAAGCGTTTCCACGGACAGTCCCGTTTCTTGCTCGGCATACTCCAATGTGAACGGCTCAAGGAATTCGAGGTAGTCTGCCACATTTGAAATTCGGTGATTCATAAATTCGGCATCATGCCAGTTTTGGTCGATGATATATTTGGCAACAGCCGTCAGCCAGACAAAATCCGTCCCTTGTTTCGGGTGAATAAATTTATCAGCGCGTTCTGCCATTTCGTGACGTCGCAAATCTGAAACGAGCATTTTAGCCCCGTTATATTTTTGGGCACGTTTAATTCGGCTCGCAATGACAGGGTGTCCATCAGCCGGGGAACAGCCAACTAACATGATTAGCCCAGCTGATTCAATATCGTCAACCGTACCTGAATCGGCGCCAATGCCGACAGTGCGTGTTAGCCCATCAGATGCAGGCGCCTGACAATACCGTGAGCAGTTATCGACGTTGTTTGTCTCAAAAACTTGGCGAGCGATTTTTTGCATCAAATAATTCTCTTCGTTTGTGGTTTTAGATGAGCTAATAAACCCGAGCGCATCGTTGCCAAATTTCGCTTGTGTTTCGCGTAAGCGCGTCGCCACCGTTTTAAGCGCCTCTTCCCAGCTCACCGGCACAAATTCGTCCCCTTGCCGAACGAGCGGCGATGTGAGCCGTTTATCACTGTTCACGAAATCCCAGCCAAATTTCCCTTTGACACATGTCGCAAATTTATTAACTGGACCTTCGCCAGTCGGTTCCACTTTCAAAATTTTACGATCTTTTGTCCACACTTCAAACGTACAGCCGACCCCGCAAAATGTGCAGACGGTTTTCGTTTTTTTCGTCCGCGTATCGCGCATCGCCGCTTCCATTTCAGAAACAGCAAAAACAGTTTGATAGTTCGGCTCCACTTTTTTCACCATATCAATCATTGGTTCAAGCACATCTTCGTCTAAACCAGTCATAAAACCAGCTTGACCAAGCATCGATTTCTCCATCATCGCATTACATGGACACACGGTAGAACAAAGTCCACAAGACACGCAAGATGAAAGATTTGCTGGCCGGTCGTCATCCCAAATAACCCGCGGCTGCTCCCGCTCCCAGTCAATCGACAGCGTTTCATTCACCTGAACGCTCTGACAAGCTTCCACACATCGCCCGCATAAAATACATTGGTCGGGGTCATAACGATAAAACGGGTGCGAAAAGTCATTTAAGTAACCTTTTTCCCGGTAAGGTCGTGTCTGCCCTTCAATCCCTAACATTTCAGTCGTATTATGTACGCGGCAATTGCCATTATTATTATCGCAAACCGTGCAGTAAAGCAGATGGTTCTCCAAAATCCGGTCCATCGCTTCTAGCTGAGCATCAGTTGCTTTCTCCGAATCCGTTTGTACTTCCATTCCCGTTTTAAACTCGGTACTGCACGCCCGAACAAGCTCCCCGTCCACTTCACACATGCACGTATCGCAAGATTGAATTGGCCCCATTTGCTCGCTATAACATATATGCGGGTGTTTGATTTCTTTTTCATTCAAATAATCTAAAATTCTTTTTCCCGAGTCAACTTCATGTTCCGCCCCATTTATCTTGACGGTGATTTTTGTCCCCATGACTTTTCCTCCTCCATCATTCGCTCTCTATAGAAAACGGTTACATCCGTTATATTATACCAGTTATTATGTGAAAATTACAGTCAAAACCATAATTGAGAACGCTTATCAAGTAAGGCGGTTATGCGTTTTTAAGAGGACGTGAAGTAAGTGAAAAAAAGCACTTTCCTATCCAGCAGGAAAAGCGCCTTTACTCCGAACTGTTTTCATTTTCTTCTTAGCCATTCTATGATAGCAAAATAAAGACCTGCAATCAGTAAGATACCAAGCGCCAACCATCTAATACTAATTTCTGTAATGCCGTTGTAGGAAATAACAATAATAAGCATGGGAATCACTAGAACTAGCACATATAAAAACTTATACGCTATTTTATTTCGAAGCATAATAAATCTTTCGTCTTGGGTTCTACGTTCTTGTTCTTGCTCCTCTTCCATCTTTTTTCTTCTGGATAACACGCCTAGTGTAGCACCAATGATTATAAATATCACCGTCACATACATGTCCACACCCATGAATTCTTTTAAGTTCTGTCCCCATAAGATACTAATTAAAAAAAAGACCCCTAGAAATATAACTATTGTATTAAAAATTTGCTTTATTTGATAATTTGTCATCTTGCTTCACCTCTGTATGAAAATAATTCTTCGATAGTTTTATCGAAAAAAATAGCCAATTTAAAACTAAACTCTAAAGTAGGATTGTAATTTCCTTTTTCGATAGCATAAATTGTTTGTCTAGAAACGCCAACGGCTTGACCAAGATCCTCTTGAGAAATTTCTTTTTCCTCACGATACTTTTTCACATGATTGACAATAGCCATTCTGCAACACCCTTGTAAACTTTACTTTACATTCATTATATGTAATAACCTCAAAAATGTAAAGTAAAGTTTACATTTTCTATAAAGCTCCATAACTTCTCCCACCTTGCATCCTAAACAAAGTAGCCAATATTTTATCTATCATTAGCATCATTTTTCGAATCCTTGCCATTATTTCACGTGTAATGGGCTTTTTTACTAATTAAAAAAATCGAGAAACACAGCCCTAAAAAGGCGATGTTTCTCGATTTTGTATATCACTTACCAAATATATTCTTAATCGAATCGAGCAATTCCCCGGCGCCACCTAGTTGTTCGGTCACTTGATCGACGACGTTGTTTACTGGTTCGGTTACATTCTGGGTTATTTCTTCGGGATTCAATTGGTCGGTTGCGTTTTGAATCGTTTCCGATGCCGTTTCAGTTGCATTTTGCGCGGTTTCTTCGGCATTTGAAGCAACATCAGAAATTTTTTCTGCGCTTCCTCCAAGGAGTTCATTTACTTTGTCACCAGCTAGATTTTTTAAACTATCAAAAAGTGGCAATAGACTTCTCTCCTTTACTTTTGATTACCCGTAGTATAGCACAGATTTTTCGGAATCTTTCGTTTTGACACAAAAAGTAATCAGGAAGTAAAATTCTTTACAATTCAAGCAAACCTTTTTGTTGCAAATCAAAAAAATGTTCGTAGAAAGCACCTTCGCGCAGTCCATATTGCGAGAAAACGAGCCGGTCAGAGTCCAAGAAGCGCATCAGCGCAATAAGCGGTGCCATTCCGGCTGCAATAATATCAGCTCTGTCGCGAGAAAGTCCGCCAATGTCGCCGCGACCTTTTAAGTTTTGTGATACCACTTCTTTGAAAATATCGTATACTTCAAAGTCGCGCATTTTAAAACCGTGCAAATTCTCAAAATCTAAAATTTCGCGCCGACGTCGTTCGATTTTGGCTATCGTTCGGTTACTTCCACCAAGGGCAACAATTGGCAAGTTATGTCCCCGGCGAAGCCACCAAACGCCCGTGTATAGTTTATCCATGAATGTCATAAGCGCAAATAAATCGCCGGCTGAAATCACATCTTTTTGGGTAAATCGCTCGCTTAGATTGACAGCGCCATACGGCAAACTGATAAGATTCACGGCCCGACCATTTTGGACTAAAACGAGCTCCGTGCTGCCACCGCCAGTATCAATAATGACACAATTGGTTACCGGCAATGTATTAATGATGCCCAAATAGTCGTAATACGCTTCTTTAGACCCTTCAATCACTTCTAATTCAACGTTCGCCTCCTTCTTAACGCGCTCTAAAAACTTCTTTTGATTGGTTGCTTGACGTGTGGCTGCGGTTGCTAGTGCGCGGAGCGTTAGCGAATCAAATTCAAGGCTTTTTTCCCGAAAGCGTTTTAATGCCGCAATAGTTCGTTTCATCGCATTGTCCCGAAGAATTTTTTCCTCCCCCATTTTTTCCGACAAGCGCACCATTTCTTTTTCTTGGCAAACGACCTCGAAAGTGGCATCATCGTTTATTTTCGTAATCGTCATTCGCACCGAGTTTGACCCTAAGTCAATTACGCCAAAGTGTTCCATACCTATTCCTCCTCATTTTCACGCCCAACAATAGGCTCAAATATTCGTGCTTGTATGTTTTTATCAGCTCGTTTTGCTAGCTTTTTCTTCGTCGCTTGGTCCATGAGCAATTCTTGGACGTTAAACGGTGGTCGACCGCGCTTGTCTAAACTTTGGTAAGAGCCGTCTGCGAGCAATTTCCGTGTTTTCACGTTATCGTGAAACATTTCTGCAAACTCCAGCTTAATTTGCTCTCGAATGGCTTTTTCACGAATCGGAAACATCAACTCCACTCTTCTGTTTAAATTGCGATGCATTAAATCGGCGCTGGATAAGTAAAGCAAGTCGCCCCCTGCTGCGCCAAAATGATAAATCCGACTATGTTCTAAAAAACGCCCAACAATGGAGTGTACTTCAATATTTTCACTCAGGCCGGGCACTCCAGGCTTCAAGCAGCAAATTCCGCGCACAATTAGCTTGATTTTAACGCCCGCAGAAGACGCTCTGTAAAGCGCTTCAATCATTTCCGAATCGGATAAAGAGTTCATTTTCATCTGGATAAAGCCGGGTTTTCCTTGTTCCACCGCTTTTATTTCGCGCTGAATCAGGTCAAGAAGCATGTCGCGCAACCAAAGTGGCGCAATCACAAGTTCATAGAAAAACGGGGGTTCCGAATAGCCTGAAAGCATGTTAAAAATGTTCGTGGCATCAATGCCCATTTCCGCGTTAGCCGTTAGAATTCCCATATCCGTGTAAAATTTCGCCGTCATATCATTATAGTTGCCCGTTCCCATGTGCATATAACGCCTGATGCCATCTTCTTCCCGCCGCACAACAAGCGTCAATTTACAATGTGTCTTCAATCCGACAAGCCCATAAATCACGTGGCAGCCTGCCTTTTCGAGTTCCTGCGCCCAGTGAATATTATTTTCCTCATCAAAGCGCGCCTTCACCTCTACAAGAACTGTCACCTGCTTCCCGTTTTCAGCCGCTTCGCCCAAATATTTAATAATTGGTGAGTCACCCGACACTCGGTAAAGCGTCATCTTAATCGCCAAAACCGCCTCATCGGCTGACGCTTGCCGCACAAATTCAATCACCGGCTCAAATGAATCATATGGATGATGAAAAAAGTAATCCCGCTCCTTAATTTTTGCAAACAAATCAGCTTGCACCAAATCCGTTTCCACATATGGCTTAAATGGCTTATAGAGCAGCTTCTCGTCATCAACCGCACTCGCCAGCTTATTTAGAAACGTCAAATCAAGCGGTCCTTTAATCAAATAAATGTCCTCGTCACTCACTTTTAGAGCTTTTATTAGCCTTTTGTTTAAATGTTTACTAATATTCGCGTCGACCTCTAGGCGTATGACATTGCTACGTTCACGCTTTTTAAGTTGCTCTTCAATTTCTTTCAGCAAATCAGACGTATCTTTTTCCGCAACGTCCATATCCATGTTGCGCATCACCCGGTAACACGCGGTTTCTTTAATCTCGTAACCTACGAAAAAGCGTTGTAAATAATAGATGAGGATCTCCTCGAGTAAAATAAAATCGTGTTCGCCTTCCGTAGAGGGGAGTTTAACCAGCCGTGAGAAAATGTTTGGCACTTGAACTGTTGCGAATTCCTTCTTTTTTGGATTGCCTTCTTTGTGAATAAAGACTGCTATGTTGATGCTCGTGTTCACGATGAGTGGAAATGGTCTGGATGAATCGACGGCCATGGGGGTGACAACTGGGTAAACTTCTTGCTCGAAGAAATGATGCACAAATGTTCGCGCCCGCTCTGAAAGCTGGTCCATTTGCAGCAAGCGAATTTGCTTTTCCTGTAACCGTTTATTAAGCGTCCGATTCCAAGTTCGGTACTGCTTATCCACCATTTTATGTGTCACTTCGGCGATTTCTGTGAGCTGTTCTTTTGGCGTAAGCATTGCGGCATCGCGTTCTTCAAAGCCGACGGAAACCATTTTTTTCAAACTAGCTACGCGCACCATGAAAAATTCATCTAAATTGCTCGCCGTAATCGCCAAAAATTTAATCCGTTCAAGCAGTGGATTATTTTTATCACGCGCTTCTTCTAAAACACGGTCGTTAAAAGCAAGCCAGCTTCGTTCCCGATTAATGAAATTCACTTTATCCTCACTCATTTTTGTTCACCCTTTTCTTTCAAATGCGCTTTGATGCCGTATACTTCTTCAAAAAAGCCAGCTTTTTCATTAAAAGTCCACTTTTCAAGCATTAAATCATCGTCCGCCCACACAGAAATTAAAACGTGTTCTTTTTTCAAAGAAAGCGAGATTTTCGTCACTTTTTGTTGATGGCTATCGTCCAAAGAATCGGCTAACCGTAAAATTGCTGTCAGTTTCGCTGTCGTGAGCCGGTTTTCAATCGGCAGCTTCTCAAAATGATGCAAATTAAGCGATGGCGTTTCCGTACTATGGTAACGCGCAATCGCGCCAACCATTTGGAGTTCCTCTGCCGATAAACCGAGAATTTCCGTCGCTAAAATAATATATTCTGAATGCGCATAATGATTATTCATATCAATGTAGCTTCCAATATCTTGCAAAATCGCGGCAATCTGAAGCAATAAACGCTCACGTTTTGTCAGTCCGTGAATCGGCTTTAATTGGTCGAAAAGATGCAGTGCAAATTTCTCCACCGCTTCCGCATGTTTTCGGTCCGTCTTGTACCGAACCGCAATATTTCGCGCCGACATCACAATATCTTTCGAAAAATCATGGGATAGCGTTAACTTTTTCTGCCGAATCATCTCCTCCACCAAAATCCCGTCCACAAGCTCCGCATCAGAAAGCAAAATTTCAGACGCCTGCGTCACCTTCAGAAGCTCTTTTAAAAGCATCGCCGACGGGAGTAACTGCGAAATCGAATCAAACGAAAGTTCATACTTTTTGGCTAAAACTTTTTCCGGAGTTTCCAGTATATGCGCATAAAGCGCGGCAAAATAGGCTTCTGTGATTTTGTCCTCTGCCTTCTCTACAAAGGCCCTTTTAAAAAACAGCAAGTCGGTGCCAATCAAAATGAAATGCTTATACGCTACATCTTTCGGTGCAAATTGCGCATAATCACGGATTTTACTAAAAATAAAGTCCTCAAGTAAATCGGCAAAATTACTCGTCCGCTCCTTTAGCTCCGATAAAAGTTCCCGTACACGCAAGGGGCCGAGTTTAATATTTCGTGAGAACATAAAATTGCCTTCATCATAAACCGTAAGTTGAATGCTCCCCGTGCCAATATCAATGAGCATCGTGCCTTCTTGAATCAGCTCACTAAAATTTTGCGTCGCATTTGCCGCCGCCTGACTATGCAAAAATCGCTCCTCCGAATTGGACAACCATTCCAGTTCGAGCCCCGTCCTAAGCCGAATTTGTTCCTTTACATATTCCGCATTTGACGCTTCTTGAATCGCCGAAACAGCCACCGCTAGACTGTCCTCTATCGCATACTCACGCATAATATTAACAAAACCAGAAAGCGCAACAGATGTGGCTTCAACCGTTTCGAGCTCAATCTTCCCACCATTAAAAATATCCGTCCCAATTGAAACCTCTGCTTTTATGTACTCTAAAACGGTTTGTTTGCGCATATCCATGATTTTTAAAATAACATTTTGTGAACCAACTGTAATGGCTGCGAACCAATTTGTTCCCATAAACTCTCACCTCCCGTGTTTCTTTCTATCTATATATCCTTTTGTAAGAAAGCCTAACCCTTTTTCCCATAAAAAAAGAAGCTCTTAGGCTCCTATTCTTTGCTCCATTTCGTATAATAAAATAATCCGATGATGAGTGCGAATACACTCGCAAACGGGCGAATGTGGAACGTGGTATATGTGCTTGCAAAAACAAAACCCATAATCGCTGAAAATGCGGCTAGAAACAGCGAAAGAAACATGACAAATGACTGATTATCTTTATTGAAAAAGAAAATACCGCCAATAACTAGCAGTAAAATCGAGTTAATCCAACCTGCGACTTCTGTCAAATAGCCCGAGAATGCAAACAAATTTTCGTTTGGAAAATATACACCGTGATTTTCCGCTTCATTGATGATTCCAGCAATCGCAACGATTGCTAGCAAAATACCTGTTACTTTCTTTATCATGCTATTCCCTCTTAAAAATGACATATATTCCATTACATACAAATTTAACATTTTTGAGCGCAAAAGAAAACCAATGCGGAAGAAAAAGGGAAACCGCATTGGTTATTCTTTGGGAGATATACATCTTATGAAAAAGAGTATGTTATTAGCTTGTAACTTTATAGTACAATTCGCTTTTTACAAGACTATGTAAAAAGTATGAAAAAATAATGAACGTTTACTTTTTACTTAATTCTGCTTCTCGGTTTATGGTCGCCGCTACGCTATGCATCACAGTCGCAACAAACGCATCGTCCATCAAACTACTCACTCCGGCGATTGTCGTGCCTCCTGGCGAGCAAACTTGATCCACCAATTCATACGGATGAGTCCCGCTTTCCAAAATCATTTTGGAGCTCCCGAGCACGGCCTGTGACGCCATACGAAGCGCCTCTTTTTTCGCTAAACCAGCTTTAACCCCAGCCCTCGCAAGCGAATCAATAAAGATGTAGATGAACGCCGGCGAGCTCCCCGCAATCGCTGTAAATGCGCTGAAATTCTTTTCTTCGATAAAAGCAACTTCCCCAACGGCAGAAAAAATAGTCTCCACCGCTGTTTTGTCTTCATCCGTTGTAAGCGAATTTCCGCAAACGCCCGTCATTGATTCCCCGATTGTCGCGTTCACATTCGGCATGACGCGCATGATTTTTAAGTCAGATCCTGCCAGTTCTGCGAGCGCCGCGAGATCAAGTCCCGCTGCAATTGAAACGACGAGTGGTTTTCTCTCCGCTAAAACCGCTTTTAAATCTGGCAAAATCAATTCGAAGACATACGGTTTAACCGCAAGCACTACAACGTCCACCGCGCGAATTAAGTCTTCCGCCGTCTGTTTCACTTGAACGCCCGTTTCCAAAGCAAATGCCTCCGCTTTCGCCGCCGTCCGGTTGTAAACAAAAATATCCTCCGCGCGCATTTCCCGCACAAGTCCGCGAATAATTGCCGAAGACATGTTGCCAACTCCAATAAATCCCACTTTCATCTTAAAATCTCCCTTCTAGCACAAAATAGCGACCATCTTCTGAAATACCTTCCGAAACCTTCTTAAAACCCAATTTTTCGTAAAAAAGAAGCGCCTTTTTATTTTCTGCGACACACTTCAACGTAAAGGCATCATGCGAAGTAGCAAGCGCTGCCTGAATTAATTGCCGTCCAACCCCGGCACCCCGCGCATTTTGACTAACATACAAGTGGTGAATAAAATTCTCCGGCTCATAAATCCCGACAAATCCCAAAACCTCACCCGATTGTTCTAAAACGAGCACCCGCTCGCCGTCTGTATCCCGGTCAAAGTCTCTTTCGGAAATCTGCTCTTCTTTCTCCCAATCAAATTCCTTGGCGCGAACTTCATTATACAGCGCCCGAAGCGCCGTCAAGTCCGCATTTTCCATCTCACGTATTTTCAAAAACGCCACCTCACATTCCTTTAAACTATACCATCAGTTGCGCGATTGAACAATATAAATACGATTCGTTTCTTTGAAAAATCCCGTTCCAGAACTGGAACGGGATTTTTCAAGCAAGCCTTACTTACGAATTGGCTTCATTTTCATATTTTTTAACAACAGCTTCTTTTGGACGATCTTTAATAAAGAAACTTAAAATCATACCTAGCGCTGAGAAAATGACTGCCACTAAAAAGGCCGCCGTCATCCCATTTAAGCTCGCATCCAATGCTTTTTGCGCAAAGTCTTGCGGATTGGTCGCCATAAGTTCTTTTCCTGGCATATCGTTTTTGGTCACGTTCGTAAGCACCGTTATAAGCACCGCCGTCCCAATTGACCCCGCAATTTGGCGAATCGTATTATTCACAGCCGAACCGTGATTAATCAACTCATTCGGCAGTGCATTCATACCCGCCGTGCTGACCGGCATCATAACCATGGAAATCCCTAGGAAACGAATCGCATAAAATAGCATGATATACCAAAGTGGCGTATCCGCCGTCAAGAAAATAAATGGAATCGTTCCGGCTGTTAAAATTGTAAGCCCCGTAATCGCCAGCAATCTCGCGCCGATTTTATCAAAAATAATCCCTGTAATCGGACTCATAACCCCCATCACAAGTGCTCCCGGTAGCAGAAGCAGACCCGATTGAAGCGCCGATTCCCCGCGAATATTTTGAATATAAAGCGGCAACACAATTTCCGCGCCAATCATCGCCATCGTAACAATCGAACCTAGCACAACCGATAACGAAAACATCGGATAACGGAATACCCGAAACTCAAGAATCGGATTTTCAATTTTTAATTGACGGAAAACAAAAAGGAAAATCACAACAACGCCCACAATAAGCGTTGTAATCACCGTCGCATCCGACCAACCATCGTTCCCTGCAGAACTAAACCCGTAAAGCAAAGAACCAAACCCGATTGTGGATAAAATGATGGATAAAACATCAATACGCGTATCTTTCAGCGTAACCACTTTTTTCATACCGAAAAAAGCTAGAATTACGTCGAACACGGCAATTGGAACTAACACCCAAAACAGGACGCGCCAATCGTACGAATCAACAATCCACCCAGATAACGTCGGCCCAATTGCAGGCGCAAAAGCAATAACTAGACCCATAACCCCCATTGCAACCCCTCTTTTTTCACGAGGGAAAATAAGTAAGAAAATGGTTTGTAGTAATGGCATCATAATACCTGCACCAGCCGCCTGAACAATCCGCCCAGTTAATAACACTGGAAATGAACCGGCTAATGCCGCAATAACAGTCCCGATTGTGAAAACAACCATCGCCGTAATAAATAAAACTTTAGAACTAATTTTTTCAATTAAAAGAGCTGTAATAGGAATCATAATCCCATTTGTAAGTAAAAAGGCTGTCGTAAGCCACTGTCCTGTAGCTGCCGTAATATCCAAATCTTTCATAATCATCGGTAACGCCGTAGCTAGTAGCGTTTGGTTAAGTACCGCAACAAACGCACCAATTACCATCGTCACTACGAGGAGATTTCGATTAAACGGCTTTCCATGTACATCTACAGGTTTTTCCGCTGCAATAGTATTCAATTATAGTTCCCCTTCCTTCACTCGTTTTCCAAATGAATAAGAGTAGTATAATCTAATAAAACTTATAAGTCAATAAAAAATGACCAACCCGTACATTTATTTATAAAAGTGAATTAATTTGCATCTCGAGGACCTGAATTTCTCGGTCTAATGCTTTTGGTGCCTGCTGTTTCAAATAAAGCAGTGCGCCTTGAATCATAAAATCTCGTGGTGTTTCGCGGTTATTAATTTCCGAAAGGAGCGCATTGAGTGACTCCTTATACTGCCACTTGTCCGACTCCGCCACATCTTGCTCTTCAATTTTCCCTAAAAGTTGATCAATCGTTTTCCGAAGTTCCACCATTCTGCGCTTCTTAAGATCCAAATGGCTAGGAATAAAACACGCTACATCTTGCTCCGTAATTAAAATATCCCCTGTTTCCTTCAAATCCCCCACAACTGCGTCCATCCGGTTCAGCACATACTTCACAACATCCTGTATCCGTCGTTTCCCCTCCTCCGTCTTAGAAGTCGCAAACACAAACATAAATGTCATTCCAGTGAGCAGCATCGTCAAATCATTCACATACGGCCTAGTATCCTCACCATACACAAGTAAAATCTGATTTTTAATCCATTCCAAACTCCTCAAACGAACGCTCGCCAAAAACTGATTAAAATCATCATCAATCATCGCCTGTGAAAAACTAATGTTCAAAATCTCTGCATTCTTCGTATGAAAAGTAATCAAAAGCTCCACACAAGACGCAAAATTCTCCTTCATCCCCCCCGCCTGGTCCCCCATCGCCCGGTCCAGCTTCTGATAAAGAACAGAATACTCTTGTTTAAAAATAACAATAGCCAATTCCTCTTTAGAAGTAAAATAATTATAGAAAGTGCCTTTTGAAATCCCACTTGCCTCAACAATATCCGCTACAGAAGTCAATAAATATCCTTTTTTTCGAAAAATATTTTTCGCTTCTGTTATAATCCGCCGCTTTTTATCTTTCAAAATCTCAACTCCCTTAAAAATTTATACTACTAGTATAATAAAAAAATACATCTGGTTCAATCTTTCTTTATCACAAACAAAAAAACCTCGCAATCCACTGCAAGGTTTCAACCATTTAAATGTAATTCTGATGCCGGCTGCAAGAGTCGAACTCGCGACCTACTGATTACAAATCAGTTGCTCTACCAACTGAGCTAAGCCGGCCTATGAAGTAATTAACATCCAAGAAGCCACTTGCCGGGTTTGAACCGGCGACCTCTTCCTTACCATGGAAGCGCTCTACCAACTGAGCTAAAGCGGCAACTAATGCACAAAAAAATGGCTCCACAGGTAGGACTCGAACCTACGACCGATCGGTTAACAGCCGATTGCTCTACCACTGAGCTACTGTGGAATAATACATTGCCCGGCAGCGACCTACTCTCACAGGGGGAAGCCCCCAACTACCATCGGCGCAGAGAAGCTTAACTACCGTGTTCGGGATGGGAACGGGTGTGACCTTCTCGCCATAACTACCAGACAATGAAA